>NZ_JBJYIN010000001.1:0-430058 GCF_046237015.1 Pectobacterium hainanensis
GGTGGGTTGCCACCAAACGAATCAGAAAACAGATACTGGAATAACTCTAACACGGCGGCCAGTTTTAGTTGACCACTACACTTACTGTGAGTATACAGAGCAAGATAGAACCAACATATATACTCAGATGTATACTCACAAGCAAATTGATGTAGGTTGAATTGTGTTGACGTCGGGAGAGTAAAGAATGAAGGAAAGCCAGTAATACCGTGGATTTTAGGCAAAAAAATAGACGTCTGTTGACGTCCATTGATGTGGTGATGGTGCCGGGGCGGGACTTGAAAAAAATGCTATAAGCATTGTATTTAAAGGATTTACTTTAAAATATAACGCACATGTACCCGCATTTGTACCCACAACCTACATTGCTTCATTCCCTGCCCTGCCGTTCACTACGGTACCTAGCAGTGACGCCAGTTGTTGAACTGCGACAGCATATTACAAAGACTGGCTATTGTCAGCCTGTCTACCGACCCAGTTTTCTACGCGCAATCCTGGCACACGCTCAAACTCGCGCACATTGTTCGTTACCAGAATCAAACCTGCGGACCGCGCGTGACCGGCTAACATGGCATCATACGGGCCGATGGGTGTTCCTTGTTTTGCCAGTTCCGCACGAATTTGGCCGGTATGCACTGCGGCGTCAAAACCGTAGTTTTGAACTTCCAGACGCGCAGAAAACCCTTCAATCACGGCAAGATTCTTTTCTGGGTTTACCGATTTCTCCGCACCATAAATCAGTTCCATCAGTGTGATAGCACTGATAGCAAACTGCCCGTAATGACGGTAAAAAGCGTCCCTGACTTCCTGCGGTTTATTCTTGATGGTGTAAATACAAATATTGGTATCGAGCAGATATTTCAGCATCAGAAATCTTCCCTGATCTGATCATCGGGCTGCTCTCTGGTGATCATAAAGTCAGGTGTTACCCCATCCTCTTCGAACCAACTGTCCCAGCTTTCCCCTGCCGGAGTAATTATTCGTGTACGGCCAATCGCAACGATATCAACCTGCTTCACATCATCCGGCAGTGCAACGGCTTTAGGGAGTCGTACCGCCTGACTGCGATTGCTTTTAAATACTGTAGTTTTTTCCATGGCAGTCTCCTTGGAGAAATTTTGTGCTATCGATAGCATAGAATATTGATGGGATATGTCAATGGGATATACCTATGTGACATGATTGGTTAATCACCTTGCCGCCAACATCCCCGGATAATGTTTGGCAATAATATCGTTCATCTGATCGATCAAGTCAGAACGTTTAAAGGTGAGATGCCCAGTACCTTTCTGAAAGTAACGCACACTAAAATACTCATCTTCGTATTCCTGCTGATGGGGATTATCGCGGATATGGTCCATCAGCCGGATGGTAAGATCACCCCGATTATCAGGAATAGGTTTGCCGTCCAACAGATAGAGCATACGTTCCAGATCGGCCAGTTGGTCACGTCGCCAGCCCCAGTTCAGGCCAAAGCCCCAACGGTTATATGTCACCAGACTATTGATGATGATTTTCTTACCAAAGTAGCAAGGGTGATTGGTTTTGTAATCCCACGATAACCCTTTGAATACGTTAATCACGCCTCGCTCGAATACCTCTTGCTTGCTTTGATGAAGTTGCTCAAAGGTGCTGAGGATATTGGCTTCGCTGATGGCCGGTAGCTCCCCCTCATCCAGATTCTTGTGCCACTGGCTACGCGCTTCGGCATCCATCAGCGACAACATGCCGGATTTCAACATCAGGTCGCGCCAGATATTGCGATCCAACGTGCGGGTGATGGCTGGCATCGCTTTATCAGGCGTTTCTGTCAGCCAGCAATCGTAACGATGCCCTTGTTTCAATGCCCAGTCTTCAGCAGTGCCGCCGCCGATAGTCGCCGTTAACGTTGAAATAGATTGTAGCTGATTGAGGAGTTGCTCTATCTGTTGCAGCGCGGTATCACGTCCGGTAACGATACGTTCGATATTGGTCGAGCAAATCAGCTCGGTATGTTCGGTCAAAACCTCGGGTTCAATTTGCATCATTTGTGGTCCATACATAAAAGCAAATGCGCCAGCCGCTAAGGACTGGCGCATTATGCATCGGGGAGAGGAATAAATAGGTTTGGCGTGGTGTGACTGGAAAGTGACTCGCAGTCTTTATGCTTTAAGCAAGCCGGTAGCGCGTCTGGCACGGAGAATATCAACGGCGGTGAGAAACGGTGATTGCTCCTGCCAGTTAAAACCGTCGCGATCGATACGCACCAGTTCGTATTTCTCCACCAGAAAATTGACGGCATTGACCAGCGTGACGCCAGCATCGATATGCGCCTGAATGACGTTTTCCTCACAGAACGGTGTGTCGTTCAGCGTCAGGCCGTAGTGCTTTTCTAACAGGTAGGTAAGCAGTTGCTGCCAGACGGCTATAGGTGACGGGCAGGATTGCTCCTCCCGTGACGGGATTTCCGGTATGGTTTGCATGGGAATATTCTCTTCAGATTAAGTCGATAAAATCAGGGAGGCGTTCAGGATGGCGAGAGAAACAACGGGTTATTCTGCTGCCGCAGCAGAGGGATAAATAGCAATATACACGTAACCAAAACTACCCAGCGTATCAGCTTCACAGGTAAATTCGTCGCAATGCAGCGTGACACAGCCCTGCTGGCGAGGATTCAGTTCACCTGTGCATAGTTTCTGTTCCAACTGCTTAATCAACTGCGGGAAACAGCGTTCCAGATGACGGGCTTCTGTTTTGCTAAACGTACCGACAATGCTGGCCCGGTCTGCCAGATAGTGCAGACGGTTACCTTCCTGCACCAGTCTGGCTCCGAATCGCGGCGTGACAGTACACTTTAATCCCCATTCCGGGGCCTCTATTGATGACATGATGTTTTCCTTATAAAAGTGCGGTGGTAAGTGTGCTCATCACAGCCAGCCACGTTCAGCGAATGACACCACGTCAGCGCCGCCAACAACCAGATGATCGAGGACTCTGACGTCGAGTTGTGACAGTGAGTCCTTCAGCTTGTCGGTGATATGGCGGTCAGCCTGACTCGGCTCGGCACAGCCGGAAGGATGATTGTGTGCCAGTATCACGGCGGCGGCGTTATGACGAAGTGAGGCTTTGAGGATTTCACGCGGATGCACTTCGGTGCTGTTGATGCCGCCCAGCGCTATAATTTCCTTTTCTATCAGACGGTGTTGGTTATCCAGGTACAGCACCATAAAGGCTTCACGCTCCAGGTTGCTGAGCTCCAGCATCAGCCAGCTTTTAGTGTCCTCAGAGGTTTTGAACTGTCGCGCATTTTTACGCACGCGTTTTTCCAGCAGGCACAGCGCCATCTGGATGATGCGTTGCTCTCTGGACGCAACGTGGCCTGCCAATGAATTGCATGACATGATAGTTCCTTATCTAAACGATGGATGATGAAAAAGAAGGATGAAATGGATGACAAGAGCACAATAAATACAATGCCTCGCGCAGGCGCACGAGGCATCGGAACCGTAAATAAGGTCAGCCGTTATTCCATCTGGAATTCCCATATGCCCTGATCGGTCTCGACAATGATTTCAAGGACATTACAGGCGGCTCCCCAGTTTTTTGACTTAAACGTCGTTTCAAAAGTGCTGCCGAAGCGGAGTCGAACGGGCTTCCAGGATTCTTCGGAAAGGTGCTGGCAATTTCCCCGATTAACCGCAATGTCTTTGACGACGACAGAATCTGTCAACGCTGTCACGGATATCCTTGGATAATAGGGACCGGCATACCAGTTTCCTGAGGCAATACGGGTTTGCACTCTGACAGGCGCTTTTTCTGCAAAAACGCTTAGCGAACACAATCCCAGACAGAGTGCGACAAATGCTTTTTTCATGATATTTTCCTTTACTCGACAGGCTCGAAGCCTTCCGATGACCAGAGGCGGTAACACTCAACGATGGCTGAATGTCAGCGTGTCCTTTTTGCCGTTGTAGTGAGTGAGGTTAAGCGTGGTGTTGTTGGCATCATGGGTACTGTCAACCTTCACGATTTCACTGCAATCCTTGAGGTCAATCGCCTTGATTTCAGGTGCGGGTTTCGTTTTATCGACGGCATACCAGTTCCCTGCCGGGCAGGCCATTCCGGCACTTTGCACCAGAAAGGCGTAATACGGCGTATCGGTCAGACGGGTATAAAGGGTGGCGGTATCCGCGCCTTGAACCAGCACATCCTTTCCGCTGTCACCGCAATTCCGGCAGAAAAGCTGGTCCTGCGTGTTTCTCAGTACTTGTGCCTGATACGCCAGAACCTGGTTATTCATCTGGAAACGGTTTTTCTCTCCATTCTTCCAGGTGACAGTGAGCAGCATGTTGTTTTTGTTTTCCGTCACCGATACCTTAGCTACAGCCGATAAATCAGAGCGGTCATCGTCAAACTCAATAAAGTGAACGGTGGGCGACGAGGCATATTTATCGATGTAATAAAAATCGGGTGTCCGGTTAGCGGTGTAAGCAGGAATGGCATCATTCAGCAGGATGGTATAGCGCGTCATGTCCCATAACTTGCTGTACTGATCCGTTTTATTTTTATAGCCCTGTGGATAGTCAGAAATAAAGAAACTGTCTTTCCTGTCGGGTCCACAGAGATGGCAAACCATATGCCCTTCGCTGTCGGTGATAATTTGCGGTTCATTGTCAGCAGGCTTTGCCTGTACAGACAGAATGGGAAGAACCATCAGGGAGGCCAGCAGCATTCCGCTGCATGACAGTGCAGATTGTGTTTTCATTGTGGTTTTCCTTCGGAAGGGCTCTCGGTTAAAAACCGGCCCATCCGCCAACGGTATTGATGATAAAAAGCAGGCAGGCCATAAAAATCACCAGCGTGATATACCAGCGCATAAAGCGGCCAAACAGCTTCAACAGCGTTCGCATATTATTTTTCTCTGCAAATCAGGTAATACAGCAATCCGGCCAGTAACGGGTCGATGACCATACCCAGAATAAACCAGCCCCAGAATGAGCGACCGCTGCTGGATGCCACACATCCCAACACGATTGCCAACCCCACCCAAAGCAGCAACAACGGCATCATTGCCCTCCAGACGCATAAGCGTTACATGAACATGTTATTGATTCGTAAAAGTAAAAAAGTCTCAGCATGGAATATCGATTTTATAGCGGGGAGAAATGGCGGTATAACAAATCAATTCGATCGGTTCGATCGACAAAATCGATCGGTGACGATAAAGAAAGCTGATGGGAAGCAGCAAAAACGTTAGTCGAAGAAGAAAGACCACACGGCATTTGCCACTCTGGCAACGGAATGGGTGACACCATGCAGCACCTGTTTTGCCACCTGAGGCAACGGCGCGTGGTCAATAATCCAATCCACCGCACTGACTACCGTGTCCGAAAATCCAGCCCGGGCCTGCTCTATCGCGCTTTCGGTTTGGTGCTCAGCACGTAAATGAGGAATGACCGGACTGCGAGCCTGCTTTGGGAGAAGGGTTATCATCGCCTCCACCATCTTTCCCAGTTGATAACGGCCTTTAACGGAAAGCGGTAAAATGTTCTCTGCCACGATACCGAGTTGTTGCCCGATAGCCGCCCGCTTTTGTGCCATATGCTCCCGTTGCCTGAATGACGGCTGCGCAGAGGCCCAGCGCCATTCCTCGCTCGGTTCAATCTTGTCAACCTGATTGAGCAGCCAGAGTATCGGCGTGTGCTCACCGTTCACGGAGCCGAACACATCCCGATAAAACTGCTCCTCGGCAGAATAGGCGCGGTCATCCGCCTTCAATACCCACAGCACCATATCCAGCTCCGGTAACAGGGATTGATACAGTGCCCGATATTCCTCATCCCGCTGCTGACTTTCACCCACTCCGGGTAAATCAACCAGCGTAAGATAATGACGCCCAAAACGCAGACGAATGCGTTGTGGCTCACGGGTACAGGCTGCGACAGCATTCACTGCGCAGACTTCGCTGCGAAACAGCGCATTGCATAAGCTCGATTTTCCGACGCCGGTTTTACCCATAATGCCAATCACCGGTTCATAGGCAACCAGCCGGGTCAGTTCCTGCATAAGGGCATGACGTAACGAACGGGGATAACGCCGCAGATGGCGGCGTATCAGCGCATAGCCTGATGATTTTTTCATATCAGCCTCAGAATGAAAAAGGCCATCCGGGATGGATGGCCTGATGAATTGAAATAGAGGTAATTCAATGAGGTGATATATAACTGAGATTTTTTTATTTTTTATCCTTTAACTGTGAATGGCCCCATGCCCTTACGCCAGGGATTGAATGCATACTCAATCTGAGTGACCCCAGATAGCTCAGGAACAACGTCGGATTGTCTGAATTAATTTTGAAGTTAGCTGTACCACCGCACAGGTCATTGAATATGAATGCAGCACTCTGGCTCCCGGTATAACCATCGAGAAGAGCGTGATTGCCTTTACAGAATTGCTGATTACCCAATTCAAGGTTGTAATTGAAGACAACCGGATAACCGGGCCATCCTTCTTTCAGGCTCGCTTTTTCCACCGAGCGGCTCCATAACTCCCCCAGACACTCCGCAATTTTATCGGCACTGGCGCTCTCAGCTATGTAAAACAACATGTAAATATAGGGCAGATTTGTGCGCTTTTCGTTGCACATCAGCCATGAATACCCGGCAACGCACTTCCCGTATTTAAGCACCCGCATGTGATTCAGAAACAGCTTCAGTGCAAAGTGAACCTTTCTGGCATGCTCAGGTCCTCTGTCGTCAGGATAAGCACTTTTCCCATCGAGAGGTGTTATCACAAACGAGAATTTCAGCGCTCTCACTGCCTCACTGGCAGTGAGATTCCGGAATAATTCCTTAAACGATTTGTCTATGTTTTTCGCCTGACGAGCAGAGTAATAGCTGTTCATTTTTAAAACATACAAGTTATGTAAATAAACATACATTTTATAACAAAAATATTATAGGTCAATCAGTTACTAAAAACCCCTGATTGTACGAAATTCATACAAAAACCCACTACCTACAGGCGTAGCACTGCTTGTATTGAGACCTTAAACAAGGAGCACTTTAGTGTTCTGAACGGTGTGTTTCTCAGAACGGCGAACATTTAATTAAGGTATTTAATGATATTTTATAGAGAAGAGATTTCGTAATTATCCACCGCCCTCCAGATCGATACCTCAGGCTGAGTGATCATTACAGTTCCACGAACTCGCCTTCATTTCAAAATTGATGCCCATGTCCATTCCCATGACGATTACACTCACATGGAGATTCAGACATGGCTTACCACGACATTACCGATATCAATCTTAACTACGTTCAGCACCGTACTCTGAAACGTAAGCTGCAACATCACCAGAACCAATTATTTGAGCGTTATTCCAAGTTGCTGATGCTGCGGGTGGACTTCTCCTACAAACGGGATAGTGATTCAAGGATTGAAGGCGATATTCATTCCACAGTGGCGGATATAACGCTATTGCTGCAAAGGTGCCAGGACATCAACGGGCTGGTGGGCTACGCATGGGTACTGGAGCATACCGAGCAGCATGGCTACCACATTCACGCTGCATTCTACTTGAATGGTCAGAAACATCGCCGAGCTTGGGGAGTCTTTGAAGCGCTGAGAGATACCTGGAGGTACGTGACCTGGGAGGAAGGTTATTCATATCGTTGCGAGTCTAAGGAGCATTACAAAGTACGCGGAGAATGGGTGACGGCACATGACGATATTAAAGGGCGTAAGGGCATGCAGTACATCCTGAGCTATCTCAGCAAGCAGGATCAGAAAAGTCAGGGCGTTATTTGCCAGTTGAGTAGTATTCCTGCTGCACACGTATCTGGCAGGCGGCGAAAGACCAGTTAAAGCTCTCGGTTAAAAAATTACGCCAAGTTCTTATCGTTTGAAGGAATTCGCCAATTTCTATTTTCCGGTTCCTTCTCCATTCATCAGAGGAGAAAAAACGATGAGCACCACTACCGATTACCGCCTTCTTAACGACCAGTTCGTCGATATGACCTTCATCACCCAATTGACTGGATTAACCGACAAATGGTTTTACAAGCTGATTCAACTGGGTGAATTCCCGAAGCCGATTAAGCTGGGCCGCAGTTCTCGCTGGCTGCAAAGTGAAGTCGAAACCTGGTTACAGCAACGTATCGATCAGTCTCGCCAGTAGCCACACGTTCCAAACACAACTCATTTTCCTGCCAACAGCGTTGGGACAATCGCTTCCACTAAGCTCATTATCGTCAGGAATGGAATCAATTTATGCGCTTTCTAAAATGCTATCTGGCTAACAACGCCAAAAATCGTTTTGTTAATGCAACTGAGGCTAGCCGCCTGCCCCAGGGTCACTGGACGTGTACATCCTGTGGTTGTACGTTAACTCTGCATAACGGCTCTCAATATCAAGAAGCCTGGTTTGAGCATGATCGGTTCAGTATAGATTCAAGAAAACTGAAGGCATGTGCCTACCGGGACCCCGAAGAGAAAGAAGAAGAGAGGATTAAAAAACTGCGGGAGAAGGTCAGTGCCAGCTACGTTCCTCCTGAACCGAACACCTGGTATTGCGTGTTGTGCCAAAACCGCTATACAGGAAAGAAACTCTGCCCGGCGTGTAAAGACGGTATCTACAGTGTAGTCGTTGAGGAGAACGGCTGTGTACCTGAAGAAGAAGGTCATCTGAATAGTTAATCCAGGCCACTGCTCGTATCCCATCATTCCAGCCAGAAACAACACCTTTCAGTTCACTCTTCTTAATTAATTATTCCCTGAATAACAGACCGCTATCCGATTCCACGGAGGACATCGGTTGTCTGTTATTCAGCATGTTGGAGACTTTTCTAAATGACGCGTAATACGACGCTATCCACGTTGCTGGATAAGTACCAAAGCCATCTTGACGACAGTGCTGCGCACGCCATCCATCAGGGTATCAGTACGCGAAAAACTCATACTTTTCACCGGTTGAGCCTGACGGCAGTTTCCCTGCCAGACCAGCATAAGGCGCATCTGATTGTCCCCGCGAAACTAATGCAGAAATCAAGGGTGTCGCGTATTGAGGCTGCCAGCAGAGCCATTCTGCCGGTGGAAACCAGCCGCTACCTTCGACGGTATCCGATGCTGGGCGGTATTCTGATCAGCGAATGTGACCGACTACATCTGGATGAATTGGGTGACAGCCTTCAGAGGCTATTTGATCGGGAAAATGAACCCGGCATTCAGGAAACGTTAACACTCCTGTGCTGGTCTGAGCTACTTAACGGCCTGTCTTATCGTGAATGGACATCACTGGCTGATAAAACCGACAGACAGATTCAGGTGTGGATTAACACCCGTCTGCGCACTCAGCCAGCGTGTCGGGCAATGATTGACGAATACGTTTTCTTTGCCTGCTTTGGTTACTGGGCAGACTACCGACCTGCTTAATTTTCATACCGTTACGTGAACACTGATTCAGAGCGCTTTTGATCGGTAACGCCGATCGATACGATCGCATCGATCTATCAAAACGATTATCTTTTGATCGCCACCGTCGATAAGCTATTGCCGAGAATAACCATAACGTAATGTTTTATCTGTTTTTATTTCCATTATCGGGAAGGGCTGACTATTGCCTGTTATCCAGTAAATCAATAATCAGCAGATAAAAATCATTCCATTGTTTTTGCCAAATCAGGACTGGTGCGCAATGACTCCGATTACCTCTCTTTATTTAACGATACGGAATCAACAGGATAAATCGGCTACCCGATTGAGCCAGGCGATTGAACGGCTTTCTTCGGGTCTGCGCATCAATGGTGCGAAGGATGATGCCGCTGGTCAGGCGATTGCCAACCGGATGACCGCTAATCTGAATGCCAACAGCGTCATCACTAACGGAATGAAAGATGGCCTCAGCCTGATGCAAACTGCCGAGAGCGGGCTTAATGCCATCAATAATCTGCTACAACGTGGCAGGCAACTCGCGGTGCAGGCGGCAAACGGTACGCTGTCAGATAGCGACCAGACCAGCCTGAACGGTGAATATCAGCAGATTAGGGAAGAGATCGACAGTATCGCCTCATCGACTCAAATTTTTGGTCGTTATCCGCTGGCCCCCACTGAACCAGGCCCCCTGCCTGCCAAACTGGGCGACACGTTGCCACTGGCTGAAAAGTTTCCTGTCCCCAATATCAATCATCAATTTCCTTCTGGGATGATTTCGCTGGCTTACATTCCTGCTGGCGCAAAAAATATTACCATCACCATCGACTCATTAAGCGCCGATGACGATATCCAGCTCTTTGCGCGAGATGGCAGGCATCTGGCCGGTACGCCCGCAGAAGGCGCAGACGCCGATATTGTCTGGTCAGCAAACGGCGTAACGGATGAAAGCACCATGAATACCACCGTGATTACGCAAGATAACGGCTTTTTACCCAATGCCACCTACTCGGCAGATTCGCTGCTGCAAGCCTGGGAATACAATATCAACACAGGGGCGCAGACCACTTATCAGGGCATGACCATCACCTACAGTGGTGATGGTGACCGCTTTGAAGATGCCAACACCGGGGGATTTAACGATGGGAATGTGGGGGCAGCAAACCGACTGGAAAAAATTCACATAGATGAGGTGACGGAAGATCTGATTATCATAGTGGTTGGCAGCGGCGTATTTAATAGCAGTGCAAGCTGGGATGAACTTCCCACACCGACAGAGCCTGCACCGCCACTGCCGCCCTCAGTGCCGATCAGCAAAGAAACGACGTTTGTCGTCGGAGCGAGTTTCGGTGATGCATTGCAAACGGTCACCCTCAACCCAACGCCAGCAGATAGCCAATCGCTGGGGCTTTCCTCTGTGACGCTGGGTACACCTGAACAGGCCAGAGCGGCATTAGCCACGTTCGATAATGCGCTGAAAAAACTGGACGGTTACCGCAATGAATACGGCAGCCAGATGAACCGCTTCGAATCCGTCACTACCGTGCTGTCACAGGAGAAAATTGCCACCGCTGCCGCCCGCTCTCGCATATTGGATGCGGATTATGCCCTTGAGGTTTCCGCGATGACAAAAGCCCAGATCCTACAGCAGGCATTGATGGCCGTCTTGTCGCAAGCCAATCAGCAGTTGGGAAACGTATTAAAGCTGTTACAGGGATGATGCGTCGTCAGATATCACTTTGCTATTTTTCCACTGAACCACTATCGCCATGAGCATTGAAATATTCAGCCGCTGCCCTTTCACCACGGCGGCGTTTACCTGTCTGGGAAATAAGGATGGCGGTAATGTACCCATCACTGTTGTTGATATTGAACACGGTATCGACATGACGCTACTGACGCACATCATTACCGACCATCAACGGGCATTCATTATTATTCTAAATAACCGTAAACATACACCCTTGATGGTGGCTAAAAAGGTATTGCTGTTATCAAAACATGCACCAATTAGCACGTTCGAAAAAGTGATCTCTGCCCTGTCATCGTTCAGGGAAATAAAAGGCAAAACGATATCGTTATCACCGAATGAGAAAGTATTTTTCGGCTATTGGCTGGATGGAATATCAATCAAAGATATCGCAAAAAAAATGACGATAACCCATAAAACCGCCAACAACATGAAAAATAATATCTACAGAAAATATGGCATAAAGGATCTGCTCACCTTTTTACTCATCGCCAGAATCTCACATATGCAAAGTATCGCTGACGCCGAACATCACAGGGTTATCTACGTTGATAAGGTAGCGTGAGAGATCAGCAAGGTGCTTTGCTCTCACTAATTTTGCAAGTCGAACATAATGTTACTCATTGGTTGTTATCTTATCCACCTAACAGAAGTTCTTTGGCTCGACTTAAATTAAGCTCATTTTACTATCACGAATGAATCAGCCAAAGAGCCAAAGACATGAAAAGTTGCTCAATTATCCGCCCACGTCTCACACTGGCCAATAACGGTAGCTACGGCATCCTCTACACCTTCCGGCGGATATTTGTATTTTTTCAGCAGCTTTTTGACCATACGACGCATACCAGCACGTGCGGATTCTTTCTTCTGCCAGTCGATAGTACGATTTTTACGCAGCATCTCCGTGAGTTCGTGCGTCATCGCTACTAATTCTTTGTTTTGGTAGAAGTCTTTCACAGCTTGGGGACGGGTCAGCGCAAGATAGAATGCAAATTCTTCACCAGTCAATCCCAGCGCATCGCCTTCCGCCTGAGCGGACGCCATATCCTTCGCCATTTTCATCAGTTCAGCGATGACTTCTTCGTTGGAGAGCATACCGTTGAGGTACGCTTTCATGGCGCGAGAAAGCATTTCCGAGAACTTTTCACTCTGAACGAGATTAGTGCGGCGATAGAGCGTTACCTGCTCAGCGAGCAGTTTTTTCAGCATCTCAACGGCAAGATTGCGCTCCTTCATCCTGGCGATCTCATCGAGAAATTTTGGATCGAACAACGAAAACCCAGTATCTACATCGGAAAACAGATTGATAACCCCATCACTTTGGATACTTGCTTTTAGTAGTTCGTTAACGCGGGCATTAATTTCTTTCAGGGACAGCGGTTTACCCTCGCCGGTGAGGCGAGTAAGCAGCGTACGTACCGCCTCAAAGTAGGCGGCTTCGAATCGCTGCTCGGCACTTATTAGCGAACGACAAAGAGATAACGCCTGACGAAGCAGCATGGATTCTTTGATGAACAGATCCTTTTTGCTCGGCGCTTCGCCATAGGCGGGTTTCGGTTCTGCGGCCATTGAATACCGAAAGTCCATGTCTTCGTGATTTGGGGTAACTTTCGGCTTATCAATAGCTGAAATAAAATTCACGCCGCCAGTGATAGTTTTGGCGCGAACGAGATCGCTATCAGTAGACAGAAACGCCGAATAGTCAAAACCGTGGAACAGGCTGCGGCAGACTTCCAATTTTTCGATAAATTTCGGCAGCGCGGTCTTGGCGACATCGGTATCACCGTAGTTGTTCTTATCGCGGTTGGTGTAGGCGTTCATCGCCTGTTTTAACGCCGAAGCAATGCCGACATAATCAACAACCAGCCCGCCTTCTTTATCTTTGTAAACCCGATTGACGCGGGCGATGGCCTGCATGAGATTGTGCCCCGACATCGGTTTGTAAACATACATGGTAGCGAGCGATGGTACATCAAATCCTGTAAGCCACATATCCACCACGATGGCGATTTTCAGCGGGTCATCGTTATTCTTGAATCGGCTGGCCATCGCGTCGCGGTGGCGTTTATTGCCGATAACGCCGCGCCACTCTTCCGGATCTTTATTGCTTTCGGTCATCACCACGCCAACTTTTTCGACCCATTCAGGGCGTAGCTCAAGCAGCTTGCGGTAGATGCTCATTGCGATGGAGCGCGAATAACCAACTATCATCGCTTTGCCGGTCAGCTCGTGCTGACGGTTTTCCTCATAGTGTTGGATGATGTCTTCACACAACGCAGTGATAGTCTGTTCCGCCCCGAGGATAGACTCCATTCTGCCGAGTTCCTTTTTACTCTTTTCGATAGCATAGTCTTCTGCATTTTGCGCCATAATGTCGTATTCCGCGTCAATAAGCCGCAGAATGTCTTCGTCCAACTTCAGGTGAATAACACGACTCTCATAGTAGACGGGTCGGGTCGCACCGTCTTCCACTGCCTGTGTCATATCGTAGATATCGATATAGTTGCCGAACACCTCGATGGTGGAGCGATCTTTATTGGATATCGGCGTTCCAGTGAAACCGATGTAGGTGGCGTTGGGTAAGCTATCGCGAATAATGCGTGCCGTACCGAGGATCACACGACCTGTTTTCGCGTCCACTTTTTCTTCTAAACCATACTGCCCACGATGGGCTTCGTCTGCCATCACAATGATATTGCGACGCTCGGAAAGCGCTTCAGAGGCCTCCTCAAATTTCTGCATGGTCGTGAAAATGATGCCGTTTGCCAGTCTTCCTGCAAGCAGTTCCTTTAAATGAGAACGGCTTTCGGCTTGCTGGGGCGTTTGGCGTAGGAACAATGCGCACTTGGCAAACTGTCCGAATAACTGATCGTCAAGGTCGTTGCGATCTGTCAGCACTACCAGGGTCGGAGAATTTAGCGTGCTTTGTAGTAGATGGGCGTAAAATACCATCGACAGCGATTTTCCGCTGCCCTGGGTGTGCCAGAACACGCCGCCTTTGCCATCTGTTGCAGTAGCCCTGCTGGTGGAGGCGACCGCTTTTCTCACAGCAAAATATTGGTGGTACGCTCCGAGGATTTTTTCGTCGCCGGAAAAGCAGATAAAATGCTTGATGATGTCGAGCAGCCGCGTTTTGTCGAACATTCCCTCAATGAACGTATCGAACTGGGCGTACTGCGTATTTTCGTAGCTGCCATCCTTGGTTTTCCACTCCATAAAGCGATCTTCGCCTGCCGTAATGGTTCCGGCTTTCGAGACGGCCAAGTCGCTCATAGCGAGAAAAGCGTTGTATATGAACAGAGACGGTATCTCATGCATATAGTTGCGCAGTTGCAGAAATGCCTCAGAAGCGTCCGTTTCCTCACGGGAAGGTGATTTCAACTCAAAAACGACAACAGGCAAACCATTTAAGAATACGATCACATCAGGGCGTTTCTCGCTATTTTCGCAGATTGTCCACTGGTTGGAGACGGTGAATGAATTCCGCTCCACATCCCCATAATCCACAAGATGAACCAACACCGCCCGCAGCTCGTCTTTATCGTAATAGTTGACCGATATACCATTTTGCAGGTAGCCCATAAATTGCACATTCTTCTGCTGGAATGTGCCACCATCAATGTTTCGCAGCTTGTAAACCGCCTCGGCAAGCGCCTCTTCCGGCAGTCTGGGGTTCACCCGTCTGAGAGCAGGGAGAAGTTCGTCCATATTAAGCGGATTGGCATACTCCCGAGTCAGATCCGGCGCATAAACATGGTTATAGCCCAACGTATCGCGGAACAACTCAAGACAAGCGTTTTCGTAATGGGCTTCGGTATAGGCCATTTTGATTACCTTTTTACAAATTTATAACGCAATTTTTGCGTTTAATTCTCGTTGTTCGTTTTTGAACGACAAAATTGGTTAATTCCACAACGCCGCTGGGCGGTAAATCATCATTTAGCGTCGCCGAGATCGGCAACGGATAGTTCTCCGGACATTAGTCGGGGTAAAAGTGTGTCGCGCAAAGTAGCGAGTTTTTGGTTTTCTGCTGTGTTGGTTGTCATTATTTCAAAGCAAGCTCGAAGGTTGCTGTTGAAATCGGCCAACGTATCATCTAATGGGATGATCGCAGGGATTGTCATTATGTCTGTTGGGCTGATATTTGGCTGTGCGCTCCCTTGTCCACGATTCACTATTTCGTTGAACACCCCGTCTTGTTTTAAAAAACCCCACAGAAACGGTAATTTTTCTAGAGGATTTACGCCTAAGAAAAACTTTCCAACACGCTGGTTTACAAGGAGTGTTTCATCATGTTGAGGGATAATGGCAAATTTTCCGATAGTCGCCCCCGTCATTGCTATCAGCAGATCACCTGGAGTGGCGATGAAGTTTTTTGCGTAAAATATTTTGTCATCAGAAACGAAGGAGCAATCAGAGAAGTCAAAAGTGCCATCTGTAATGTTCTTAATTTTGATAACACGAATGCCTTTTTCTTGCCACCAAGAACTCTTGAAGGCAAAACCGGATTTTATCGAGCAATACTCGCCCAATGTACCTTCTCGCCAGTCGGTGGGTATTTTCCCGCCGAACGGTTCGAAGTCCACAAACCACGACTTAAACATGGCTTGCGCCATCTGCTCTAAATGATGATTTATCGCTGTGTTGTTGGCGATTTTGTCGTCCAATAATTTTAGTGTGCGTCCTATTTCGATTTGCTCAGAAAACGGTGGCACAGATATTTCAAGTGAATGTATATGATTTCGATTAAGCGTAGGGACAGCACTCCCTCCGGAAAAATTGCCTAAATCTAGCGTTTTCAGCAAGTAATATACAAACACAGGATCAGAGTTTTTAAATTCTTTAACATAGAGAGTCGTATTATGTGACCAACTTTGGTCATATACGATAAAAGGGTTACCAGTATTGCCACTTCGTCCTACCGTGACTGAAGGAGCTTCTGTCGTGTATTCGTTGTGATACCCAATTATCCCGTTAGAGCCAACAACAGGATATTCACCGCATATCATTTTGGTTTTTGGTAGATCGTGCCCCCTTTGAAATGTCAGGACATCTCCGAGTAAACAAGCTTTCCAACCGTTTATAGACATAATTTTCTTATCCAATAAATTTCCTATGCGAATTTTTGACGTTTGTCTGATTAACCATTGCGTAATGCATCGTCGTATCAATCTTTACATGACCAAGCAACCGCTGTACTTGCTCAATGGGCATGCCTTTGTCAATGGCGCGGGTAGCAAGGGTGCGCCGGAACTTGTGCGGGTGAACCTTGTGCATATCCGCCCGTTTGCCGATTTCCCGCAGCCGAGTCTCCACACCGCCGATAAGGAGCCGCTCGCGGGGCAGGGTTAACGACACGAATAGTGCAGGATTGTTATCTTTACGCGCATCAAGGTAGTTCAACAGGTGGATTTTGGTACGGGCGTCAAAGTAGACCACTCGCTCGTTGCCGCCCTTGCCGAAAACCACACATTCCCGCTCATGGAAACCAATATCCTCGCGGTTTAACTGTACCAGTTCGCCAACACGCATACCCGTTGAGGCAAGTAGATCGATCATAGCCAGATCGCGGATTTCCTCGCAGGCATCACGGAGCAGCTCCAGGCTCTCGTCAGAAAAGGTTTCTTTAATGATTTTCTCCGTTCTGATCTTGTGGATGCGCCGCACGGGGCTTTTAAGGATATAGTCTTCATCCTCTAACCAGCCGAAAAAACTACTAAAAATGCGGCGCATATTGTCAACCGTCACTTTGCTGGAGTTTCGTGCTTTCTGGTAGTTCGCCAGATAGTTGCGAAGATCGTCTGTGACGATCTCACGGACTGGTTTTTTTACTGCTTTGAGCATAGTGCTAACGGTAGCATCATAATATTTCAGCGATTTTTCCGAACAACCTTCGATACGTTTTGCAGAGATAAACACATTAAGCAGCCTATCATTTCCAACGGTTTCCTGATCGTCGGGGATCCGACTTGCCGTGATGTCAACATTATGCATGTGGTATGTCAGCACCCGGCGTAGTCCGTCTAATTGTCGCTGTGTCAGTATCGCCGCCATATTTGCCTGAATTTCCGTTATTAGCTTGTCCTTCATCATCTCACCTACCGCTGGATCAAAACATGAGTCTATGCGAGACAGTAGGATCGATAAATCATCATTTAGAGCAGATGGCGCAGATTGCTTTCGAGCGATTTCTGATAGAAGAATGTGCCGATGAACCAACAGGGATCCTTTCAGATATTGCTGAAATAAACCCGCTCCGTTCCTTGAAACGAGGGCAAGATGCCGTATATATAGAAATGGCAAACTTACCTATTCGAAGTTCTTTCCCGACTGACTGGACTATGCGTCCGTTTTCAGGGGGGATGAAGTTTGCAAACGGCGACACTATCATGGCTCGCATAACACCATGCCTTGAAAACGGAAAAACCGCGTATATAAATTTTCTTGAGAAAGGCACTGTGGCTTTTGGTTCAACCGAGTACATCGTCATCACCTCCAAACCCGGATACTGCAACGAAATGTTCTACTATCTGGCTCGTCACCCAGACTTCGTCAATTATGCTATTCGTAACATGAACGGAAGTAGCGGCAGACAGCGCGTATCGGGCAATACCATCGGACGATACGTATTACACATTCCAAACGCTGAGAGTGTCCGAAAATTCTCCGAGATAGCTGCCCCGATTATGGAGAACATACGGCAAAATGCGCTTGAAAGCCGGAGTCTCGCTATTTTGCGAGATTCCTTACTTCCCCGACTGATGTCCGGAGAACTCCCCGTTGCCAACCTCAGCAACGCTAAATGATGATTTATCGCTCTATTTATGGCAATCCGGCCATCAAGAGCCGACAGTGTATCAGCAATCCCAATCTGAATATCAAGTGGCAAATCGGGGACTTCGTACTCCATTATTGCCCTTTTATCACCTCGAGGCATTTTCGTACCTTTGGCTGTGCTCATAGAGTAGTCAAAGAAGCTATCGTCCGATAACACGTAATAAAGAAAGCCCGGATAAACATTTTCTTTTGCCCGTAACACCAGCACATCGTTTGAGCAGCCACCTTCGTGATCGGCAAACCATATCTTGCGGAAATATGGACGGATATTTGATACCAATACATCCTTAGTTCGATAGGCTTGAGTTTGTGAAATACGCGGCAACCCTGTCGAGCAAGTTATTCCTTCCTTGTTAGGGAGCATATTCTCGGTGGATATATAGGTGTCTAAATTCAAATCGGCAACGGCAACCCTTCCGTCAGCAAAAACGCAAAGATCAGATAGCTTAGATCTCATACCCAAGTCCCCCGAGTCTCTTGCGAATCTCATCTTCCAGTTCATGGGAACGCTTGAACAGCACGCTAAGTTCTCCCGTCAATCGCGACATTTTATCCTCAAAAGGTTCGCCGTCATCTTCCTTAGCCTCAATGCCGACATAGCGGCCCGGCGTGAGAATAAAGTCCTGTTTGGCGATGTCCTCTGTCGTGACCGCCGCGCAGAAACCTTTCACATCTTTCAACGTATTGTTGTCGAACGCCTCAAAGGTAGCGGCAATTTTGGCGATATCCTCGGCGGTCATCTCACGCAAACGACGGTTGACCATCGTTCCCATATTGCGAGCATCGATAAACAGCGTTTTGCCTTTTTGCTTTTTGTTCCGGCTGATAAACCATAAAGATACGGGGATCTGGGTGGTGTAGAACAATTGCGTGGGCATCGCGATAATGCCTTCCACCAGGTCGTTCTCTACGATTTTTCGTCGGATATTACCCTCGCCGCTGCTCTGGGAAGATAGTGAACCGTTGGCAAGCACCATACCAATTTTGCCATTTGGGGCGAGGTGATGAATCATGTGTTGTAACCAAGCGAAGTTGGCGTTCCCATTCGGTGGTAAACCGTATTGCCAGCGTGGATCGTCGTTTAAGCTGCCATCGTTCCAATCCGACAGGTTGAATGGCGGATTAGCAAGAATAAAGTCGGCCTTCAGTGTTTTGTGCAAATCATTGCGAAACGTATCGTCATTGTGAGTACCGATGTTAGCTTCGATACCGCGAATAGCCAGGTTCATCAACGCCATTTTACGTGTAGTCGGGTTAGCATCCTGCCCGTAAACCGAAAGGTTACCGATGTTGCCACTGTGGTTTTTTACGAAGTCGGCAGACTGGACAAACATACCGCCTGAACCGCAACAGGGGTCGTACACGCGACCTTTAAACGGTTGTAAAACTTCAACGAGCGTTCGCACGACACAGGAGGGCGTGAAGAATTCTCCAGCACGCTTACCCTCTTGCTCAGCAAATTTGGCGAGACAATATTCGTAGGTACGTCCCAAAATATCTTTGTCTGTTCCATGTTCAATCATCTGAATATTGGTAAACAGATCGACAACGTTGCCAAGTCGGCGTTTGTCTAGCTCGGCGCGAGCGTAATTTTTAGGCAGAATATCTTTCAGCCGTTTGTTTTCTTTTTCGATTTCCCGCATCGCGTTATCAATAACAATACCGATAGTCTCTTTGCGCGATGCTTCAGCGATAGCACTCCACCTGGCCTGCTGCGGTACGAAAAATACATTTGCTTCGGCGTAGGCATCTTTATCCTCCACATCGTCGTCATCAGCCAGAAGCGCCTGATATCGCTCATCAAACTTGTCCGAAATGTATTTGAGGAAGATAAGTCCTAATACGACATGTTTATATTCCGCCGCGTCCATATTGCCGCGCAGGATGTCCGCCGCCGCCCAAATTTGCTGTTCGAACCCGATTGACGCGGTGTTGTTTCCGTTCGTTATGGCCATGTATTTGCCTCATTATTGTTCTGAAAATCTTCAGGCTTGCACAATGTTGAAAACCGTAAGAAATTATCTGAAAATTTTAAATTGAATGATATGGTTAATAATCGCTGAGTTTCAGCAACTACTGACGTTACAGTGTTAATCAATGGGGTAATTCGATTCGGTGAAATGGAAAGCCGTCACTCCAATATCAATTGGATCCCATCGGGGATTAATTTTACAACAACATAAACAACATGTTGTTATTGATTTCATTAAAAATGTCCTCCATGAAAAACGATCGCCACTGTCATGATAGGAAAATAAGCAAACTGTAACTCTTTCCTGACAGAACTACAGCCTGCCCACTTACTACATATATTAATCCACAGTCAACTTCCCAAAATCAAACGGACTAACCCCCTTCTCCCGGTTCGCATCGAGAAAATTCGCCCACCACTGCAACATCAACCGACGCTCATCCAAATGTTCCGCCTTATGAATGTACGCAGCACGAACACCGTTACGTTCCTGGTGGCTCATCTGTCGCTCTACCGCATCCCTCGACCATAACCCCGATTCAATTAACGAACTACAAGCCATGGTGCGAAAACCATGACCACACACTTCCGTTTTAGTGTCATAGCCCATGGTTTGCAGTGCTTTATTTACTGTGCCTTCACTAACGGGTTTTCGTGACGAATGGTCGCCAATGAAAACCAGTTCACAATGCCCACTCACCTCTCTGATCTTTTTAAGGATCTCAAGTGCCTGACGGCTCAGCGGAACAAGATGTGGTGTGTGCATTTTTGAACCGCGTTCGGAGAATTTCACTCCAGGAATCGGTTCACGTTCTGGAGGGATCGTCCACAAAGCGCGTTCAAAGTCGATTTCCGGCCAGCGGGCAAAACGGAGTTCACTGGATCGGATAAAAATTAGCAGGGAGAGATTAATAACCCATTTGGTGAATTCACGACCTTTGTAACTGTCAATCCGGCCAAGAAGTTCAGGCAAGCGTTCAAGTGCTAATGCCGGGCGGTGTTCAACTTTACCAGGCATTATCGCCCCTGCCATATCCTGCGCCGGATTATAGTCAATCAAGCCGTTTTGTACGGCATAGGTCATAATGGCAGTCACGCGTTGTTTTAGGCGTTTAGCCACTTCTAAGCGCCCAGAGCGTTCGACACTTTTAATCGGTGTCAGCAAATCGCGTGTTTTCAGATCTGAGATGTGTTTGCTACCAATAGCGGGGAAAATATTGTCGCTCAGGCTTTTCAGGATACGCTCGCCATGGGATTCAGACCATTTCTTGTTGTCGGCGTGCCAGGCGCGGGCTACAACTTCGAAAGTTTGCGCATCATCCTGTTGTTGAGTTTTGACTGCTTTTTTATGCTCGTTAGGATCAACGCCAGCAGCAATAAGTTTTCGCGCCTCATCGCGTTTCTGACGCGCTTCAGAAAGGGAAACTTCGGGGTAGACACCTAGCGCCAACGTCTTTTCTTTGCCATCCGAACGATAGCGTAAGCGCCAATATTTAGACCCATTGGTATGGACCAAAAGAAACATACCGTTTCCATCGGTAAGTTTATAAGGCTTCTCTTCCGGTTTTGCTGAACGTACCTTGATATCCGTCAGTGCCATAATGCTTTTCCTTCAATAAATGCGTTATTGAGGGTACAAGGATTTACCATACTGAAGTATACCCGCAATTGTACCCGCACAAGCAAGTTGATGTCAGTTGAATTGTGTTGACGTTGGGAGAGTATGGAATGAAGGAAAAGCTAGTAAAACCGTGGGTTTTAGGCAAAAAAATAGACGTCGGTTGACGTCTATTGATTTATCAATGGTGCCCGGGGCGGGACTTGAACCCGCACAGCGCGTACGCCGAGGGATTTTAAAAACCTGTAAGGGAGTAATGAAAACAATAAGTTACTGTTACTCATGTGATTCCCGTTTCTGGTTAGTGCTGTTTATTTTCCTTAGTTACCATTCTGCCGCCACTTTGACAGTGGCGTTTTTCATTCCTTAACGAGTCGAGGAATGGTTAGGTATAGTTTTTCAAGTAGCGCATTTTTATTCACTGCGTAGTGCATTGCTCTGTGGCAGTTCGGGCAAAGTGCAGCGGCATTTTCAACAGTATCCGAACCGCCGTTTGCCAGGTACTTAAGGTGATGTACCTCAAGGAAGGGTAATCCATCAGCTTGCATAAAAGGGGCTGGGTTACGGCAACATTCGCACACGCCTTTCGCTTCCTGGAGGACGTAGGCTTTCACTTCCGGATCGCGTACCACTGAAGTTGCTTGTGTTGTCTTCTTAGGTGGGTGGCTGTTGCCTGAAGGCTTATCCTTAACTCCTGTTTTGCGTAGTGCGCTAACCTGGGCTTCAAACTGTTTTTCAGTCAGTTCCCCAATCGGATCAAGCTCATCAATAAACTGTTTAAGACGAGGGAATATTTTAGCGCCGACGTTAGTTGCTGGCGTTAAACCTGGCAACCAGTCACGCCCCATTTCTTGATAAACAAATGAAATGTTTTGCATCCTAAATTCAAAGGATTTAGCGGTACGAGGAAAACGTGCGGCCAGTGAGTCGTAAAAGTTTTTCTTAGTGAACGTCTGCCCGGCCAGGTGAAACCGCTTCATTTCGACATAGGCTTCAACTGACGCCCTTAACTCTTCATCACTCCAACCTGTATTCTGCTGCTTTTCCATTTCACACCATTTCCAATCTGTCATACGGATTCAACGTTACGGCCGCATCCAGGTAATCGGGGGCAAAGTGTGCATAACGCATCGTCATCTGGATCGAGGTGTGGCCGAGAATATCTTTTAGCACCAGGATATTACCACCATTCATCATAAAATGGCTGGCGAAGGTATGCCGTAGAACGTGCGTTAGTTGCCCTTCCGGTAAATCAATTTTGGCGCGTTTTAGCGCCTGGCGGAAAGCATCATAGCAAGGGCTGAACAATTGGCCACGGCGGCGCGGTAATCGCTGATACAGTTCCGGAGAGATCGGCACTGTGCGGTTACGTTTCCCTTTGGTATTAATGTAGGTCACACGGTACGGCACAAGCTGTGATTGCTTTAGCTCCTGGGCTTCACTCCACCTGGCACCCGTTGCTAAACAAATCCGCACAACACTGCCGAGATCGGGATTACTGGAAGCATCACACTCGTTAAGGATGAGGCGAATATCATCGTGATACAAAAAGGCTAACTCGCTGTCACTTTCCTTATACTGGCGGATCCCATCCAGCGGGTTATCCCCTTGCCACTCGCCCAGGCGTTTTAACTCATTAAAAACCGCGCTTAAGTATGAATGCTCACGGTTGATGGTCGATTCCTTCACTGGCTTATCGAAACGCCCAAACTTACCGCTTAACCGCTGCTTACGGTATTCAGCAAAATCCGCTTTCGTAAACAGGCTAGCGATCGGATTACCCAAGTTGGTACAAAGCAGCTCTAATTTGCGTAACCGCCCTTCCCCATCAGCCAGAGAACGGCCGTGCATATCGAACCAGCGTTGAACCAGCTCGGATAGGCTTTGCCCGGCATCTTCTGCCGCAGATGTATCAATCGATATCCCCGCAAACTTGAGCTGGCGCTCGTAAGACAGCGCCTCGCCTTTACTGACGAACTGCTTACGCACACGTTTTCCGGCGCGCCCTTCTGGGTATGTTTCACTCAACCACTTTCCGGTGGGTAACTTCCTTACGGCCATTGATCCTATCTCGTTATCAAAAATGGGATAGTTTTACTGTATATAAATACAGTTATCAATGTTTGTATTTGAAAGATATATATTCCAAGAATTCTTAGGCAGTGCACAACAAATCAATTGAATTAATTTTATGTATTCCTAATTCAGAGTGATCTATATGTAAATCTGCTGAAGGAATTAATAACTCCGTGCCTATTTTTTTATCAGCCGCACTATATTTCAATGAGAATGTATACTGAATCAATGACTCATATAACTCTTTTATCTCTGGCGCATTATCATATGTTAATAACCATGGCGACTTTAACTTGATTATTTCATTGTATAAGATACGGTGATCTTCTTTCTCGTAAAAATTTGTATATAACGTAGAACCTTTAACAAAATAAGGAGGATCAATAAAAAATAAGTTATTTTTACTTTCTTCTTCATCTATTTTTTTCAAAAAATCAACTGCATCTAAATTATGAATAGATATTTTATTTTTATATAATGATATTCTATTAATTTTATCTATTAGATTTTTTTTAGTAAATCTACAGTCTATTTTATATTTACCAGACTGATGAAATCCGCCAATGACACCAGCTTTCAGTATTATTCCAGAACGGTTTGTTCTATTCATAAAAAATGTAGAGAACCCTAGTTCAAACGATTCAGCTTGGTTTTTATTCTTTTGTATTTCCCTTTGCTTATACCATTCATCTAATGTTACTTCTGTATCTATTATTTTTTTTACAAATCGCTCTGTATCATGAAGAATTGAATGCCAAAATGCCCAGATAGAACGGTCATAGTCGTTTAAGTTGAGCTTATGAACATACCCCTTAAATAATAAAGAGAGTGCTAATCCGCACCCTCCAGCATAAGGTTCCGAGTAACCACAGCGCTGTAAACCATTATCATAAATGATTTTATGAATCATTTTAATTATGGCTGTTTTTCCACCTGGATATCTTAACGGAGATGGAGTCTGTGACATATCTTCTTCCTAAAATCATACTAAAAAATCACATTATACACTAATTTATCTTTGTTCCAACTCTTTCATTATAAACAAGATAATATCGTTAATATTATCCCATTCTCTTTTAATAGCTATATCTGATGGATAAATAGCACCATGTGCATTAGCACCTAAACTTTTTGGTGAAAGATAACTATTTTCATTAGACTGAACTTTTTTAAGAGCTGATAGGCTAGATTTTTCTTTCTTTGTTAATTGCCTAGATATTTTCTCACCTTTTTCGAGAAAATCTACAATTTTACCAAGAATTCTATGTGTTTCCATTCCAGATGGATAATTCCCATAAACATGTTCATAATACTCATGATAGGCATTTTCGAGAAAAACCCGACATGTAAGAGTCGCTGAAAGTGTATACATATTACAATTGACTCTTTTCACTTCATCATAAATTCTCTTAAAAATATTATTTTTTATTTTTACTTTAAAAGACGATGGAATAATACACTCTCTTTTATCTGGACTCTGATTATCTCTACCCCCGGTAGTCGAACCACCCTTTGAGCCTGTATCTGATGTATTTAAATCAAGCTCTTCAGGTGCCCCGTTACCATCTGTCGGCTGATAGCTTCCAAGGTTTTCTGTTGGTTTATATCCTTCGGTATTACCACCTGTAGCTACCTCTTCTTCAGAGCCCGTAGCGTTTTTTCTTTTAAAATATTCTTCCTTATCTTTTATAGATATAATCTCACGCGAATGGTGTACAGGCGCGACTCCTTCACTAACTAATCTCTTAGCGTAGTTCTCCCAGTCAATTTTCCTTGTTCTAGAGTGAACGACTTTATTTTCATTAGTAGATAAAAGATCTCTACAAAATCTTGAGATTACCCTGTCAAAATCTTCAAATGTAACATCAATTTTTACATCTGACTCAGATCGACCAGTTACTACTCCAATCGTTGTCCTGAAATATGGATTACCCAAAAATCGAGAAGCCGTTGTTAATACTTTATCCTGCTTCTCTTCCTCAGTAATAAATCCATATTTATTCGCATAATCTAAAATACTTAGAGCTAATGCATTATTATTATAGTCAAAAAATCGTGCTTTTTGTGGTGCATCCCATGATTTCAAACCGACACCATTTTGTTCACCATTGTGTCTGCGCGCAAGCCATGGATTAGCGCTTTCTCTATCACTAAAGAGTACACATTCAATATCAAATATTGATTCATCACATAGTTTCGATTTTTTAATAAAAAAATCTCTATCTTCAGATGGTGCAAGAGTGGGGTCTTTAAGTAATTTAAGAGCACAAGCTCTACGATTACCTTCAACAACAATAAAATTTCCTCTCTCATCTAAAACAACGCCCATTCTATCAAATGGGCTAGTGCTATTCATATCACATATATCTTTGGCAAGATCTTTAACTTTCTCAAATTTGATAAGTCTTTTAATAATATCATTTTGCTCATCAAGATAATCATGCCGTGGGTTTTCAGAGTCTAAATATAAATCAAGGGCATTAATTATTTTCGTTTCCATGAATTCCTCTTAATATTATATATGCTGTGTAAAGCTAACAATTATGCCCGATTGTAATAACAACCATCCCAACGCCCTTAACATCATCAATAGAGCACTCGAATTTAGTTGCGTTACCGGATACCTGAATACGGTTACCTGGGATGCGGGCTACGTCGTACACATCCACATCGCCATCAATATCTAACAACCAGCGGCCATTGCTGACTTGAGTCACAGACATATCGGCGATCCAGGCATTGTTGCCCTTCTCTATGAAAGCGGGTTCGGATACAGAATCATCAAGCAATGTGCTATCAACGCTCCATGTTCCGGCGTCTTGCAATCTCCCGCCGACAATCCTGATCTTTTTCAAAGAGATGCAGGCACTATTAATAGCACTTTCGGCGGGCTTTGCAAGATCTTGAAACATTTCGCCTTCACCCGTTGCTAACCATGTTAGCGAAGCTCCAGTCTCTAAAGCACAGCGCACAACAGCTTCACCAGGAAAATAGTCGCGCTTAACCCAGGTGCTGATAGTTCCTGTCCCAGCACCGAAGTGGTCGCTCAATTCCTTCTTCATTTTGAACCCATATGCCTGCATCAAGCGCTGTACAGCGGCTTCACCGCCCTGGAGTTTCATTTCACAAAAACCTTAGGATAAAGTTGACAATATGAAATGCTGAGATTAGCCTAAGTGGCAATTATGAAAAAACAAGCTATCTACAACATTACTTAACTAACAGAACAGAATGCCTTATGAAAACGCCACTTTCAATCACTCTGGCTACACCATATGTCACATTAAAAGAGTTTTCTCGCATCAGCGGATTACCAATAGCGACCTGCTACCAATGGGTACACCTGGGAAAGCTGCCTATCCGGGCTAAAACCGCGAAAAACGAGCGAACCATGATTAACCTCCTGGCGCTAACAAAAGAAGCCGAATGGGAAGCACGGCTTAGTGCGTAAATTCAAATTTGTGAATTTATTATCGATTTCAATAGGGATTTGACCATGTTTGATTACCAAATCGCAAAACACCCGCACTATGCCAATGCGTGTCGCGCATTTGCCACCAGGCACAACCTGGTTGAACTGGCAGAAATGGTAGGTATGAACCCGCAGATGCTGCGCAACAAGCTGAACCCAGAACAGCCTCATCGCTTAACGTGCGATGACCTGTTGACCATCACGGATGCCTCTGAGGATTCAACGCTGATCGACGGCCTACTGGCACAGCTTAATTGCTTGCCTGCCGTTCCCGTCAACGAAGCGAAAGCAGAACGGCTAACCACGTATGTATTGCAGGCCACCGCCGCCGTGGGCACTGTCGCTGCAGAAAGCCTCTCTACCGAGCGAATGAGTCAAACACGGCGAAATTCTTTTATGGAAAGCATTAATTCCGGCATTCGCTATCTGTCGTTAGTCGGGTTGACGCTGCAAACCAGAATACAAGCCAATCCCGCAATGGCTTCCACCGTAGATGCACTGAGCGGGATCGGTGCATCTTTGAATGTTGGGTGATGTGGAATAGCTACCGAACTATATGTAATAGCCCGATAGCATTTAAAAATTAATGAGCTGGGTGAGTTTTTATAAGCGTGCCGCGTTGAGTGCGACCACTGTCACTTAAATGCATCTGGTCGATTGGAACCCCTGCATCATCATAGAACTTGGCGTCATCAATTAAAGACAAAAACCTCTCAGCATCTTCGATACAAAGCGGGCGGTTTTCAAAAATACGGGGGCTATTCACAACAGTGTTGCCACTTTTATCAACAATCCGTCAATTCCATTCTGAGCGGCTTTTATAAGAGATAACAATATTTATGCACATATTTAACGATCCTTCTGAAAGTCAGAAATATTCCGAATTAATACATTGTGCCGCAAACAATTTATTAGATGCGTTCAAAGGGGGAGATACGAGAATCGCCCTTGAAATTTTAGATTGGATGAAAGACGCAGTGATTGCGAACTCTTCCGTTGTTGCGACTAAAGATGCGAACTGCGTTAACGCCTCTAGTCCTTCATTTCCTTTGAAAGTCATCAGCATAAAACGTGGTTGATTGTTTTTGGCGATTCGATCCTACCACAACACCATGCGCCGGGCATGGCTAAAACCCGGCACCTATTCGCAACCGTCTATCCGTGGGCGGTTACCAATAGGAAGGAGGAAATCAATGATTTCTATTGCTCGTTTACTCACAAGTCAGTCGCCTTCACCGGGACTGATAATACAAGCCAATCCCGCGATGGCCTCCGCCGTAGAGGCGCTAAGCGGGATCGGGACGTTTCTGAATGTTGGGTGATGGCTTAAAGACTCAGTCGGACAAACCAACGGATTTAAGTGCCAGGCTAACGCCAGTGCTTAATATTTGGTTAACGACCGTCTTAGCCATTTCTTTTCCACCACTTTTAGTCGCATCAAGGAGACGATCACCCAAGGGTTCTTGTAATGCATCGGGGATAGCTTTTAGTACCTCTAAGCCTTTGGCTGTTAGAACGCAATCAGGAATCGTTTGGAAATTCGCCGGTTTTGTTTTTCCAGTGATGTAGCCAGCGCCGACAAGCCAATCCATACAGGCATAGGCAAATTCATTTTCCGGTGTCGGGCGCATCCCGAAGCGTGGATCTTCAACAAAAACCTCAGCATCACCAATGAGGTCTTTGATTTTTATTACCGTAGGCAGAGGAAACTCACGGTAAAGGATAGAAAAAGCTACTGCTGTGATTTCATTAAATTTTTCAATATTTGAGGCTGACATGACAATTCAAACTCCCTATGAAACAAGCAAGGCCAAAGCCGAGCTAATAGATGAACTAACCAAGGTTATCAAGATGCAAATACATGGCTCGATGGACTGGGTTAGAAGCCGGGCTTACTGGGATTCTAAGCTACCAGGAGTTGACCCGGTGATTTTAGCCGAAGCGCTAACCGACGCGCTTAGCATAGCAGCATCAGAAGTTGCAAACAGAGCGTAAAACCAACTCTATTCCTATCTTATTTGTGAGGACTATATGGAACAACCGATCTCAATCGCGTCGTTCCTCTGGTATCAGCAGGAGGAACAACGGCCTGATTTCACCATCACCCATGGCAAAGGCCGTAAGGGGATCATCATTCGTACTCGTCCGGTGAGTCGCACCCAGCGGGTTATCCGTTCTATCAAATTAGTTATACGGGGGAAAGCATGACAGCATTCACCGTTAGCAGTATGCAGAACTTACCCGCCGGGCTGCGCAACGTGATCGGCAAGCACTTTGCTGATAGCCGCTGGCGTGAAACCTGTGCGTATTACAACAGCCTGCATGAGCGCGACCGTTTGACCATCTGCTTTCATGCACAGATGAAAAAGGGTCAGACTGTTTACCGTCTGGAGGAAATGCCAACCGCAGAACGGGAACGGGTTGTCTGCGCCATTGATGAACTGCGCCGGGCTTTCTCAAGAGGACGTAATCGGGGCGTGAATACGTCAACGTTTCTGAGCTGGTTAAATGTTGGCGAGAGAAAAACCCTATTTTTGCACGCGGGGTTAACTGAAAAAGAATTTAATCAACCTTATTGGCGTATTGAAGATGAATCATGCCAATGGCGTAAACCACTATTACGCGCATTAAATGAACTGGTGAGTTTATTTGATGCTGCCCCCGATATTCTCACGGCAATTAAACCCGAAGAATATCTGAATTAAATAACCACCTGAAATTAATTAGGCGCTTAACCGCGTCGGGACTCCCATTATCTGAGGATTATATGCACATGTATAAAACAGTCGGTCAGGCGATGCACCGCAAAGCAGAAAACGAGGGCATTCAATTAATGCTTTCTCAGGCACGCAAAGAAGCGAAAGCCGATGCGCACACGTCATTTTCTTCTCGTCTGGATAAGCTGGCAACCCATGCCGCTATCAATGAATTAAGTAGCGTGGAAATCATCGAATTATTGCGGCAGGAATCCGAAGCCCTTAATCATTCCGGTGCATATATTAAGGCGGTGATGTAATGGAAAACCCCGCTTATAACCGCATCGATATCAACGGTAATTATGCAATCGTGAAAGTCGGCTATGACTTTGCGCTGGGCGAAATTAAATGTGGGAAAGAAGACGGCGACCAGCCGTATTTATCTACGCTGGCTGTTTATCAAACACCAATCAAATTAATCAATGATTTCATTCATCGCGGTGTTAGCTCGGCTATTTGGATGGAAAAAGTTACTGACGCCAAAAGCCTGCTGACTGAATCCAAACGACTGGCCGATTTGTGCCAGAAAGCCTTTGACCAACTGAATAACTCAGCGGAGTAAATCATGCCTGATTCAATGGACTTGGTGCAGCAACGCCAACAGGACATGTTAGAGCACCAGATCGCCAACGCCCGGAACGTCCAACGCGGCGTTTCTGCCTTTGAGTGCGAAGACTGCGCTCACCCCATCCCTGAAGCGCGCCGCGCTGCAATTGATGGCGTGACACGTTGTGCGTCCTGCCAGGGTATCCACGAACTGAAAAGTAAGCATTATCGAGGTGGGTTATGACCTCGCTTTCTTTCGTTTCTGGAAAAAGGCACATCACTGTCCCCTGTGATGACGTTGCTTTTTACTTCCCTTCTGTCGTTGAGGATGGATGTTTTTTTGTCACGTTGAAAAGTGGCAAGCAGTACCGAGCAACCAGTTTAAGAGAAAATACAACTGACCTCCGGGGAGCTTGCTCCGGCGCTACGCTATGAATCGAACCCACCGGGGGCGCTCCGCTCCCACCCCACCGCCACCTTTCCCCGGCAGCACCCGCGAGGCGTTCGTGGGTGCGTATCCGTGGAACGCCCCGCGCCCGGCCATCGTACCAGAAGAAAGGCAGCTTACCCGTGAGGAATGGACTCAGGGGCAAGCCGTTTTAGCGAAAATTAACCAGCAACCGCACTTCCTGCGCGAAATCTGCCTGAGTCGCTACGTTTACCTGCAAAAGAATAAAGGCCAGCTCAGCGCCCATCGTTTTCTGATTAACAGCTTTATGCAGCGCATGTGGCCGCGTATTGAGGCAATCAATACCCGCCATGCCATGAATCGCCACGCCTCCGAGCGTTTCCTGTCTGAATCTGACGCCTATCAAACGCTACCCGGCATGAATGACAAAGCGCTGGGGCGTCTGGCTGCGCGTATTTCCGGCCAGATATTTTCTGCGTATGAGGAAATGAGCGATGCCATGAAAGCGGAGCGCGGCGGCCAGCCTGATGCACTCTTTACCGACGAGGCACAGGCCGAGCTTTTCGGCCATGTTGCCAGCATGGCGCGTGCGTTCAATATCACCCCGCTTTTCTGGAAGAACTACCGCAAAGGCACGCTGGATATACGTAAGGCAATAGCCAGCGTTTCCCGTCTGATTAATGAAGAATGGTGGACTCGCCAGCTTAAAGCCCAGCGTACCCGCTGGCGTGAGGCGCTGAATATTGCCGTCGGTCAGGTAAGTAAAAAGGCGTCCCCCTATGCCAGCAAGATGGCGATCCGCGATGTACAGGCGCGTCGCCTCGCCAATATGGATTACCTGAAAAACTGTGAGCTGGAGAACGTCGCAACAGGTGAACGTATCGACCTGATCGACAAAGTGATGGCAAGTATTTCCAACCCAGAAATTCGCCGTATGGAGCTGATGAGCACTATCGCCGGGATTGAGCGTTACGCCAGCGAACAGCGAGAAGTCGGGATGTTTATCACTATAACCACGCCGTCGAAGTATCACCCTACCCGTGTGATCGGCAAGGGCAGCGCTAATGAGAAAGTCCAGTTTAACCGAAGCTGGGACAATGAAGCCTTTACGCCGAAAGACGGCCAGCGCTATCTAGTGAAGATATGGGGCAAGATGCGCACAGCTTTTAAGGACAACAACCTGAAGGTGTACGGGATGCGCGTTGTCGAACCACATCACGACGGAACACCTCACTGGCACATGATGTTGTTTTGCAAGCGCGCGCATCGTCAGTCAGTCATCGATATTATGCGCCGTTATGCCCTGAAAGAAGACGGCAACGAACGCGGCGCAGCAACATACCGCTTTGAATGTAAACACCTCAATAAAGGCGGTGCTGCTGGCTATATCGCTAAGTACATCGCCAAAAATATCGATGGCTACGCGCTCGATGGTGAGATCGACAAAGACACCGGAAAACCGCTACGTGATATGGCCTCCGCCGTCACCGCGTGGGCGTCAACGTGGCGCATCCCTCAATTTAAAGCTATCGGTATCCCCACCATGGGCGCTTACCGCGAGTGCCGAAGCGGCACGTTACGTAGCGTCAATCTTACTGACCAATTCGACGAACAGGTCGAGGCGGTTCGCTGTGCTGCTGACGCGGGCAAATTTGACGCCTACATGGCCGCACAGGGTGGCGCGAATGTTTCCCGCGAACTGCAAACGGTGCGTGTTGCACGCCGGGTATCGGACAAGCTCAACGAGTATGACGAAGAAGTGCAAAAGGTGGTCGGGATTTTCGCCCCACACTTGGGCGAAGGTCATGTTTTTGAAACCCGTACAACCGAATGGCGCATCGTTTCTAAAGCCGTTGACCTTGAGCCTTTGACTTTAAAAAGCGCCTCCGGCGCGCCTCGGAGTCCTGTCAATAACTGTGGGTTGGGTTCTCAACGGTCGGGCGCTAATGTCAAAAAGCAGGCCGAAAACAGCGGCATAGCAACGACATTAGAAACCGATAACCCAGCGATTGACTGGAGTGACGACGCGGCTGTGAGGGCGCTAGGAATGCGTCTACGTGAGCAATCCGTCAGGAAAAACCATAAGCAACGCGACTTTAACCCCAATAGCCTCCGAGATCCGTCACCGTCGGCCAGATTAACGGGCGAAGAACGGAAGCGGATACCTCGTATTCAGCGTGATTTACTCCAACGCGGTATCACCGCTCAACGCTGGGAACTGGAAGCGCTGGCGCGTGGCGCAAAGATGAAGATTGACGGTGAACTTATCTCATACCCGGAGGCTGACGAGTGGTCGGGATTTAGTGAGAGTTTCCTGGAATAGCTTGGATACCAGGCTATTAGCACTACGCTGATGTATCAGAATCACCAATAAAACAGTTTAATCTTTAATTTACAACACGTTGAATAATTTATTGACTGCCGTTTCATTTTGAAAAATACTGTATATAAGAACAGTGAAAAGGAATAGTATGGAAACCTTAGAAAACGCACAGCTTGCACTTTCTCGTGTGCAATTTATCGCTGAGATAGCGTTAGTAGCTGATTGCGATAAGAAAGACCTACAGACAGCGTTAGCTACCATATCCCACCTGGTTGAGGTCGAACTAAAAACACATGGCCTGGTGAGTCCAACTACTGTTTACGACACTAAAAATTAACGCTATAAAGTATGTCGTGCTCATCGCATGGATGTGCATGAATTTGCATGCTGGATCCCTTAACCCAAAAACCTTATGACGCCCTGCCCTACATGGATCGCGCTGGATCGTGCAGGTGCATGAAAAGCGACACACAAAGCGGGCAGGCGTGGCGGGGATAGCATTGCGCGCGAGGGAATGTGGACGTGATTCTATACCTAGTAGTCAGTTTCAGGCTGATATTATATTTCGCTCTTATGTCCATAAAATTTGATTAATAAGAGCTTCTATAACTTGTTGATGCAGTCGATTGTCTAGAGGAAGTTAGCTTCAGCGGTGACAGTCATGTAGCATTGGACTGATCGTCATGAGTGCTATGCCATGCGCTTTAACTGGACAAAAATACAGTATCATTCTAATATCTAATAACCCTTAGAGTTTTTGGCTATGTTTGGATAAAATGGCACCATCAATACAAATAATTAGCCAAACAAGGAGCATCACATGCCTTTTCAACTGGTGGTGCTTAGCCCCGTTGCTAACGATCTGGAGCAGCTAGGAACTAAAGAAAAGTTTTGGTTTTATTATTCACATGACACCACAACTTTACAGTTGTTCAAGTACTCTAGGCTGGGTACCGGTGAACACTGGTCTGAAAAATGTGCTGCAGAGCTATGCCATTTACTCAATATCCCGCATGCTAGCTATGAGTTAGCTAAGTATAATGGTAAATTTGGCGTAGTTACTCAGAACCTGATCCCTGCGGGGTTTAGGATGGTTATGGGTAACGAAGTATTACATAGCTCAACGGCAGATTATCCGCAACCATTACAGCCAGGAGAAAAATCTGTAAGGGTTAGGGAGCACACGGTAACAAGGGTTTTAGGGTGCTTGGATAAAGAATCAATCCAACCACCGCCAAGTGATTATGAAATGAGCGGATTGAATGCCGCTGATGTGTTCTGCGGATATTTGATGCTTGATGCACTGATTAGCAATCAAGATCGCCATCATGAAAACTGGGCTATCATGCTTAATAATGAAACTGGCGAGCAGTTTTTATGTCCAACATATGATCATGCCGCCAGTTTAGGAAGGGAGATGTTAGATGATGAGCGTAATGAACGACTTACGACTAAAGATACAAATCGTCAAATCCCGTGCTTTGTAAATAAAGCTCGTTCAGAATTGTTTAAAGCAAAAACAGATAAAAAACCCTTGCCCACTGTTGAAGCATTCCAATATGCAGTCGAGGGTAGAAGCGCAGCTCGCAACCATTGGCTGGGTAAGCTGAGCGCTTTAACAGAAGATTCCATTACAGACGTGTTTAACCAAGTGCCTGCATCGTGTATTTCCGACAGCGCACGAAGGTTTGCAGCGCTTATGGTATTGGAAAATAGAAAAAGGCTATTAAAATGAATAACTTAAACTCCGTTTACGTTGCATGGCAGGCACCGGATACCCGAGATTGGCATGTCGTCGGCAATTTGCAAGAGCGCAATTCGGGGTATGTTTTCAAGTACACCAAGGGAGCTCTCAAATCTTCTAAATTCACGAAGTTTAGCGGCATGACTGATGTTCGTGAAACTTATGTATCAGAAGAGCTTTTCCCTTTATTCAAAAACCGCCTTTTGTCACCAAAGCGTCCAGAATATCCTCGTTTTATCAAATGGTTAGGATTTGAAGATGAATGTGTAAATCCAATCGATATTTTGGCTCGTTCTGGTGGATTACGGAGCACAGATCAACTGCAAGTTTTTAAAAAGATTGAAATTGATTCAAATGGAAAATTTGAACATTTCTTCTTTTTACATGGGCTAAGTTACTTGAACTCAATGGCTAATGATCGAGTGTCAGAGCTTCAATCGGGGCAAGTTTTACGCCTCTGTTTAGACATTCAAAATGCATATGATGGTGATGCTGTCGTTGTCCGGGCTGATAAGCCAGCAGAGATTATTGGCTATTGTCCACGATATTTGAGTAATGACGTCAAAAAAATGCTGCTAAATGACCCCAAGTCAGTGACACTAACAGTAGAAAAAATTAGCGATGATGCACCGCATAACTACCGGTTATTATGCAAATTATCTGGTACGCTTGATTCAGCCTGTAAGTCATCTTTGATTCCTCAAGATGAGTTTGAAGCTATTGAATGAACATGAAAAGCCACCAAGGTGGTGGCTTTTCATCAATAATCAGGTTTAGTCCCCAATGTATAAGGCTTAAAGGTGATTACCTCAATGCCGACCCACTCATTCACCTCTTTGATTCGTTCCTGTAGTGGCGTCAACTCGTTCCTGACAAACACCTGACTTGCCTTTTCCACATCCCCGAAGCCGCCCGTATTATTCGGGATAATCCCCATCATCTGCGGCGGTACTCTGTGGGCGCTGAGCAGATCGTCACGGCTGGCGTTTTTGATGTTAAAGAAGTCGTCTTTTGTCGCCACCTCGCTAAGCGGCACGATCTTAATGCCATCTGGCTTGCCGTTGGGGGCATAGAAAAACAGGTTCTTAAAGTTCCCCAGCCCCTTTGTATTACTCATTGCGGCGCGCAGTTTGTCTACGTCGGTACCGCTCTGCGCAGCATCAGTCACATACATGATGTAACCCGCGTGCGCACCGTTCTGATAATACTTGCGCCGGAACAGCGTCGCCGACTCATTCAGCCATGCCGAGTTTAATGAGCTGATATATTCCGGCAGGCCGTACATTTCCTGATTGATATCCGGTTCCAGCAGATGGAACACGCTACCCGGCTCAAAGCGGTGCGGCTCTTTGAATGACTGTACGAACCAGTAAACATCCTCCTCTACGCCGCGCCGGGTATATTTGGCCGGGCTGGACTCCAGCCGTAATAAGCCCCCTACTCGGTTCAGCCGCTTCTCCAGAAACGCATTACCAAACACCAAATAATCCAGCGCAAAGCGGCTAAAATCCTGCTGGCTCAATAGCGGGTGCGGGATAAACGTGCTCACCAGAATGTTACGCTTCACGTAGATCGGTGAGCTGTGATGTACCGCTGCCCGTAGGCTTTTAGCCAGCCCGCTAAAGCTGATCGGCGGCTCAATCCATTTGCCATTATGAATACACTCGGCGTAATCCAGAATGTCGCGGCGATCCAGAACGGCGGACGGTTCACCAAAAGTGAATGCCTCTATCGGCTGTGCCTGGCTGACGGGTGCCGCTTGTGATTTACGATATTTACGCTTTTTCATTCGTTAAAATCCAAAATGCTGACAGGGACATGACCGTTAATCGCGGTCAGGGGTTCGTTTAACAGCGCGTGCATGGTTGCCCATGCCACATCGGCGTGGCTGATTTCCTCGCTGCGGCTGGCTTCATAGGTGGTACGGTTACCGCTGGCCGTCATGGTTTTGCGTATGGCCATGAACGATTGAGTGATGTCGGTGTGGCTGGTGTCGTACTCCAGTCGCCCGCTGGTGATCGTGTCTTTTGCCTTGAGCACCATCGCGGTTTTGATTTCCGGGGAATATTTGATTTCGCGTGCGGCTGGGAAGAAGCCGCGCACAAGCTGGTAAACACCCTGACCGATACCCGTTGCATCAATGCCGATGTATTCGACGATGTATTTTTCCGTCAGCAGCTTGATAGCGTCGGCCTGCGCGGCAAAGTCCATGCCCTTCCACTGGAAGCGCTCCAGAATGCGGAACTTACCGCCCGGAGCCTGCGGCGGTGCCAGCACCACACAGCCCGCGCTGTCTCCCGTGTGTGACGGGTCGTAACCAATCCAGACGGGTTTATAGGCAAACGGGCGCAGCGCGTAGGGGTTAAAATCCTCCCACTCCTCCAACGCATCGACCATACAGCGCTGTAATTCCTCAAACGGGAACACCGACGCCTTATCATCGACAAACTCGCACATCAGTAGGTTCTGATATTCTGCCGGGCTGTATTCCAGCGTGAGTTGGTCAAGGTCGAACAGGTTACAGCCCCCGGCCAGCGCATCTTCTACCGTCACAATCTGCCGCCACTGACCATCGCCGCACAGCGCACCGCCGGACAGGTTCGCGTGGCTTAAATCCAGATGGATGTGATCATCCTTGTTGCCGCGCCCCTTGTTGAACAGCTCACCCGACCAGAACGGATAGGCGCTGTGCGCCAGACTCGACGGCGTGGAGAAATACGTGCTGCGCCATTTCTTGTGCAATGACATGCCGCTGGCAACCTTGCGCAGCTCCTGAAATTTAGGTATCCAGAAATATTCATCCAGATACAGGTTTCCGGTGTAGCTCTGCGCGGTACGGATGTTGGTGCCGAGGAAGAACAGGCGCGCCCCGTTGGGGAGCACCATTGGGTCGCCTTTCAGGTCAACGTCAACCAGTCGCGCAAAGTCGATGATGTAGTTTTTAAAGACGTGTGCCTGAGCCTTACTCGCGGACAGGAAAATCTGATTACGCCCGGTGGTCAGCGCATCAATCAGCGCCTCCCGCGCAAAATAGAACGTTGCCCCAATCTGGCGCGATTTCAGGATATTGCGGATACGGTGCTGTAGCCCGGCCTGATGCCAGCCGCGCTGGTACTCGAAAATCTCACTCAGGAAAATGTCGTTCAGCTTCTCAATGGCTGCATCACTGAACGCGTTCTTTTCCGGTGCCTTGCGTTCGCCCTTATTGCGATTGCGCACATTGGGATTGAGATCGGCCTCGTTGCCCGTCTGGCTGTAGCGGTTCACTCGCGCCAGCCGCTCAATCTGACGGCCTAACAGGTCGATTTCTTTGTAGTCATGCCCCTCCTTTTTCGTCTTCATGATGAGCTGAATAAGCCGCGCTTCCAGACTGGCTTCAACACGCGATACCGGGGCGATAGCGTCCCAGCCGTCGCGCTGCTTCCAGCTCTGAACGGTCGGCGTTTTCTGGTTCAGCATTTCCCCAATCTGACGTACTGAAAAGCCCTGCCAGTAAAGCAAAGCCGCCTGTCGTCGTGGGTCGCTGATGATGGTGGTATCGATGGCGGTATTCATGACGGCAAGGCTACGTCAGCGCCGCCCCTTCCCGCCTTAACCCCTTGTTGTGCCAGCGGTTAGCGAACCGTGATTGATGGCACGGCAGGGTGTCACGCCGGATACTCGCCCCGATTTCCCGCAAACAACGGATGAGAAAATGGCAAAGAAAGTTTCTAAATGGTTCCGCGTCGGTGTCGAGGGCGACACTTGCGATGGTCGCGTGATTGACGCGAACGATATTCAAAACATGGCGGATACGTTTGATCCACGTGTCTACGGTTGCCGCATCAACCTCGAGCATCTGAAAGGCTTACTGCCCGACAGCCCGTTTCGTCGCTATGGCGATGTCGTCGAGCTGAAAAAGGAAAAGATTGATGATGATTCGGCTATCAGCGGCAAGCTAGCGCTGTTCGCCAAAATCACCCCGACGGATGAACTGGTGGCAATGAATAAAGCCAGCCAGAAAATCTATACCTCCATGGAGATCCAGCCCAATTTTGCCAACACAGGCAAAGCGTATCTGGTTGGTCTGGCGGTCACTGATGACCCGGCCAGCCTCGGCACGGAAATGCTGGAATTTAGCGCCAAAGCCAAACACAACCCGCTTGCTACCCGTAAATCGTCCCCGGAAAACCTCTTTTCTGTCGCTACAGAAGTGACATTGGAATTTGAAGACCTGCCGGACGTTGAGCCGACGCTGTTAACCCGCGTGAAAGCCCTGTTTGGTCGCAAACAGTCGAGCGATGACGCCCGTTTTAGTGACGTGCATGAGGCCGTGGCCGAAGTGGCCGGGCAGGTGCAGACCAACGCCGACAGCGTTGAGCAGCGCTTTACCCAGCTTGAACAACGTCATCAGCAGGACATTGCCGCGCTGACGCAAAAGCTGAGTGCCAATGAACAGCAGTTCACCGACCTCAAATCCACGCTGGACGGCACAGAAAGCCTGTCACAGACACGCCGCCCCCCGGCAACGGGTGGCGACGGTGAAACCTCGCTGCTGACCAACTGCTAACAGGGCGCTGTCCCTCGATCCACTTTTTCAGAAAGAACAGGAAAAACAATGCGTAAAGAAACCCGTTTTAAATTTAATGCCTACCTGAAGCAGCTTGCCAGCATCAACGGCGTTGATGTGGAAACCCTGAGTAAGAAATTCAGCGTTGAGCCGTCCGTCACGCAGTCGCTGATGGAAGTGGTGCAAGAGTCGTCCGACTTCCTGACCCGTATCAACATCGTGCCCGTTGCCGAGTTGACCGGGGAGAAAATCGGCCTCGGCGTGTCCGGGTCAGTTGCCAGCACCACGGACACCTCAAACGGTGATGAGCGCGAAACCGCTGATTTACTGAGTCTGGAAGCGCGCCAGTACAAGTGCGAACAGATGAACTTTGATTTCCATATCCGTTACAACACCCTCGACCTGTGGGCGCGTTTTCAGGATTTCCAGTTGCGTTTACGCAACGCTATCGCCAAACGTCAGGCACTGGATTACATCATGGCGGGCTGGCATGGCGTGAAACGAGCGGCAACCTCTGATCGTGCTAAAAATCCACTGTTGCAGGATGTGGCCGTAGGCTGGTTACAGAAATACCGTAACGAATCACCTAAGCGTGTGATGGATAAATCTACCGCGCTCGACGGCACGGCGCTTGATGGTACGGTTCGCGTTGGTTTAGGGAAGGCATCAGCTTATGTAAACCTCGACGCACTGGTCATGGATGCAACCAACACCCTGATCGATGAATGGCATCAGGAAGACCCCGACTTGGTGGTGATTTGTGGTCGTCAGTTACTGGCCGACAAATATTTTCCTCTGGTCAACCAACAGCAGCCCAACAGCGAAACGCTGGCCGCTGATGTAATTATCAGCCAGAAACGCATCGGTAATTTACCCGCTGTTCGCGTGCCCTATTTCCCGGCTAACGCCTTGATGATCACCCGTCTGGATAACCTGTCTATCTACTACATGGACGACAGTCACCGCCGTCACATTGAAGAAGTCGCCAAGCGTGACCGCATCGAAAACTACGAATCCATTAAACAGGATTACGTTGTTGAGGATTACGGCTGTGGCTGTGTGATCGAAAACATTGAAATGGGTGATTTCCGAACTGACGAGGAACGGAAAAAAGACGCACAAGCAAAAGCGGAGGCTGAAGCCTAATTCATGTTAAGCCCAGCACGCCGTCACATGATGCGGGTGTTAGCTGCTGAAGCGTCGCGGCGGGAGAATGATCCGCTGCGACAGGCCACCGGGTACGAGCAAATGCTGTTCCGGCTTGCGGCTGATAAACGCACGTTAAAACAGGTGCGCTCAATGGAGCGCAAGGCCGAAATGAAACGAGGCATGTTAGAGGCTTATGCGCCGTGGGTCGCGGGTGTCCTCGCTAACGGTCGCGGTGCGCAGGATGCGGTGCTGATGACGGTCATGGTGTGGAAACTCGACGCCGGAGACGTCCCCGGCGCGCTGGAGATTGCCCGTTATGCGCTGGCGCACAAGCTGGTGATGCCGGAGGGATACACCCGCCCAACGCCATACCTGTTGGCCGAGGAAGTCGCCGAAGCGGGGATCCGCGCCCATACCGCCGGGCAGACAGTCAATATTGACCTGCTGATCGACACATTGACGCTGACCGATGCGGAAGACATGCCAGACCAAGTACGCGCCAAACTGCACAAAATCATCGGCCTGATATTGCGTAGCGGCAAGCCAGAGCAAGCCCTGTTTCATCTGAAACGCGCCTTTCAGCTTGATAGCCGAAGCGGTGTGAAAAAAGACATAGAGCGGCTGGAAACCGCGCTGCGCAAAGCAGCGGCCAGCCGTTAACCCAACGCGCCCCGCGCCGGGCGGCACACAGGCCGGAACGGTTTACCGTTTTCTGTGCCTGTGTCCACCGCCCACCTATTCAGAGGTTGTCATGACGACAATGATTTTCCCCGCGAAAGCGGAGCCACGCCCGGATGCGGTGGTGATCCCTGTCTCTGTAAAACAGGATGCCGTAATCGAAAACACGTTTTTCTGGCCGGACGTGGATCCGGGAACGTTGCGCACACTGATGCGCCTTGAGAACACCGTCACGCCGGAGCGCCTGCGCCATGCAGCCTTAACGGCAATTTCCGAAGTGAATGCAGAGCTGTTCGAGTACCGCAAGACGCAGATGGCGGCAGGCTTTACCGCGCTGGATGCCGTTCCCGCCGAGCGACTCGACGGCCAGAGCGAAAAGCATCATCACTATCTGCGTGCGGTCAGTGCCATTACTACGGCGACACTGTACGAGCGTTACCGGGGCTATGACGCCAGCGCCAAAGGCGACCGTAAGGCCGATGCGCTCGACGGCACGATTGATGAGTTGTGGCGTGATGCGCGCTGGTCAATCAGTCAGTTGCAGGATAAGCCCCGCTGCATCATTGGGCATATCTGATGAACGTTATCGCACAACAGGGCGACACGCTGGACGCCCTTTGTTATCGCCATTACGGGCGTACACAGGGTGCTGTCGAGGCGGTGTTAGCCGCTAATCCGGGGCTGGCCGAATTCGGGGCGATATTGCCCCACGGCACCACAGTAACCCTGCCGGATATTGCCGCCGCGCCTGTCGCAGAAACGGTGAGTTTATGGGATTGAATATGGAAAAAATCACGTCATTTATCGCGTACTGGATAAGCGTGGCGTTGGCCTTTTTCGGCGCTATGACACCGCAAGATTTCGCGGCCTATTTCGGGGCGCTGGGGGTGGTGTTCACCGTCGGCGTTAACTGGTACTACCGCCGCAAGAGCTATCAACTATTGAAGACTATCGACAGCCCCCGCGAGGTTATCAATGAAATCACTCGTTAAACGCTGCGTTATCGCCACGGTGTTAGCGCTGGCCGCGTTAGTGCCGGATTTTTCCTTGCTGAAAACGTCACAAGAGGGGCTGGCGCTGATTGCCGACCTTGAGGGCTGTCGCTTAAGCCCGTACCAATGCAGCGCGAACGTGTGGACGAACGGGATCGGACACACCGCAGGCGTGGTGCCGGGCAAAAACATCACCGAGCGTGACGCGGCGGTCAATCTGGTTGCCGATGTGCTACGGGTCGAAAAGGCACTGGCACGTTGTATGGCCGTTGATATGCCGCAGGCCGTCTATGACGCCATCGTGAGTTTTGCGTTTAATGTCGGCGTCGGTGCGGCGTGCCGCTCTACGCTGGCATTTTTCATCAACAAAGGCCAGTGGCGCAGCGCCTGCGACCAGTTGCTGCGCTGGGTCTATGTCAACGGCCAGATATCACGTGGCATTGAAATCCGTCGCCAGCGTGAGCGCGCCGTCTGCCTTAAGGGGGCAGCATGAGTAAACCCCTGACACAGTTCCTTGCTGTTATGGCCGTCTGGCTATTGGCCGTACTGGTTATCACTAAGTGGCAACTGTCCCGTGCCGAAAACACGTTAACTCTACAGGGCATTACCCTGAGTCAGCAGAAAGACACATTACTGGCACAATCTGCCGCCCTCGGTCGGTTGCAGGACAACGCCCGGCGCAATGAACAGGAACAGGCGGAACTCCGCACGAAATTGTCACAGGCCGGGCAACTGGCCGCGTCCCGCGATAATAAAATCATGAGGCTACTCAATGAAAATGCCGATCTACGCCGCTGGTATGGCGCTGCTTTGCCTGACGATTTTAAGCGGCTGCACACCCGCCCCGCCTTTGACAGCCCCGACGCTTATTTACGTTGGCTGTCCGAAAGTAACGAGTTGCCCGATACCGGGCAGCCGCCCGGAAACGAACGGTGATTTAAGCGCGGATAACCGCCAACTGGAAAGCGCACTGGTGAGCTGTGCGCTACAGGTCGAAACCATCAAACACTGTCAGGAACAACACCATGCTGAAACCCAACAGCCTGCGCAGCGCCTTAAGTGACGCAGTGCCGGTACTGAAAAATAACCCGGACATGCTGCATATCTTTATCGACAGCGGCGCGATAGCGTCAACGCTGGCGCGGTCGCTGTCGTTTGAGAACCAGTACACGCTGAATCTGGTCATCACCGATTTTACCGACGATATCGACTGGCTACTGGTGCCGATTCAGGCATGGCTACGTGAGAATCAGCCGGATATCGCCAATGACCCTAAAGGGTTTACCTATCTGGCTGACATTAACGATGATGGTAGCTGTGATATCAGCATCAGCCTGAAACTGACCGAGCGGGTGATCGTCAAAGAGGTTGATAAGGCGCTACACGTCACCCACGCGCCAGAGCCGCCACTACCTGTTCCCGTCGAGCGCCCAGTGTCGTTGTATATCAGCGGCGAGTTAGTGAGTCAGTGGCATGAATGAGCTAAAGCCGTTTGACGATGAACTGGCGGGATTGCTGGCTAAAATGTCTCCCGCCAGTCGCAAGGCGTTAGCAAGGGACATTGCTAACGATTTACGGAAAACCAATCAAGCCCGTATCCGTAAACAGAAAAGCCCGGACGGTACGGCATTTACCCAGCGTAAGGCACAGGTCATCACCGTGCAGCGGGGAATGAAAATCCTGTGGAACGGCGAAGTGCGGAGCCTGAAAAACTGGCGTAAGCGTAAAGCCCGATTCGGCACGTTATTTACCGGGTATGATACGGAAAGAAAAGCCATCCGTTCGTTTTACCTGAGTGATATCCAGCGCTTTGTTGAAGTAAAAAAAGAACGGGTCAATACCCGGTCAGGCAAAGCCAAAGCCCGCATGTTTCAGCAGCTTGTGAAGAATAAATACATGCTGGCAACAGCATCACCTAACGATGCAACGGTGGCGTTTGCTAATAAAGCGCGTCGGGTGGCGGAGATCCATCATTACGGACAGACAGAGAAACAACGCGGTCACAACAAAGAGATTCAGTACCCAGAACGTCAGCTTTTAGGCATTACGCAAGCGGATAAAGAACGGATAAACGATTTGGTGATTCGACACCTGAGTAAATGAAATCAGCCCCGCGAGTGCGGGGCAAACATCACGCTACATCTTTCACATTTTCATCACGCTGCGCCAGAAAATCTTCCAGTGTAGTGATCCGGCTAATTTCTTCCTGAGTGCGAGCGTCATTTTCCACTTCCCATACGTCAACGCTATTTTGCAGGTTCAGCCAAAAATCAACTGACGTATCAAATGCTTTCGCCAACCGGAACGCCATATCAACCGTTAACTTACGGTTGTTATTGACCAGTGCGCTGATCGTGTTGCGGTGGACATTCAGCATTTCCGCCAAGTCATTAATCTTCAAACCAGTAGGTTCTAGATATTCATATAACAGGACATCGCCTACGGATGTCGGCTTGCGTTGTGCCTGTGCCATATATTTTCCTTCGGTCTACGGGTCTACGGGTCTACGGGTCTACGGGTTATTTGTGCTTTTTATAACCATGATCGTCAAGGTAGATATCCTCTGCTTTACCATCAACCCATTTAAAAATCAGGCGATATTGGATATTTACTCTGATGGATGAATATTCCCCCAATGGTGGGTTAAGGTTCTCGTATCGGTTCCCCGGCGGCGATCGTAGGTCTTTTGCTGAAACCGCCGCGTTGATGATATCCAGCTTGCGGGACAAGGATGTAACCACATCGACAGGTATCTTTTTATGCGACTTGCCATACATAAAAAAATCTTCCAGCCACTGATCCCGAAAGCTATGAATGCTGCGCATTTTTTGCATCCGTCGCTCCCTCATTTGTTGTGCGTGCAATTGTAATGCACTCACGCACTGTGCGCAAGTGCATAAACAAAACGGTTGATTTTACCTGACAGTTTCCGCTATGGTTCGCTCCACGAGGCGTCGAAACCTCTTCTCAACGCGGCCAGAACCAACCCCGTTAGTGTTGGATTTTTTATGCCTGTCATTCAGTGAACGCACTGCGCGGTCATGCCCCGATCAATGTCGGGAGGGCGACGAATACAACACCCGAAAGGGAAATTAGTCCGCGGTTTCGTTGAGCCGTTTCGAACCTCCCGGCACCACTCCGTTTGTGGTACTTCGAAAAAATCAACGAGGTCATTATGACTACCCAACTATCTGTAGAAAGCCTGTCAGTTCTTACCTATAACGCAGCACCTGTAATCACTACAGAGTCGCTAGCTCAGCTTTACGGTACAAGTTCTCATTCCATAACAAAGAACCATCGTAGCAACGTTACGCGATTCGTGGCGGGGAAGCATTTCTTTAAGATAGAGGGGGACGAGTTACGTCTCTTTAAGCACAGAGTCACTAATAGTGACTCTGTTAAAAATGACAGACTGACAAATAGTCAGTCTGTCGCAAGACAAGCTCGCAGCCTCATCCTTTGGACAGAACGCGGCGCGGCACGTCACGCCAAGATGCTGGAAACCGATCAGGCATGGGATGTGTTCGAGAAACTGGAAGAATGCTACTTCAATCCGCAAGCAAAAGCCGTTCAGCCTGAACCGAAAAAGCCTGTTCACCCTTGCGAACTGGAATTTTATATTCCTGAGACACCGCTTATCTTCAACCATATCCAAACCTCGCAGCTCAATGCATTATTCAAATCCGTGGAATATCTGACCATGGATTTTTGGCCGCATATGCAAGCACTCTTCCCGACACTGGATTGCAAACACGGTTCAGCGGTTAATACCGTGAATTTGTTGATGCGGTTATTGAAGGATAAACGGGCAGAATGCGAGGAACTGGCAAAACTTCAATAATCCCGTTGTCTGACTGACCAGCAAACCGCATCACATTGCCGCCATTCTCCCCCGGCGGCATTCTTTTCCTCATGAAAACACAAGCCACCCTTACCGAAATTCAGCGCTTATTGCGCAATATGATCCGTGTCGGCGTCGTGACCCACGTCAATACAGCGGACGCCGTGTGCCGGGTACAAACCGGAGGCATGACGACAGGCTGGTTGAACTGGTTAACCCGCCGTGCCGGACGTTCTCGCGACTGGTGGGCACCGTCCATCGGTGAACAAGTGTTGATTCTGTCCATCGGCGGCGAACTGGACACCGCCTTTGTGCTACCCGGCATCTATTCCGATGATAACCCCGCGCCGTCAGCCTCTGCCGATGCGTATCACGTCAGCTTTCCTGACGGTGCGGTTGTCGAGTACGAACCCGCCACCGGAGCGCTGACCGTCAGCGGGGTTAAAACCGCCACTGTCACTGCATCTGAATCCCTCACCGCTACGGTGCCATTGGTCACGGTGAGAGCATCCACACGCATCACGCTGGATACACCGGAAGTGGTCTGCACCAACAAGTTGATCACAGGAACGCTGGAAGTGAAAAAAGGCGGCGAAATGCGCGGCAATATTCAGCATTCCGGCGGGTCGCTGTCGTCCAATGGCAAAGTGTTGCACACCCACCGACACCCCGGCGACAGCGGCGGCACAACAGGCGCGCCACTATGACAGCACGTTACCTCGGCATGAGCCGTGACAGCGGCCAGACCCTCGGTGATATCGAACACATTCGCCAGAGCGTGCGCGATATTCTCATCACTCCCGTTGGGTCGCGGGTGATGCGCCGGGATTACGGGTCGCTGTTGTCAGCGCTGATCGACCAGCCGCAAAATCCTGCTGTGAAATTACAGGTGATGGCGGCGTGCTACATGGCGCTGCTGCGCTGGGAGCCACGCATCACGCTGACGGCCATCAACCTGACAAGTTCCTTTGACGGCAAGCTGGCCGTTGATATTACGGGCGTGCTGACTGACAGCAGCGCCGTTTCTCTTTCTGTTCCTGTGAGCTGACACGATGGCGATGATTGATTTAAGCCTGCTTCCCGCGCCTGCCGTGGTGGAAGAGCTGGACTACGAAACCATTTACAACGAGCGCAAGGCGGTGCTGTTGTCGCTCTACCCGGAAGACCTGCGCGCCGCCGTCGCCCGCACGTTAACGCTGGAGTCGGAGCCGCTCGTCAAACTGCTACAGGAAAGTGCTTATCGTGAGCTGTTGTGGTATCAGCGCGTCAATGAGGCTGCACGTGCCGGAATGGTAGCGTATGCGCTAGGAAGCGACCTCGAACAGCTCGGTGCTAACTTTAACGTTGCCCGTCTGGTGATCACCCCGGCTGACGATTCAACCCTGCCGCCAACGCCTGCCCTGATGGAATCCGACAGCGATTTTCGCCTGCGCATTCAACAGGCGTTTGAGGGACTGAGCGTTGCCGGGTCAGTCGGTGCCTATCAGTACCACGGACGCAGCGCCGACGGGCGCGTGGCGGATGTGTCGGTTATCAGCCCCAGCCCGGCCAGCGTCACCGTGTCGATACTGTCACGCGAGGACGACGGCAGCGCCAGCCCGGAGCTGGTCGCCATTGTTACCGCCGCCCTGAACGGCGAAGACGTGCGCCCGGTGGCTGACCGGGTAACGGTGCAATCCGCCGCCATTGTGCCGTATGAGATTGACGCCACGCTGTATCTGTATCGGAGTCCCGAAGCGGAGCCCGTGCGCGCCGCTGCCGAGCAGAAGCTGAAAGCCTATATCAGTGCGCAGCACCGATTAGGGCGGGATATTCGTCGCTCGGCGATTTACGCTGCGCTGCACGTTGAAGGCGTGCAACGGGTCGAGCTGACGACACCCGCCGACGATATCGTGCTGACCGCCGCGCAGGCGTCCTACTGTTCCGGCTATCGGCTGGGTGTAGGCGGTGCCGATGAGTGATACCCGCCTGCTGCCTGTCGGATCGTCTGCGCTGGAAGTCGCCGCCGCCACTGCCTGCGCTGAGATTACCCGCGTACCGGTTCCGCTGCGCCAGTTGTGGAACCCGGATACCTGCCCGGCACACCTGCTGCCCTATCTGGCGTGGGCGTTTTCCGTTGACCGCTGGGATGAGGCGTGGTCGGAGAGCGTGAAACGTCAGGTGATCCGTGATGCGTTCTTTATCCATCGTCACAAAGGCACCATCGGTGCATTGCGCCGCGTGGTGGAGCCGTTCGGTTATCTGATCCGCATCATTGAGTGGTGGCAGAACGGCGGCGAGCCCGGCACGTTCCGGTTAGATATTGGCGTACAGGATAGCGGCATCACCGAAGAAACCTTTTACGAGCTGGAGCGGCTGATTGCCGACGCCAAACCCGCGTCACGTCACCTGCTGGGGCTGAATATCAACCTAGACACACAGGGCGCGGCATATGTTGCCGCCACGATTTACGACGGTGATAACCTGACCGTTTACCCCTATTTCCCTGAAACTATCACTGTGTCCGGTCTGGATGTGACCGGGGCAACACTTCATTTAATCGACAACGTGAGCGTAACCGCATGAGCGCAAAATATTTTGCCCTGTTAACCAATATCGGCGCGGCCAAACTGGCTAACGCTACCGCGCTGGGTAACCGCCTGAGTATCAGTTATATGGCCGTCGGGGATGGCGGCGGCGTATTACCAACGCCAGACCCAGCACAAACCGCGCTGATAAGTGAAAAGCGCCGGGCTGCGCTCAATACTCTGACCATTGACCCCAAAAACGCTAGTCAGATTATCGCCGAGCAAGTTATTCCCGAAAGCGACGGAGGTTTTTGGATTCGTGAGATCGGCCTGTTCGACGATGACGATAATCTGATCGCTATCGCAAACTGCCCGGAAACGTACAAACCCCAATTACAGGAAGGCAGCGGCCGCATTCAAACCGTGCGTATGATTTTGATTGTCAGCAGCACCGAGGCGGTCACACTGAAAATTGACCCTGCCGTGGTGTTAGCAACGCGGGGTTATGTAGATGATGTTATCGAAGCACACGAAAAGAGCCGTAAACACCCTGATGGGACGCTGACGGTAAAGGGACTTGTGCAACTGAGCAACGCGACGAACAGCGATAGCGAAACGCACGCCGCAACCCCGAAAGCAGTGAAGATAGTGAATGATAACGCCAACAGTCGTGTGCCGTCTGCGCGTAAAGTCAACGGCAAGGCGCTGTCTGCCGATATTACGCTGAACGCCGGGGATGTGGGCGCATTGACTGACGCGCAAGCGGCGCAAAAATATGCGCTACGTTCAATTAAGATTAACGGAAAACCGTTATCTGCTGATGTCAACTTGTTGGCTGGTGACATTAACGCATGGAATAAAACGGAGGCCGATGGGCGATATTTGGGGAAAGCCGCAACTGCCGCCACTGCAACTAAACTCGCCACACAACGCAAAATTAATGGTGTGTTATTTGATGGTTCCGCTGATATTACGATGAAAGCTGGGGATGTTGACGCTTACACCAAAATAGAGACAGATAATAAAGTGTCTGTGGCTACTGAATCAGCGGCAGCGGCTAATACCAACGCCAACAGCCGTGTGCCGTCGGCACGTAAAGTCAACGGCAAGGCGCTGTCTGCCGATATTACGCTGAACGCTGGGGATGTGGGCGCATTGACTGACGCGCAAGCGGCGCAAAAATATGCGCTACGTTCAATTAAGATTAACGGAAAACCGTTATCTGCTGATGTCAACTTGTTGGCTGGTGACATTAACGCATGGAATAAAACGGAGGCCGATGGGCGATATTTGGGGAAAGCCGCAACTGCCGCCGCTGCAACTAAACTCGCCACACCACGCAAAATTAATGGTGTGCTATTTGATGGTACGCAAGACATCGCCCTTACTCCTGAAAACCTCGGTTTTAAAAAAGAGGAGTTTTTATATGTTGGAGGCACAGAATCCGCACCGCTGACAATCAAGACGGGACAATCGTTAATATTTGATAATCCGTATACTGGAAAATCAGTTATGTTTATTCCGCAAATAAAAATAACATCGAAATCAGACGGTGTAGAGCGCTGGATCGATGTGACGTGGACATTTGAAAATAATTATGGGCGCGGCATCAGTGTCGTTGTAACATCAGATCAGAAAATAGGAATTTATATCGGTTATCATCTAATAATGAATAATGCTCAAATATCGTCAGGGATTGCAGCGCAATTATTACCTAGCTCACAAATAGCAGAGGCCTCATTTCGTCTGCGTGTAGTTTAAACATATCAGCCCTAACGGGCTGATTTCAATTAAACACACATATTCAAAACACTTCAAGACTCATAGCCATCACATTGAATATTAATGATTCCCCACTAACATACTAAGAGCCTTGAGGCTTAATGGGTATAACATCATTATTAAAAACGATGTCTTTAGAATATCTTTATTTATTTGACGATTAATTCTTTTTTTGTGTAACATGTGCAGTTTGAACGAACATCCTTATTAATAAACGTCATTGCTCCAACTCTAACATTATCACCAATTTTAATGCCATCGCCAATAATACAAGAGTTAGCACCAATACAAACATTGTCACCAATTATTATTCTTTGGGTTGTTGCTCTAAATAGTCCTATTGTGGTGTTCTGCCTAATTGAAAAATTCCTGCCAATATCAACCAAATGCGTGACAACAATTCCGCCATGATGACCTATGTACAAACCAGGTGATATGATGGCTCCAAGCTCTATCTCAGTGTTGTATCTATCCATTAATTTGTAATTAATCCTTTTGGCTATCCTTTGGCTAAATCGACTTTCTTTAAAATAAAGAAATGATGCTAACCTCCAAAAGAATAAAAATTTCTTCTTCCTATTATTTCGGCATTTCTTAAAAATAGAAAACCAAGAAAATTTATTATTTACGCCGATGATTTCGGCGTGAAAGCATTCTTTTAAAAAAGCAATTTTCACTATCTTCACCCTTTATAGCATATAATATAATATGCTTATACTGATTTCCATTAGCTGCTGTTATCGGCAAAAATATAAATACCTTTAGTTGTTACAAATCTGTCGCGTAAAAATGATTTAGTTCATTTCCAAACAAGATGCATGTAGAGGGATAATCAAGCGATAGCTATCATTTATAGCGCCGAATTCTCGACTATCTATAAATATTCTCCCGCGAGTAAATTGATCGCTACAACCGATCGATAACGATAAATCGATCTGTAAAAACGTTTATAAAATAATCGCACTCAATGTCATTATTGTTATGAATTTAAAACAACAACGATGACATCAGGGAAAGCGAAGCCCACCGTTTGGTGGGCTTCTTTACGTAAGATGGCTGGACAATACGGGTCATTAGCTTAATTCATGCCGGGCAGCTTCTGCCAGAAAATGACTACGGTCACGGTACGTATCCGGTTGTTCTTTCACCCGGTTGTCAATACGCTTAATCAGCGTGTCAGGCAGTGAAATATTCAGCCGTTGCGGCTTTCCATCAAATGCCGACAGGTCTACATCCAGCACAAACCAGCTATCATAATCGGCATAGTCAGGTTGACCCGCATAGACCAGATGCCCAGCATCGTTAATCTGTTCAATATCAACGTTACCGGACATCACCATCTCATCCACGATAGATAAAATCGCTTCTCTCGCCATACGAGCGATATCTTTCTGGTTGTCAGCGGCAGAGAAACACCCGTAATCGTCGGTGCACAATGCCGGAACAATCAGACCGTATGCGGTGCTTTCATCTTTTGGTGTTTCTACACCCACTGAGAAAAACATAAGTCGCCTCCAGAAAGGCGGGGATTAGATCCCCGCCATTTTTTTGATGGATTTGACAGTGCCGAGCGGTAAATCTTTTTTCGGATGCGGTACAGGAAATGTTTTTCCTGTTATCGGTGACCACCAAATTTGGTGACTTCCCCCGTTATGCCGTCGAAGTTCACACCCCGCCGCTGTCAGTTCCTTAATCAGGTCAGTTGATTTCATGTATCCTCCTAACCTGCAAATTATTATACACACCAATACACACAAAGCAAGTTTATCGCTTGTTGTGTGATGTGTTAACGAACAAGCATGACGTGATCATGCCGTGCTGCCACAACAAAATAGCCTTGCCTATTTTTATGGAGTCAGCCAGATGAGTGATTATCATCACGGCGTGCAGGTTGTTGAGGTCAACGACGGCACGCGCGTTATTTCCACTGTATCAACCGCGATTATCGGCATGGTGTGCACCGCACCCGACGCCGACGCGGCTACCTTTCCACTCAATACCCCGGTACTGATTACTAATGTGCTGTCTGCCGTCGGCAAGGCCGGGAAAAAAGGCACGTTGGCCGCTGCCCTGTCAGCCATTGCCGACCAGTCTAAGCCCGTCACCGTTGTGGTACGTGTCGCAGAGGGCGGAGACGATGACGAAACCGTCAGTAACGTAATCGGCGGCAGTGACGAAAACGGCAAATACACCGGGATGAAAGCCCTGTTAGATGCCCTGTCGGTAACAGGTGTTAAACCTCGTATTCTCGGTGCGCCGGGGTTGGACTCGCTACCCGTTGCCACGGCGTTAGCGTCCATTTGTCAGTCGTTGCGCGCATTCGGTTACGTCAGCGCATGGGGCTGTAAAACCCTGTCGGACGCCATCAACTACCGGGAAAATTTCAGCCAGCGAGAACTGATGGTGATCTGGCCGGATTTTATCGCGTGGGACACGACGGCCAACGCCAGCGCCACGGCTTACGCCACTGCGCGTGCATTAGGACTGCGCGCCAAAATTGACCAAGAAACCGGATGGCATAAAACCCTGTCTAACGTCGGTGTGAACGGTGTGACGGGCATCAGCGCATCGGTATTTTGGGATTTACAGGCACCCGGCACTGATGCCGATTTGCTGAATGAAGCGGGTGTAACCACGCTGGTTCGTAAAGACGGCTTCCGATTCTGGGGTAACCGCACCTGTTCTGACGATCCGCTGTTCCTGTTTGAGAACTACACCCGCACCGCGCAAGTGCTGGCCGACACGATGGCCGAGGCGCACATGTGGGCGGTCGATAAGCCTGTAACCGCCACGCTAATCAAAGACATTATCGAAGGCATTAAGGCCAAATTCCGCGAGCTGAAATCGAACGGCTACATCATTGATGCCGATTGCTGGTATGACGACACCGCCAACGATAAGGAAACGCTCAAGGCCGGGAAACTGTATATCGATTATGACTATACCCCCGTTCCCCCACTGGAAAATCTCACCCTGCGCCAGCGCATCACCGATAAATATCTGGTGAATCTGGCCGCGTCGGTCAACAGCTAAGGAGCTAACGCGCTATGGCACTGCCTCGCAAACTGAAATTTATGAACCTGTTCAATGACGGCATGAGCTACATGGGGGTTGCCACCGCCGTAACATTGCCGAAGCTCACCCGCAAGCTGGAGAACTATCGCGGCGGCGGCATGAACGGCACCGCACCGATTGATTTTGGGCTTGATGATGACGCGCTATCAATGGAATGGACAATGGGCGGGTTCGCTGACGAAACCCTGCTGGCGCAGTATGCGGCACCGGGTGCCGATGCGGTATTGCTGCGCTTTACCGGGTCATACCAGCGTGATGACACCGGGGAAATTTCAGCCGTTGAAGTGGTGATGCGTGGTCGTCACAAAGAAATGGACGGCGGCGAAAGCAAACAGGGCGAAGACACTGAAACCAAAATTTCCACTCAATGCACGTATTACAAGCTGACCATTGACGGCAAAGAAATGATCGAGATTGACACCATCAACATGATTGAGCGTGTCAACGGCGTTGATCGTCTGGAGCAGCAGCGTCGGGCAATCGGTCTGGCGTAACCCTATCAGGCCAGCCCGACGCTGGCCGACATTCTTCACATTAAATACAGAGAATTATCATGAACAAAAACGACAACGTGGTCACACTGGAAACCCCGATTCAACGTGGCGAAACCGTCATCGACACTATCACCCTGATTAAACCGAATACCGGAACGCTGCGCGGCGTCAGTCTGGCGGCAGTGGCGAATTCGGACGTGGACGCGATGATTAAAGTGCTACCGCGTATGACTGTCCCGGCACTGACAGAAACCGAAATCACCCGCATGGAATTGCCGGATATGATTGCCGTTGCTGGCAAGGTGATCGGTTTTTTGACGCCGAAATCACCGCAAGCGACCTCCCCCGAAGCCTGACGGTCGATGAGCTGATGGCAGATATCGCGGTAATTTTTCACTGGTCGCCGTCAGACATGTACCCCATGACATTAACCGAGTTAATCCTGTGGCGCGACAAGGCGCTCAAACGCAGCGGACATGCCAATGAGTAACAGTCTACAACTCAGTGTATTACTGCGCGCCGTTGATCAGGCAACCCGTCCCTTTCGGGCGGTGCAGGATGCGGCACGCACACTGTCGGGTGAAATTAACGGTTCACAGGAGCAGTTGAAAAAACTTGAGGCACAGGCTGGGCGCATTGAGGGATTCAGGAAAACCAGCGCCCAACTGGCGAGTACAGGCCGGGCACTGGAAAAGGCAAAAGCAGACGCCGCCGCGTTGGCCGTTGCGTTTCGCAATACCGCCAACCCGACCCGCGCCCAGACTAAAGCGCTGGAAGATGCCCGTAAAAAAGCGGCTGAATTACAGGTGCAACAAAACCGACTGAGGTTATCGGTTCAACAGCAGCGCGGCGCATTGCGTGATGCGGGTATCGATACGCGCAATCTGGCGGGCGCAGAGCGCCGACTCAGAACGGATATTGCTGCCACAAACGATACGCTAAACCGTCAACGGGCGGCGCTGGCACGTGTAAGCCAGCAGCAAGAGCGGCTAAATCGGGTGAATCAACGCTATGAACGGGGGAAGGCCATTACTGCCGGGGTACGTAATACCAGCGCGGCGGCGTTTGGTCTGGGTTCAGCAGCACTGTATGCCGGAAGCCAACTGATTGCACCGTCGGTGCAAGCGGACGGACACGGTGCACGCATCGCCGCGCAAACGGGCGGGAATACGGCAGACGGGCAGCAGTACACTCGCGTTATCAAAGCGGTTAACGCGTCAGGTGTCAGCAATGACATCAACCAGATAGCCGATGCGGTTGCCGCCGCACGCAGCACGTTAGGTGCGTTAGGGGATGTGGGCGAAAACGAACTGGCGCGGATATCGCGTAAAGCGCTGGACGTGCAAACGGCGCTCGGCGGTGACGCGTCGGAGAGTATACAGATAGCCGCCATCATGATGAAAAACGGCCTCGCTAAAAACAGCGATGAGGCGTTTGATTTGATGGTATCCGGGATGCAGCGCGTGTCGGCGCAGATGCGCGGCGAACTGCCGGAAATCCTGCATGAGTATTCGACCCACTTCCGCAATATGGGGTTCAGCGGTTCGGAAGCCATGACGCTGTTAGTAGAGATGGCGCAGCAAGGCAAGTTTGCACTGGACAAGACAGGCGACGCGGTGAAGGAGTTCAGTATTCGCGGGTCGGACATGTCAAAGGCCAGCATTGAAGCCTATGACGCCGCCGGACTCAACGCCGCCAAAATGTCGAATGCGATTGCCAGCGGGGGCGACAAAGCGCGGGTCGCCATGCAGAAAACCGCCAACGGGCTGTTGAAAATCAAAGATCCGGCGGAACGGGCAAATGCCGCTATCGCCCTGTTTGGTACGCCGATTGAAGACCTGTCGATTGACCAGATACCGAAATTTCTGTCAGCGCTGGCCGGAACCGAAAACAAGCTGGGTGATGTGTCCGGGGCGGCTGATCGCATGGGCGATACCCTGCGCGATAACCTCGAAGGCGATATCGGGCGGTTACAGGGCGCAATGGCAAGCCTGCGTTTTAACCTATTCAATGACGATGACGGCGCTCTGCGTAAACTCACGCAGGCTGCGGCGGCATGGTTAACCCGCGTCAATGAATGGGTCAAGGCTAACCCGGAGCTGACGCGCCAGATTGTAAATGTTGCAGGTGCGACGACGGCATTAATAGCGGTGCTCGGCGGGATCGGGCTGGTCGTCTGGCCTGTCATGACTGGTATTAATGCTCTGATTGCAGGAGCCGGGCTGCTGAGTACCGGATTCAGCATTGCGGGAGGAGCGATGGCTACCGCTATCGGGGCGTTGACATGGCCTATCGTCGCCGTTGTGGCCGCTATCGTCGCCGGGGCATTGCTGATCCGTAAGTATTGGGAGCCCATTAGCGCATTTTTTGGCGGCGTGTTGGAAGGGCTGAAAATTGCGTTTGTGCCAATTGCCGAGCTATTTGCCCCGTTGAAACCCGTATTTGATTGGTTGGGTGAAAAATTAAAAGCGGCATGGGAGTGGTTTAAACAGTTGGTCGCTCCGGTTAAATCGACACAGGAAACGTTAGACAGTTGCCGTAATGCCGGGGTGGCATTCGGTGAGATGCTGGCAAATGCGCTGACCATGCCTGTAAAGGCATTGAATCTGTTACGGGGCGGCATTGATTGGGTACTGGAAAAACTGGGCGTCATTGATAAAAAATCAGACGGACTCAGTGATAAGGTTCCCAAAGAAGCGGCTGCATTGCAGGTGGGCGTGATTAACGCCCCGACACCACAAGGCAATGATGCTAAAGCCATTGCTGCCCGATACAGCGGCGCGTATGACAACGGCGGACGCATCCCGCTGGGGAAATTTGCTGTCGTCGGTGAACATGGCCCGGAAATCGTTGAAGGTCCGGTCAATGTCACCAGTCGCCGGAACACGGCGGCGATGGCGTCCGCTGCGATGAATATGTCGGCTTATCGTCCCATCGCGCCGACGGTTCAGGCCAACACGTCATCATCCCCGATCAGCATTCACGCACCCATCAGTATCGTTGCCCAGCCCGGCCAGAGTGCGCAGGACATCGCGCAGGAAGTGACGCGCCAGCTCGAGCAACGGGAACGGGCGGCACGGTCACGCGCATTCAGTCAATACAGTTATCAGGGAGGCTAACCCGATGATGCTCACATTAGGGCTGTTTGTGTTCCATCTCCAGACCCTGCCGTACCAGAACATGCAGCGCAACGTTGATTACCGCTGGCCGTCAAACAGTCGAGTCGGTCAGCGCCCCGCGTTGCAGTTCTTAGGCATTGAAGAAGAGAAAATCACGTTATCGGGGGAACTGCTGCCGGAAATCACTGGCGGCACGCTGTCGTTGCTGATGCTGGAAACAATGGCCGATCAGGGGCGTGCATGGCCGCTGATTGAAGGCAGCGGCACCATTTACGGCGTATTCGTGGTGAACAGTATCAGCCAGACGAAAACCGATTTTTTTCCTGACGGTCGCGCCCGACGAATTGAATTCACCATCACGCTGACCCGCGTTGACTCGTCACTGTCTGCGATGCTGGGTGATTTACGCCAGCAGGCGGAGGGCTTGATCGGCAGCGCCGGGGAAATAGCGAACAAGGCGCAATCCGCCATCGGGGGATTATTCGCATGATTAACCCGCTGAATGTTCGCGCTGGCAGTAAAACCGCTCCCGCGTACCTGCTGCGACTCAATGAGCAAGACATCACAACCGTTATCAGCCCACGCCTGCTGTCATTGAGCCTGGCGGATAACCGGGGCTTTGAAGCCGACCAACTCGACATTGAGCTGGACGACAGTGACGGACAGTTGCAGTTACCTCGCCGGGGCGCGGTGCTGTCGGTGTTTTTAGGCTGGGAAGGAGAAGCGCTGATCGGCAAAGGTGATTTTACAGTGGATGAAATAGAACATCGTGGCACGCCGGATACGCTTACTATCCGGGCGCGGAGTGCTGATTTTCGCGGGTCACTGAACTCGCGGCGTGAGCTGTCCTACCACGATACCACGCTGGGGGCGATTGTTGAGCAAGTAGCGAAGCGTAACAATCTTGCCCCGATGCTGGCCGACGGGTTCGCAGGGATAAAAATTCCCCATATCGACCAGACGCAGGAAACCGACGCGGTATTTATTAAGCGGTTGGCTGAGTTAAACGGGGCAATTGTGGCAATCAAGGCCGGGCGTTTATTGTTTATCCGTCCCGGAACGGGAAAGACGGCCAGCGGCAAGCCTATCCCGGAGCAGATGATTGAGCGCAGCGACGGCGATCAGCATAGCTTTAGTCTGGTTGACCGGGGCGCGTACACAGGCGTCACGGCAAGCTGGCTGCATACCAAAGAGCCAAAGCCTGAAAAGCCGAAAACGGTAACGGTAAAACGCCAGAAAAAAGTGCTATTGCATCAAGGGGTACAACCCCAACAGCCACACCCTAAAGCGAAAAAGGCCAAGAAGGAGCCAGAATCCCGCGAGGGGGATTATCTGGTCGGCACGGATGAAAACGTACTGGCACTCACCACGGTTTTTGCGACCAAAGAACAGGCCATTCGTAAGGCAACGGCAGAATGGGACAAGTTACAGCGCGGTGTCGCCGAGTTCTCTATCACACTGGCGATGGGGCGTGCTGACCTGTTCCCAGAAACCCCCGTTCAGGTCAGCGGCTTTAAACAGGTGATCGACGAACAGCCGTGGACTATCTCAAAAGTGACGCATTCCCTGAGTAATGGCGGCTATACCACGAAGTTAGAGCTGGAAGTGTTGTTGTCCAATGTGGAATATGAGAGTCAATAACAACAAAATTCAAATATTTGAATTAAGTGATACAATAAAGCGAAAAATAGGAGGTACTTTTATGATGCACTGTCCGATTTGCCGCCACGCCGCACATGCACGTTCCAGTCGTTACCTAAGTGAGTCAACCAAAGAACGCTATCACCAATGTACCAATATAAATTGCGGTCATACCTTTGTGACACTGGAGAGTGTTACGCGTTCTATTGTTGAGCCAGGAAAGATAACCCCAGTAACACCACATCCTACCGTCGATAAGCAATATCAAATGTGGATTTAATTATCCAACCTGAATAAATATGCCGCATTTTTAATGCGGCCGCTACGAACGTCCAATCCTTAAGCCCCTAAAAAACCAATCATTCAAAAAAGCTGGCGCCACTCTGCCGCCATTTTGCCGCCACTTGTCATTTTTCAGACACAAAAAAACCACCGCGAGGTGGTTTGATGTCACTAGATAACTAGTTGTTTTTACTAACTTAAATCAATGGTGCCCGGGGCGGGACTTGAACCCGCACAGCGCGTACGCCGAGGGATTTTAAATCCCTTGTGTCTACCGATTCCACCACCCGGGCTTGAATCTTGGAGGCGCGTCCCGGAGTCGAACCGAGGTAGGCGGATTTGCAATCCGCTGCATGGCCACTCTGCCAACGCGCCTTACTTTAACTGATAAATCTTGGAGCGGGAAACGAGACTCGAACTCGCGACCCCGACCTTGGCAAGGTCGTGCTCTACCAACTGAGCTATTCCCGCTTTACACAGAACACGCTGATTTTTTTGCTAACTTTCAGCAAACCAGTGCCGCTGTTGATGCGGTGCATTCTACTGACATGGCGGAATGAGTCAATAAAATTATCAACGAAACTCGTTCGTTTGCTGGTTTTTAAGACGCTTCGATCAAGGTTCAAGCAAATCATGCCGAGCAGCGTTCAAATATTGAAACATTGACCAAAAAGTCAGAACGGCAGCGATATACAAAGCAATAACGCCAGCCCCTTCAACCAAACGCTCTGGTCGCCATAACAAGGCTACCAACGCAAGCATCTGTGCTGTAGTTTTCACTTTTCCAATCCATGAAACCGCCACACTGCTACGCTTACCAATCTCAGCCATCCATTCTCGCAGTGCAGAAATAATAATTTCACGGGCAATCATGGTTGCTGCTGGTAACGTAATCCACCATGAATGATAATGTTCCGCCACCAAAACTAACGCAACAGCGACCATTACCTTATCCGCAACCGGATCGAGAAAAGCGCCGAATCGCGTAGTTTGCTTCCAGCGACGAGCCAGGAATCCATCAAACCAATCGGTCACGGCAGCGAAGACAAAAATCGATGCACATACTAGCGGCGCCCAGACGAATGGAAGATAAAACGCCAGCACAAAAAACGGGATCAAAGCAACACGAAACAGGGTAAGCAACGTCGGTATATTAAATTGCATAGTGCTTAGGTAACTATTTGGCTGGAGTGAATATTACGAGTATGTTGCTACATTGTCCCTAGTGTTTCAATGCATGGAAGATCTTTTCTGCCAATGCGAGTGAAATACCAGGTACATTTGCAATTTCCTCAACGCTGGCATTCATCAAAGGCTGTAGCCCTCCCATATATTTCAGCAGAACCTGCCGACGTTTGGGACCAACCCCTTCAATGAGCTCTAATGTACTGGTGCTCTTAACTTTTGCTCTCTTCTTACGATGTCCGCCAATGGCATGATCATGAGAATCATCACGAATATGTTGAATAACATGCAAAGCAGGTGAATCTGGGGGCAAGGCTACACCTATTCCTGTCGCCTCAAAGAATAGCGTTTCAAGCCCGGCTTTACGATCGCTCCCCTTTGCAACACCGAGCAACAAAGGTTTATTCTTATCCCATGGAACCTGAAGCGAATCAAATACGGACTGCGCTTGCCCTAACTGCCCTTTACCACCGTCGATAACAATCACATCTGGGATTTTACTGTCATCCAATGCTTTCCCATATCGACGTTTGAGTACCTGCGACATCGCAGCATAATCATCGCCAGGCGTAATACCGCTAATATTATAGCGACGATACTCAGAACGAAGCGGACCGTTTTCATCAAACACGACACAGGATGCCACAGTCTGCTCCCCCATAGTATGACTGATATCAAAACACTCCATACGCTTAATTTCGGGTAACTGTAAAACGCGGGCTAGCTCACTCAATCGCTGATGGATAGTAGATTGCTGCGATAACTTCGTCACCAGAGCCGTCGCAGCATTAGTACGGGCAAGCTTTAAGTATCTGGCTCTATCGCCGCGCGGTTTGCTCTGAATTTGCACTTTCCTACCTGCAACTTCAGTTAATGACTCCGTTAACAGATCTTTATCGGGAAGTGTGAAATCAAGCAAAATTTCTGCTGGTAAGGTCCGAGCCAGATTTCCTTGCAGGTAAAACTGCCCAACAAACGTTTGGACCACTTCACCTAATTCTGTCCCGCCAGGCACTTTGGGAAAATAGCTACGGCTGCCCAACACTTTCCCTTGACGAATAAATAGCACATATACACACGCAGTACCCGCGTCAAAGGCAACGCCGATAACATCAAGATCTTCGCCATCACCCGAGACGAACTGTTTTTCCGTCACGCGTCGAACAGCCTGAATTTGATCGCGAATACGTGCTGCATCCTCAAATTTCAATTCCCGGCTAGCCACTTCCATTTTAGATATCAGTTGATTAAGAACTTGCTGATCTTTTCCAGATAAAAACAGACGAACATAGTCCACCTGCTGTTGATAGTCCTCCTCACTGACTAATCCAGACACACACGGCCCAAGGCATCGGCCGATTTGGTACTGTAAACAAGGACGAGAACGGTTACGATAGACGCTGTTTTCACATTGGCGAACAGGGAAAAGCTTCTGCAACAGCATTAGCGTTTCACGGACAGCGTTCCCATTTGGGAATGGTCCAAAATATTCGCCTTTGGCATGTTTAGCACCACGATGCACAGCCAATCTGGGATGAAGATCGGCACTGAGAAAGATCATGGGATATGATTTATCATCACGCAGCAAGACATTGTAACGTGGTTGATAGAGCTTGATGTAGTTGTGTTCCAGCAGTAAGGCTTCAGTCTCAGTATGTGTGATAGTCACATCAATCTGCTGAATACTTTTGACTAAAGCCTCCGTTTTACGGCTGGCAACATTGATGCGGAAATAGCTGGAAAGTCGTTTTTTTAAGTCTTTCGCTTTGCCAACATAGATAACTGTGTCATCTGCACCATACATCCGATAGACACCAGGCTGGCTAGTTACGGTTTTTAGAAACGCAGAAGCGTCAAAGCTATTACTCACTAATTAACAATGTCTCCGCATTAAACAAACCATGGCGAATTGCCAGGTGCGTAAGTTCAACATCGCCGCTGATATTCAACTTACTGAACATCCGGTAGCGATAGCTGTTCACCGTTTTAGGGCTAAGGTTTAACTGGTCCGAAATCTCAGTCACTTTCTGCCCTTTGGTGATCATTAGCATAATCTGCAATTCGCGCTCAGACAAACATTCCAACGGTGTTTCTGCCTGTGGTTCCAACTGGCTTAACGCCATTTGCTGAGCAATATCTGAAGCTATATAGCGCTTACCGGCATGCACTGCACGAATAGCACAGATCACCTCCTGCGGAGCAGCAGCTTTACTCACATATCCCGCAGCGCCCGCTTGCATGACTTTAGCAGGTAAAGGGTTCTCTGTATAAATAGTTAGCATGATAACTTTTATATCAGGAGAAAATCGCAAAATTTTTCGGGTTGCCTCAAGACCTCCAATTCCCGGCATGTTCATGTCCATCAAGACAACATCAGCCGTGTTGCTACGGCACCATTTTACGGCATCTTCTCCGCATGACGCTTCACCAACAACCTTAAGACCTTTGATATCGTCAAGAATGCGCCGTATCCCTGCCCGCACCAGTTCGTGGTCATCAACAAGAAAAACGCTAATCAAAGAATAATTCTCCAAAAAAGAGAGTAACACTTACATAAAGAGTTGCTTGCAGGTGATACTACGTTGGTTTTAAAAAATAATGAACACTGATTTATATGAATATGTATTTTTAAATATGCCATGAAGTAATAAAGGACCGATACTACAGCATAATGATAACAATATACGGTTATGTTCAACGTGTATATTGATCACATTCTTAACATTCGGATGATAACTTTAAGTTTGTTAACCCTATGTCGTTTATAACTCATATCATTGACAAAAAACTGATGCCAAACAGTGGCATACAATTGGCATTGGTTCTCATATGTCAATAAAAAAACATTATTGTAATCGTATTATTCATCAACAACTTATACCAATCATGCTTACGTTATATGAATAACATATCTTTAAAAAACATGCATGTTGAAATTTCCGCATATTTCTCAAAGAAAATTTCATCATTGATTTAATCTATAAAAATGAACCATTAAATGTGATTAAATTTAAGTTAAGCGTATAAAAAACCGCCACTACATATGTTCATGAGTTAATAATCACCGCTAGGAATATGCACTATGCTATACTCGCCAGCATCCATTTATACCCGCCATACTTCAAGCTGCCTGTGCGTTGGCTACGTTCGTTACTCGCCCGTTGGGGCCGCTGCTCGCAGCGTTCAAATCTGCTCCAGGTAGATTTGCCAGACTAGCAACCAGCACCGTACTTTGCGCTATTTATTGTTGAGGAGAGAACATGAGCGACATCGATTTTTCTACTACGGCTTCCGTAGAAACCTTGTCACACGAAGTAACCTGCCTGAAAGCAACCGTAACACTGTTGCTCAAAGCCATAGGTCAAGCAGATGCAGGAAAAGTCATCATCAATATGGAAAAATACATCACTCAATTGGAAGATGCCGAGCAAGCAGCTGTATTTGATAACACGATCAAACAGATCAAACATGCTTATCGTCAATAAGTGACCCATTTATAATCTGCTGGCATTTTTTCTTACCGTCAGCTGTATCTTTATGTACGGCAAGGCCATAAAACAGCATGCCCTTGCCAGAAAACGACACAAATCAGTAGCTGGTGATAGATACACAACACAGTAACGTTTGTGTTACATCTGATCTTTCAAATACTGCAACTTGATTAAGAGCTCTCTTTCCATTTTCTTATATTGCGTCAATTCACTTACCAGAGCCTTATCCATAAACTGTCTTCGGGCAATCGCTTTCCTTTCATCCACCAGATGCCTTAGTTCAGTGAAACATTCATTGATCTTGTACTCTTTGGCTTTCTCCGAGCAAATAATCTCATGGATTGCCTGGCTCAGTTCAGACAATGAGATGATGGAGTTTGGATCCTGATGACTTTTTTCCACGATAGCTAGCAATCTGTCAAATCCCATGTAGCCTCCAGATTCATAACCGTCAATTATTTCAAATCCGATCGGTAATATTTACAACCAAGATGCATGGTGAAGATTAAACCACATTGAGTATAGCACTTCGCTATCAATGTAAAGCGGTAGAAAGGAAGCGGTTATCCAAGCATAAGTTCTCAGACTGGTTCAATGATCATGCCGAAACGATATGGACACTCATTAATTTCAATACGATTGAAATAAGGCTATCGTGTTATACTTCCGATCTCAGTTTCTTACCAAAATGAATTGACAGGTAAAATTGTCCTTTTGCCATTTGCTCAACAGTAGTAATTTTAATTTGGAAAAACATCAGAATAGTTAAAAAACATTTTATGTCAGAATGTTTTTTAATACCGCGATGAGAATAGAATAAAGAATTTATGCAAAAATAATGTGAATAAAAAACGACAACGAATAACAGAGAGGAAATAATTCATTAAAATAAAAAAACACTAGAATTGTTGGTGGGTCGTCGGGGGTTCGAACCCCGGACCAATTGATTAAGAGTCAACTGCTCTACCGACTGAGCTAACGACCCAACGGGGACGGATTATTCTCTTCTTAGAGGCAACTGTCAAATAGTTCATTCTAATTTTTTTCTTAGCTTATTATTGCTACAAATTACATTGTGAGCCATGCCTGACTTTGATAGTCTACGCGCCGAATACCCCTAACTCTCCCTCATATTCAATATTCCGTTTATTCAGGGCAAAAAACAGACAGAATTATGTCGTGCAATTCAATTGTTCACACTATCAATGTAAAGCATTCTCTATAATGAATGCTGCGATTACGTTATCTTACCTATGACGATACTAACGAGAGCCACTCAAGAGCTCGCGACAACATCACAAATAAAAACAGGAAATGGTAATAAATGACAGACCAACCAAAAGAGGCATCAAGCCTTGCCGACACAAGCAAAGATGAAGGGTTGAGGCGCAACTTAACCAACCGACATATTCAATTGATTGCCATCGGCGGTGCTATCGGCACTGGGCTATTTATGGGGTCGGGAAAAACTATCAGTCTTGCGGGTCCTTCAATCATTTTCGTTTATATGATTATTGGCTTCGTGTTGTTTTTTGTCATGAGAGCAATGGGCGAACTGTTGCTATCAGACTTAAATTACAAATCATTTAGTGATTTCGCAGCCGACCTGCTTGGTCCCTGGGCTGGTTTTTTCACTGGCTGGACCTATTGGTTTTGCTGGGTTGTCACTGGCATTGCAGATGTCGTCGCTATTAGTGCTTATGCCCAGTTCTGGTTCCCTGATCTTTCCCAGTGGATATCCTCACTACTGTGCGTTCTCTTGTTACTCACACTGAATCTCGCCACCGTGAAGTTGTTTGGCGAGATGGAGTTCTGGTTTGCTATGATAAAAATCGTGGCGATCGTGGCACTCATTATTGTTGGCGCAGTGTTAGTGATGATGCATTTTCCTTCCCCCTCGGGCTCAACCGCATCATTTAGTCATTTATGGAATGACGGGGGAATGTTTCCCAAGGGGCTCAGTGGCTTTTTTGCCGGTTTTCAGATAGCCGTATTTGCTTTTGTCGGTATTGAACTTGTCGGCACTACTGCGGCAGAGACAAAGAACCCGCGCGTCGTACTCCCAAGAGCTATCAACGCCATTCCTATTCGAATCATTATGTTTTACGTATTTTCACTCGTGATGATTATGTCGGTCACGCCTTGGAGATCCATCGCCCCCGATCGTAGTCCATTTGTTGAAATGTTTGTCTTAGTGGGTTTACCAGCAGCGGCCAGCGTCATTAACTTTGTCGTGCTCACTTCAGCAGCATCGTCAGCCAACAGTGGGGTTTTCTCTACCAGCCGAATGCTTTTTGGCTTGGCAAAACAAGGGGATGCACCAAAACGCTTTGGTATGTTATCCAAACGAGCAGTCCCTTCCGCTGGCCTGCTATTCTCATGCATCTGTTTATTGTCTGGGGTTGTATTAATTTATCTGATCCCAAATGTAATGACGGTCTTTACTTTGGTCACTACGGTCTCGGCCATTTTATTCATGTTTATCTGGAGCATTATCCTCAGTGCTTATCTGGCGTATCGCAAGAAACGACCTCATTTACATGCCAGCTCACAATATAAGATGCCATGGGGTATTTTCATGTGTTGGATTTGCCTGGCATTTTTTGCCTTTGTTATTGTCTTACTTACACTACAGCCAGATACGCTACAAGCGCTACTCGTCACACCGATCTGGTTTGTTATTTTAGCAATAACATATCAGTTTATTCGCAGAAAGAAGCACATCTTATAAGAACACAAGAATAAACATCACTCAACAAAGACGCTGGTTAATAATCGGCGTCTTTTATTTAAAAGTCATATTAATCAAAAAAGTATCCGATTATTTTATAAAAGATGGTTATCATCAATAAATGATAAAGAGAAAATATTGCTATGCTGCAACTCTCCATACCAACGATATAATTAAATTAATCTCTTAATGAAAGTGTTGTGCTCAGGTTTATGTTGCGACTTAATAATTCGTCGGCTAAGTAGCCATGATCCATTGCACACTGAGTATCTTTCCCTAACTCACTTTTCATCCTCTTTGCCAGCGCACTCAGTTTATCATCGTCCAATGTCGAAACAATCGTAAAAACTAATGTTTCCAATGACTTAATTTTAGCATCAAGCTCTTTTTCTTTAATTTCCTTTTCTGCCAACTTTATTAGAAGGTGAGACAGAATATTATTCATTTTAACTCCTTGGTTAAAAAACCATCGTCATACACACCACAAATCGCCAACATTGAGTTGACACAAAGAGGTAGAGAAAACATAACGAGGATTAATGTAACACTGGAACCTCTTGTACTGCTAGCACATATCACAATTTTAAGAGTATCTATTCAAGCTACAGTAATTAAAATGAAATAAATAAAAAAAAGCCCTCATTGATTATAATTATTAAAACACCATTTCACATAGCCAGTCATTGACATCATGACTGGCTATTAGATCTATATGTTTACAGATTATCGTACCCCATTGACCGCACTTTTCGCTTGCTCACACTGAGACAAAATAGTCTGTGCATGCGAATAAAGAATCCGCCCCGCTTCTGTTGGGGTAACTCCACGTCTGCTGCGTACCAGTAACTGCTTTTCAAGTTCACTCTCCAGCGTAGCAACCTGTTGGCTCAGCGCGGGTTGTGCAATATGCAACAACTCAGCAGCCTGCGTCAGGCTACCGATATCAACGATTTTCACAAAATACTTGAGCCGTCTAAGATTCATGTCTGCCTCCTGAGTAGTTACTCTAAAGAGGTAGCAAAAAGCGCGCCATATTATGTTTTCATGCCTAAGAAAAAGTGATACCTCATTGATAAGCCACAGGTAAAATAAGGAAAAGCAATGATTCTGCTAACCAAAACACCTGATTTAGCATGAGAAATCAGTGACCAGGCCAAGGCTCATCTGCACCATCCTAAAGCAAAGCCTGCTATTTTAAGGTGCGGCCCTGCCCGATAATCCGTGCCCTTCATGACTTTTTTGTGTTCAACTTGAGCAATAATTTCAATACGTTGGTTATTAGTTCGGCAATCAAGCGCGCCAAGCGATAACAGCCTTTGACAACCTGAAACGCTCCCGCTATCATCCATCGCACTTAACCGATTCCTCTGTAGTTCAGTCGGTAGAACGGCGGACTGTTAATCCGTATGTCACTGGTTCGAGTCCAGTCAGAGGAGCCAAATTTAGAAAATCCCGCTTAAGGCAACTTAAGCGGGATTTTTGTTTTTATCATTTTATTCAATGCGTTCACGTGAAAAAATATCTCCGATGCATTTTCAGTTTACCCTCCGCATCAAGAGAATTTGGTGGTCAGATTTGGGGTCACGTTGGTTCGATAACGGGGTGACCCTCATCTAAAACGGGGCGAGCACACATCTCCACAATACAAACCATTCTGAACGATTTCCTAACTCAGCAAAAAAGAGCATAACCGAGCATGAAAGTATTAACCGGTAAAAACGTGGGTAAAGAAAAGTGTCAGAACGCATCAGGTTCCGGGTGAGAATGAAGTCTACATCATCACGCCCGAATCTACCTGGATAGATATAGTCGATAACGGCATACGCAAGAAATCACATTAAAAAAACAATAAAACTCAATACATTAAAGCACACCCACTATTCAACCACCTCAATTCGCATGCTTACATGGCGAAAATCTGAAATATTCGTGTTCCTACTCACTACTGCAACATCAATATCTTCACAAGAAGCGACTTTGTATCTGGCAATCTGGGGCATTTTATCCGCCGTGACAGCTGCAATAACTTCATTGCTTTGACTAAGCACCTCCTTTTTAAAGCAAGCATCTTCATAATAAACAGCGCTAAGGCCAGCCTGAGGATCCAGTCCACAAACGCCAATAAATGTCTGATCGAAAACCATGTCTCTAATTTGATTAACCGTATCTGAGCCCAATGTGCTCCCCGTTAGTGGGTTTACTTTCCCCCCAAGCATAATCAGTTCACCTTTATGACGGCTACTCATCGCCGCGGCTATCTGAGGTGAATTCGTGACGACAGTCAGTTCCATTTCTTCTGGAATAAATTCCACCATCGCTAGATAGGTTGAGCCCGCATCAATAAAAATGCAGGTGCCAGCCTTAATCATTTGTGCGCATCTTCTCGCAACATGAGATTTCTCCGTAGGGTTCTGAGACATCCTGACCTCAAAACTGGCCGATTGTTTAATCTGACTTACGGCTCCACCATACACTTTTTTACACACTCCCCGCCTTGCTAACTCTTGTAAATCCCTGCGAATAGTGTGTTCTGAGACACCTAACTTACTTGCCAGGTCAGTACCAATAACTCGTCCTGTCTCAATGAGAATCTGCTGAATCAGAGACTGCCGCTGATCCGGCAATGCATCATAATCTGTCACATTACGCCCTCAAATAAACACAATATTGCACAATCAATCACAATATATCATAGTGTACTCATATCTATAATACACACTCAGGCTCACAGTGTGTGTACCTAAAGAGTACAGCAACACACCTTAGACAAGACTAACTGCTCGACGATGTCTGAGCCAGAGTAAGAATCATAGAGAATGAACCTAACATGAAGATGCAATGTTGGGCGGTGTAGTAGAAGGAAAATGGACAGGAGAAAATGATGACCCAAGCAATGATTACCGAGGAGCCCGATAAGTCCGTCGATATGCTTAAAAAACACACTATATCTTGGTTTATCCATCATAAAAAGAAAGATCCGGCCCAACTGTTTTACCTTTATCTCGTGGAATCAACATCAGGTCATTTTCAGCATGAATATGCACACATACTTAGCAATGCAATGCCATGTTATACCGAGATTTTTTGGCAACTTACCAACCAATTGTCAGATGGAGTTTCACAAGCCATTCCGTTACCTGTGCTGAAAACACGTCGTATATTCGGTATGATTATCTACTGGTTATTCCACCACTATAATGGGCAAGAAAGCGGTATACCGGAAAAAGAGGACGCACTGGATATTTTTACTGGCATTTTGAAAAATCATGTATTGAAGCTGTGGTAATCATGAGAAATAACTTCAGTATTGATGTGCTGACATGCGCGATACGAATAGCCAATCGCAGCCTTAGTTAAAACAGTCTCATCAAATAAAATGCACAAATCATTTCTCTGGTTATAGACCACCACTGAGTGAGTTCACATATTGTCATTACGTTGGGAAAAACGAAAAATTACTAGCGCTAAACAGATAGTTAGCTAACAGGCTCGGTGCTCTCCGAACCTGTTAACATCAAGTTCACTGCGTTATACCAAATGAAAATACCTAATCATCTGGAATCGATGTAGGATACATTCCATCATGTCCCCATACCTATACCGAAAAATAGGCAATATTCTCATCAGGCATTACGCCAGTACCGCCAGATCCGCAGCGTTAAAACCTCTTAGCGCCTGTGTCTGTCCCATTCTAACGTTTTTCACCCATTGTGGATCAGAGATCAGCGCTCGCCCCACGGCAATCAAATCAAACTCTTCTCGTTCCATCCGAGCATAGAGATTGTCTAACGCTGCTGTACCAGCACCTTCCCCGCCAAATGCGGTGAAGAAGTCCGAGTTCAGCCCCACAGAACCAACACTGATCGTCGCTGCCCCTGTCAATTTTTTTGCCCAACCAGCAAAATTCAGTCCTCCAGTTCCATCAATTTCAGGGAACTCCGGCTCCCAGAAACGACGCTGGGAACAATGGAGGATATCGACACCCGCCTCAACCAACGGTGCTAACCATTCTGTCATCTCCCGTGGAGAGGTGGCGAGACGAGCCTGGTAATCCTGCTGCTTCCACTGGCTGACGCGCAGAATAAGTGGCAAATCTGGACCAATAGCCTGACGAACGGCGCGGATAATCTCAGCAGCAAAGCGCGAACGTTCACGAATCGTTGCACCACCGAAAGCATCCGTACGCTTGTTGGTGCCCGACCAAAAGAATTGGTCGATCAAATAGCCATGCGCACCATGTAATTCTACCGTATCAAATCCCAACCGCTGGGCCTCAGATGCCGCGCGGGCGAAAGCAACCACAGTATCAGCGATATCTTCCTCCGTCATCGTCACACCACGAGGTTCATCAGGCCCAACCAAACCTGAAGGGCTTTCTACTGGTGCGTCCGGTTCCCAACCTTGCCCATACGTTGAACCCGTGTGCCAGATTTGCGGACCAATACGCCCACCGGCATCGTGAACCGCTTGGCTCACCGTCTCCCACCCCGCTAAAGCCGCCTCACCGTGAAAAAAAGGAATCCCCGCCATATTGCGCGAAGCAGGACGATCGATCACCGTGCCTTCCGTCAGAATTAATCCCACACCACCCTCAGCACGGCGTCGATAATATTCAGCATTCGCAGGCCCTGGGATCCCATTTTCAGCCATGCCCCTTGTCATCGGCGCCATGACGATGCGATTAGCTAGTGTCAAACCTTTCAACGTGAAGGGGCTAAACAGGATATTGTCAGACATAGATTTTTCCTTTTTTGATATTTTTTGATATTGATGTCATCACAGCGTCAGCGATCACACCTTATGATAACGCTCTGCGGCATGCATCTGCGAGAAACCAGGCAACATAGCCTGACGCGCCATCTGATAAGTATTCCATTGCTCAACATCATGGAGTGGTGGAATGGTAACGGGCTCACGGCGATCAAATCCCACTAACGCAGCATCGACTAATTCGTCTACCTCCATCATCGCAGGAAGCGTATTGATATCCATACCTGAACGCGCCCAAATTTCCGTCCGCGTCGCGGCGGGTAGCACCGCCTGGACGTAAACTCCCTTAGGGGCAAGTTCGAGGCTGAGCCCCTGAGAAAGAAACAGTACGAATGCCTTTGTCGCGCCATAAACGGTCAGACCCAATTCTGGAGCCAGGCCGACGACTGAACTGATATTAACGATCGCTCCATGACCAGCCGCCGCTAAACGTGGAGCGATAGCGCTGGCAAGCCGGACCAGTGAGGTCGTGTTGAGAGCAATAAGCTGACCAATATCATCCGTTGATTGTTCAATAAAATGCCCACCGATATTCATACCCGCATTATTTACGAGGATAGAGATTCGAGGATCGTCACGTAACCGAGCCTCAATGACAGCAAGTTCATCGGGTCTGGTGAGGTCGGCCTGCTGAATATCAACAGCGACACCATAGTCCTGTCGCAAACGCGCTGCCAACGCAGTCATTCGTGTAACGTCACGAGCAACCAGTACCAGATCGTGACCACGCTGGGCGAATCTTTCAGCATAAGTCGCACCAATGCCAGATGAAGCGCCAGTAATAAGCACGGAAGTGTGTGAATTCATAGCTTAGCTCTCTTATGGTTAATTTATAAATGACAACCATCATTTATTATGAAATATTATGACCATCATCATCTAAGTGTCAACACGCGGAATGAGATGATGGAGAGCAGTTGTAAGATCATAAATTATTATCATCATTTATCATGCGTTTTACCGATCATCCATAATCACAGGCAGGAGATTTTCTATGAAATACACCCTATTTGGCCGAAACAGCGGCCTACGCATCTCCGAGCTGGCACTTGGTACTGGCAACTTCGGTACTGGTTGGGGATATGGTTCGGAAAAAGAAGAAGCGAGGCAGGTATTTGATCGCTATGCCGAGGCTGGTGGCAACTTCATCGATACCGCCGATGCTTACCAGTTTGGTCAATCAGAGCAGATCGTTGGAGAATGCATTGCGGCGGAACGCGATCGTTTTGTGGTTGCCACCAAATATACGCTTGGTGCCTTTCCGACTCCCGACATTGCCCGAACAGGAAACAGCCGCCGGAATATGATCGCCTCGGTAGAAAGTAGTCTTAAGCGGTTAAATACCGACCGTATCGATTTACTGTGGGCACATGTTGACGACCAACTCACTCCGCTCGAAGAGGTTGTTCGCGCTTTTGACGATCTGATCCGTGCTGGCAAGATCCAGTATGCCGGGCTTTCCAATTTCCCAGCCTGGCGCATCGCTCGGGCTGACATACTGGCAGAGTTGCGTGGCTGGTCTCGAATTGTCGGAATCCAGGTCGAATATAGTTTGGTGCAACGTACCGCCGAACGAGAATTACTGCCAATGGCTGAAGCGCTGGGCCTAGCGGCTACATTGTGGTCTCCACTAGGGGGGGGCCTGTTGACAGGTAAGTATCGACAAAGCAACGAAGGCCGTCTACTTGGGTTTGCAGGTAGATTGGTGCATACCGAACAGGACACCTCGTTGTTGGATGAGGTCATTAGCGTGTCACAAGAACATCAGGTGAAACCATTACACATTGCCATTGCCTGGTTACGCCACAAGGCGGCGCGTTCGAGTACCAGTCTGATCCCTATTCTGGGCCCACGCACGCTGGCTCAATTGAATGACACGCTGACGGCACTAGATGTGGTATTAAGCGATGAGCAAATGGCTCGCCTTGATAAAGTCAGCGCAATCTCTCTGGGAACACCGCACAACCAGATTGCAAGCAGTCTGGCTCGTGCTCAAGGAGGGAATAGCGCTAACATTTTTGCTCCGTGGTTACCACGTGCGTAACGCAATGTATTGATGAAAGGTAACATCTATTGAAGTGCCCGCGTTCTATACTTTATGATGCCGCCAGTTCAATTAAGGAAAAACGCATGGCTCGTGTATCAAAGCAACAGATGGCGCTCAATCGCGAAGCGATAGTGCAGACTTCTTCACAACTCTTTCGTGCTCGAGGTTTAAACGGTGTCAGCGTCAACGATTTAATGGCGGCTGTTGGCCTGACCCACGGCGGGTTTTATGGACATTTTGCGTCCAAAGATGAATTAGCTGCGATTGCTAGCGACAAAGCACTGGAAGATTCTTGCGCCCTCTGGCAAGAGATCAGCAACCAGCCCGATAAGCATGGCTTACGGGCGCTGGTTGAGCGCTATCTATCCCCCGCACATCGAGACAATATGAAAGACGGATGTGCAATTACTGCATTAGCCAGCGATGTTGCTCGCGAAGCTGAGGATAAACCCGTGCACGACGTATATCTTAATGGTGTCAGCACGATGCTGGACAAATTAGCATCCCTATCCGATATAGAAGATGCCGAGCAACGCAGGCAACACGTTCTGGCACAATTCGCTCTTTTGTCCGGCGCGTTAACATTAGCCCGCGCTACCGCTGGCGATACGTTGTCCGATGAATTTCTTGATGCCGCGAAAAAAGCGCTGCTCGGTGGAGAATCGCAAGGCTAAAAAATCTTATATTACAGTGCAATACTGACATTCACCCGTTTCGTGAGCTCACTCACGCCATAGCAATAGTTGACTCTATGACGATTTTACTCAACAGTAAAAAGTTCGAGTCGACTTATTACTATCCTACGTGGAGATGTTGAATGGCCAATTCCCCAACCTACGTACCACCTAAAGTATGGCAACCTGCCTCTTCAGGTGGCGCCTTCGCGAATATTAACCGGCCGATTGCTGGCCCAACGCACGATAAAACACTCCCTATTGGTAAACACCCGCTCCAGCTTTATTCGCTGGCAACACCTAACGGTGTGAAAGTCACGATTATGCTTGAGGAATTATTAGCGCTCGGGCATACGGGAGCAGAGTATGACGCCTGGCTGATACGGATAAGCGAGGGAGATCAATTCTCCAGCGGATTTGTTGACGTTAACCCAAATTCCAAAATCCCGGCGTTGCTCGATCAGAGCACGGAGAAACCGATCCGCGTCTTTGAATCCGGTTCAATTCTTTTATACCTGGCTGAAAAGTTCGGTGCTTTGCTGTCAGATGATATCGCTAAACGCACAGAAACCCTGAACTGGCTTTTCTGGCAGATGGGTTCAGCCCCTTATGTCGGCGGTGGATTTGGTCATTTCTATGCCTATGCACCTGAGAAATACGAATACCCTATCAACCGTTTTACAATGGAAACAAAACGTCAATTAGATGTTTTGAATCGCCGACTGGCCGAACATCGCTATCTGGCGGGTGACACCTATACCATTGCGGATATTGCCGTCTGGCCCTGGTACGGCGCACTGGTACAGAACAACGTGTACTCGGCGGCAGAATTTCTTTCAGCGCATGAATATACACATGTATTACGCTGGGCAGATGAAATTGCGGTTCGCCCAGCCGTCATAAGAGGCCGTAAAGTCAATCGAACCTGGGGTGAGGAATCAGAACAAGCCGCAGAGCGCCATCAGGCATCCGATCTGGATTAACCCTCCTAGACCACCCGACTATCGGGAAGTCGGGTGGTCTTTCTTCTTTTTTATTCTCAAATTGATGTCAGCGCTCGCACTCTGTCTGAGCGCAATTACTATCAAAATTAACCGATCCACGATCGTTCATCTGCCGGGCCGCATACCACCAGCACAACAACGCGCCCAAGGCACAACATACCAGTAAGAGTGCTGGCGGGAACAAAGTTCCATTATGGATTACCCCCATAATCACACCCGCAACACCACCAAAAACGTATTGCAGTACGCCAAACAGTGATGATGCCACGCCAGTCTGACTTTTTGAGACCGAGGCCATGGCTACCGCCACCACATTGCCAAACACCAGACTCAGACAACTCATCATTAAAAAAATCAACGTTGCAATTGTCCACAGTGAGGTGATGCCAGCCATTAGTATGCCCAGCAAGATCAGCGTTCCCACAACATGCATAGCAATGCCAACCGGTAAGATTCGATACTCACGCCAGCGGTTAAGTAAGAAGATATTAATCTGCCCGAGAACAACCATACCAAACGCATTCGTGGCAAAAATATAACTATAGGCTGTCGGGGATAGTTGGAAATATTCTATAAAAATAAAGGCGGAAGATCCGATATAGGTAAATAGCCCTCCCATAATAAACGAGCCAGAGAAGGTATACCCCATAAATTCCCGCTGCCGTAACAACGACATATAATCCGTTAGTGCCGACAATATACCGCCATGTGTTCGTTGACGACGAGAAAGGCTTTCCGGTACCCACTTCCATGTCGCCAACAACATCAGTACTGCTACTATCGTGAGTACCCAAAAAATTGATGGCCAACCGAAAGCCACCAACAAAATGCTCCCGAATGGGGGGGCCACGATCGGCGCGATAGCCATCACCTGCATCAACAATGAGAATACTTTAGCAGCATCGCGTTCTGCGTATAAATCTGCCACGATCGCGCGTGGAATAACCAATCCTGCTGCTCCTCCGATTCCCTGTAGCAAGCGAAAAGAAACAAACCCGAAAAATGTGGAAGTATGAGCGAGCAGCATTGAAGACAAAGCAAATAATATTATTCCTACCAGCAACGGCCCCTTCCTACCATAGCGATCCGTCAGCGGACCGTAAATCAATTGCCCGAGCGCCAGACCGATTAGGAAGACAGATAACGATGTCTGCATCCCAGCCGCATCCGTGCCAATATACTGCTGGATTGACGGAAACGCGGGAAGGTACATATCGATAGACATTGCATCAAAGGCACACAAAATCCCTAAAATGCCGATCAGAAGAAAGCTGCGTGAAGCCAGCAGCGGTGAATCAGACATCTGTAAAACCTCGACCAAACATTGGGTGATGAATAACCGACGGCAAAAAAATGGCTAATCGGCTAAGATGCATATTGCTAGGCGCAATATAAGACTGCTCAGTCGGAAATACAAGGCGATGTGATGGCACGTAAGAAAACAATTGATAATGGCCTGATTCTGGATGCTGCTGAAAAGGTGTTACTGCAAGATGGGGTACATCATTTCACACTGGATGCCGTCGCAGCTCAAGCGGGTATCAGCAAAGGCGGGCTCGTATACCGTTTCCCCAGTAAAGACCAACTGATTCAGGCCATTTTATGCCGTGAACTCACTCGTTTCGAACAGGAAGTTCAGTATCGTTCAACCCAATACACCGATCGAGAATATGCCGATGTATTGGGCCATATCGCGGCTATTCGTCAGGAGGATGAAGAAACGACGTCTCACGCGATAGGTCTGCTAACCGCGCTGATCCATTCACCCGAGATGCTAGCACCCATACGCAAATTTTACCGCGATAAATTAGATCGACTCAGTGATAATACCTTGATAACACGACGTATTCGGTTAGCCTTCCTCGCCACTGAGGGGGTTTTCCTGTTACACGGGATGGGGTTCTCAGTAATGAGCCGAGAAGAACAACACACCATATTGGCTGACGCCCATGCATTGTGTCAGTCTAATCAGGATGATGGCGCACCTCTCCTCCCCTCACCAGATAATGTCTCATTTCAATCGTTAGCAACGTCTCGTCAGAACATGACGCCATTAGCTGATAACCCAATTGGCTCTAAAAGTGTGATTTCATGGCTAGTCGAGAAAGGTGTAATTTCGGATGAAACAGGACAAGAAAAAATTCATGCACGTGCTGCTCACATTGTCGATACGGCGACAACTATCATCAAACGTGAAGGGATTGAGGCGCTAACACACCGAGCCGTCGCGATGGAGGCCAACGTACCGCTAGGGTCGACGACTTATCATTTCAATAGTATGGACGATATGCTAAATGCCGTCATGCGCCATGCTATTGCACTTTTTCGAGATGATATGTTCTGCTGGTTCTACCAGCGTCGTCACACCGATCCGCGTGATGTTTTAACCGATTTCGTCATGCGCGGTGCAGAAGATATTGATGACTTGGCACGCGAATACACTCTATTTACGGCAGCTATTTCACGCCCCTCATTACGACCGATTGCATTAGAATGGTCAAATACCGTGGTGGCTATACTCAAGATGGTGGTTCCTGACGCCGCCGCCTTGCCACTGGGCACATTGATGAATGGTTTTTTTATCCGGGCTATGCTGGAAAAACATGAGCGAACACTCCCCCGTGAGCAAGTCTATCAGGCTATAGCCGCTTTGTACGACGCTTTCCAATAATCAAGATATGCTCTCCTGACAAAGACACCTCTCAACCTTTCGTATTATCTGATAACTATTATTTCATCCCACAACAAAAAACTGTACATATGTACTATTTTTTGCCAAATTACCAAACGCAAATAGATATCGTTTGCATTCACCTGAATATGTATTGCTATGGGATGAGAATGAAAAAATGTATAAGCCGCAAAAATTAACAATAAAACCGCTGGCGCTGATTATCGCGGGATTCATCAGTACTCAAGCATGTATCGCTTACGCAGCAGATGAAGACACCATCACGGTCCGCACTACGGCTGAGCAAGAATTAAAACAGCAGCCTGGCGTGTCTATCATTACCGCGGAAGACATCAAAAAAACGCCACCGGTCAATGATTTGTCAGAGATCATTCGTAAAATGCCAGGAGTCAATCTCACCGGAAACAGTGCAACGGGAGCGAGAGGAAACAATCGTCAGATCGACCTGCGCGGTATGGGACCGGAAAATACACTGATCCTCATTGATGGTCGCCCGGTTACCTCACGAAACGCAATTCGTTATGCATGGGACGGTGAGCGCGATACTCGAGGCGATACCAACTGGGTACCAGTAGAAGAAGTAGAACGCATTGAAGTGTTACGCGGCCCAGCAGCGGCCCGCTATGGTTCTGGCGCGGCAGGTGGCGTGGTGAATATCATCACTAAACGTCCGTCCAACACCTGGACGGGTTCATTCTCACTCTATGGCAACCAGCCGGAAAATAGTAAAGAAGGTGCTACGCGTCGGGCCAATTTTAATCTAAGTGGCCCATTAGCGGGTGATGCACTTACGATGCGCCTGTATGGCAATATGAATAAAACCGATGCCGACAGTTGGGATATCAACCGTAACCAGAACGGTTCTTCCGCTGCCGGGCGCGAAGGCGTGCGCAATAAAGACCTCAATACATTATTATCCTGGAAACTCTCACCACAGCAAATTATTGATATCGAAGCAGGCTATAGCCGTCAGGGAAATATCTACACCGGTGATACACAGTTTAGCGGCGGTGGTGCTATCCCTGAAAATCTGGCAAAGAGCGGTGCGGAAACCAATAGACTATATCGACAGAATTATGCCATCACACATAATGGTATCTGGGATTGGGGACAATCACGTTTTAATTTTGCTTACGATCAGACTAACAATACCCGTTTAGAAGAAGGACTATATGGTCGTAATGAAGGAAGTATTACTTCGGCAGGAAAATATAATACCAGTCGACTGAAAAACTATCGTCTCAGTGGCGAATTAAACATTCCATTTGAACTCTGGGTAGAACAAACCGTCACGCTGGGCGCAGAATGGAGTCGTGAACAGCTAAACGACCCGGCATCTAGCAGTTACGCGGGAACTCCCGGTGATATCATCCCCGGCACCTCCCCCGATCCTTCCCAGCGCAGCAGTAAAAACAGCGCCGAACTCAGCGCACTCTATTTTGAAAATAATATCGAAGTTACCCCTGGCACCAAAGTCATTCCCGGTCTGCGCTTCGATTACCATGACAAATTTGGCGGTAATTACAGCCCCAGCCTGAACATCCAACAGGAATTGAGTGAAATGTTCAGCGTGAAAGCCGGTATCGCACGCGCCTTTAAAGCACCAAACCTGTATCAATCCTCTGCGGGCTATTTGCTCTATTCACGTGGTAACGGCTGCCCGTTTGGCGTGGATTATAATAACGGTGGTGGCTGCTATCTGGCTGGCAATGACAATTTGGATCCCGAAATCAGTGTTAATAAAGAGATCGGTCTGGAATTCAAACACTCAGGCTGGCGAGCCGGGGTAACCTATTTTCGTAATGACTATAAAAACAAGATCGTTTCCGGAACGGAGGTGCTAAATCCAGGACAAAGGCCTGCCGTATTACGTTGGGAAAATGGTGGTAAAGCGCTAGTGGAAGGGCTGGAAGCCAACCTACTCGTACCCGTGATTGAAGACTCGCTGGACTGGAGCACCAATGCTACCTATATGATTGAGTCGAAAAATAAGGATACCGGTAATCCGTTATCTATTATCCCGAAATACACGATTAACACCATGCTGGACTGGCAGGCCACAGATCGCTTTTCCGCCAATATAAATTGGACGATGTACGGTAAGCAAAAGCCACGTCAATACGCGACAAACTGGTCGGAGACACCGGTTTCGAACGGCGGTGGGCTTTCTTCTCGTGAAGTAGGCAGCTACTCGGTATTCGGTGCTGGTGTAAACTATCAGCTTAATAAAAATCTGCGCGTTAACGCTGGCATCAGCAATCTGCTGAACAAAACGCTTTATCGTGCAGCAGAAGGCGCATCAACTTATAACGAACCCGGTCGTGCCTATTACGCTGGAGTGACGACTTCATTTTAATATCAGGGAAATTATTCCCTGCTGTATTTCCCCGCATTGACTTAATCCCCCAATTATCTGGGGGATTAAGAATACAAAAGCGCTTCACATCTTGAATGGACAGATCGCTGCTTCACCATTACAGTCAACGCCGTGTCGATTTAAAACATAAGGCGAAAAATGTAGAAAACATTCAGGTAGCTATCGTTAACGGGATACTTTATCTAATACACCCTGAATAGCCGCAGCCAACTCATTAATTTCAAACTTCGCCACATAAGCATCCGCCCCGACATTACGAACATGATCCTCGTTCGCACTGCCTGACAGCGAAGAATGGATAATAACCGGGATATTTTTCAGAAACTCATCGCGTTTGATATTACGTGTCAGCGTAAAACCATCCATTTCCGGCATTTCTAAATCGGTTAACACAAATCCGATCTTATCCGAAATAGGCACACCTTCCGTTTGCGCAGCTTGAGCCATCGCCTTGATTTTATTCCAGGCCTCTAACCCAGTAATGTGCATACTGTAAGGGATAGACATCATGTTCAACCCCTGCTCAAGCAGCGAACGGGCAACTTTTGAATCTTCCGCAACAATCGCAACGGCACCTGGCTTCATAGGAAATTTTTTCGTTTCCACGTTATCGATCCGAATATCGCGATCGACCGGAATGATGTCATGCAGAATCTGTTCAACATCCAATACCAGGGCCAAACGGTTACTTGCGCTATCACTATCAAGGCGAGCAATACTCGTGATATAGCTGCTGCTCACACTAGCTTCTGCCGTGAGAACCTGACTCCACTCAAGACGTACAATGTCGTCGACCGACTCCACAGCAAAAGCCTGTGTGCTGCGCGCATATTCTGTCACAAGAAGGATATTCAGGCCGGTTTCTGGTACACAGCCAGCCACAGCGGGAAGATCAATGACGGGAATGACCTGACCACGAATATTGACCATACCAAGCATGGGCGGTTTCATACCCGCAGCCTTGGTCAACGAGGGCATAGGAACAATTTCGCGAAGCTTGAACACATTGATACCGAACAATTCAGATTGTTCGTCATTTGACGCAGAGGGGGCAGAACCTAACCGGAACAACAAAAGTTCAAACTTGTTAGCTGAGGTGAGGTTAGTTCTCTCCTCAATCTCTTTTTGAAAATTATCCATGCTTTCCTCAATACGAATAATTATAGATATACGGTAACAAGGCGACATTCGCGATGCGATCAAATAAGGATGGTCATCGACTCCCCCACTGTACGCGATCAATAGCTCCCTTCAAATCTTATCCACCGCCACAAAACAAAGTAGATGTGAGGCACATGACCCACAGCCAGATGTTCAATCACTTTACAAATCAGTTAGATAATTGCGATACCGTTTTACATGGATAATCGCGTAAATTGATCACCGCGTATTTCAACGTTGATCACTTTCTGTTATCGGCAGCGAACGACCATTTCATGACCCCGGACACATTAATAAATTTGCATTATCGGGGAATCAACGACGAATTAGCGGCAAACAAGAATACCCGAGGTGGCAACATAACGTTCAGACCCGTCCTCTACAGCAAGCGGTTCCATAACGAAGGGATAACTGATTAATAATAGAACAATCGTCTGAGAACACCTCAATGCATACCGCTCGAAAACGCGAAAGAAAATAGCATTGAGTCTAAACAAGGTTATTATGCTACTCGTTATCCCCACCACCTCCACCATTCAGGGAGCTCCATTCATGCTAAAAGTCATCGCTCAGGATTTTATCAAACCCGAAAGCATCGATATCGTTATGCCGCTTTATCGCGAATTGGTTGAAAAAACCAAACAGGAACCCTTATGCATTTCATACGAGCTTTTTATCGATCAAAAAGATCCCGGGCATTTTATTTTTGTTGAGAGCTGGCCAAATCAGGCGGCATTGGATAAGCACTGTCAGACCGAGCATTTTCGACGTCTGGTTCCTATGATCAATCACCATCAACGACAGGCGTGCGATGTGCTATTGATGGATCCTGTTGCTGGTACAGAGCAGCACTAATCCAGACGGGACAAATCAAGCAACCCGTCTCTCGACGGGTTCTTACGCAGAAACGGAAGCTATAAACATCAGCCAGCAATAAACAACTGACGCGGTGCCTGAGTCAGACGTTCATGACCCTGTTCAGTCACAACGATAGTTTCACTAAACGCCAATCCTTCCGCATAAATATACATATGGAACACCATTCCCGCTTTCAAACGCCACTCAGCATTAGGAAGAAAGACACGGCTGAAATCACTGGTCTTTGGTGAAAAACGCGGATAATAGCCTAATGCATAACCGGTAATACCGGCATAATCTTTTCGCAAACCAGCGGCAATGACGGCATCGCGAGCCAACGCATCAATCTCTTTCGCAACCATACCGGGCTTCATTGCTGCAAATTGTTTATCCTGAATAGCAATAAGCTGCTCAGCCAAACGCTTTTGTTCTGGTGTGGCATGTCCAATCACGACAGGGCGCATAAGTCGGGAGCTATAACCATGTTTGAAGGCTACAAGCTCCATATGCAAAATATCACCGGTCACTAATGGATGATCATATAAGCTTCCATGCAGAAAGCTGTTTCCCACCCCTTGGGTAAGGATGCCGCAGCGATTGGAGTCTACACCATTGCGCATAAAGACTTGATGAACAATATTAGCGACATCACGCCCTGTTTTCCCCTCACCCGCTTCAATCACAGCAGCAGATAATGCCAAATCGCACGCCTTTGCCGCAGTAGCAAGATGAGCAATTTCCTGAGATGTTTTACATTCCCTCAAGCATTCCAATACGCCAGAAAAATCCCGAAAAACATGTTCAGGAAAACGGTGCTGTAAGCGATGAAAACGTTTTACTGACATATTATATGAATCAAAATCCATCCCGATGTTTAGTCGATCCCACCCACGCGCGACGATAGTGTCGACAAGAACATCAACCGGATCCTGCCAGTCCGCGAAAGTCACCGTATCCGTTACCCAGCTATTTTCATGAAAAGTATGGGCATCCATAGCACGGAAGACCATGACGGGATCGTCTTGTAATGTCAGCAAACACGCACGATACAAATTCTCAGAAATACCGAACCCAGTCAGATAATATAAGAACTCTGCCTGATCAATGATTAATAATTCAATCCCCTTTTCTTTCATATAAGAACGGGTGATTTCAACACGCTGACGATATTCCCCTGGTGCAAAAACTATTTCATTATGATTTATCATTTTATCCCCATTAATTCTTTGTTAATAATTATCGTTTTGTTATTAGATTTGCGAGCAACAGCATACTAACTGTCACCAAAATTAATAATACGCTTACCGCAGCAATAGAAGGTTCCAACTCAAATTGAATATTATTCCATATCCGAACAGAGAGTGTCTGAACATCATGTCCAGCCATAAACATGGAAATCAGTAATTCATCAAATGAGCTAAGAAAAGAAAATATCGCAGCGGATATCATGCCTGGTGCTGCAAGTGGAAATGTAATACGCGTCAATACGGTAAAATCATTCGCACCTAAGCTCATCGCTGCATATTCAAGCTGGCTATCAATACCCTGTAATGTTGAAGAAATGATAATAGTGGCGATCGGGAATGAGATGATGGCATGTCCAATGATGATCGCACTGACGCTATCAATAATATCTACAGAGGAAAAAAAGAAAAACAATGAAAGTGCCGAAATAACATTCGGAACAATCATGGGAAGTAATATTAACGCATAGATAACCGCCTTTCCCCTAAAGCGGAATCTTACTAATGCCATTGCCATCAAAATACTTAAAACCATTGCCACAAGGGTTGAAACAACTGCGATACGAAAGCTTAACCACAGAGAACTCAGCCAATCTGTGCTGCCTAATACCTTCTCCATCCAACGAAAGGAAAAACTTTGAGGGGGAAAAGCCAGATAGTTCGCATCATTAAACGCCAACGGGAAAACGATAATGATGGGTAAAGCCAAAAATAAAAGCACCAATATTGATAATGTGACCGAAAAAAAACCGAGTTTGTTCTGATTCATCGTTTTGCCTCAAACAACTGTTCTAATCCAACCAGTCGTTGATATAACCAGAACAAGAGTAAAGTACAGGCTAATAATAACGATGACAGCGCAGAACCAAACCCCCAGTCAAAATACGTTTCGATCTGGCTTTCAATAACCATGGAAATCATGGTCTGCTGTGGCCCCCCCATCAACGCCGGGGTGATAAAAAAACCAAGTGCCATAATAAATACCAGTAACCCACCAGCCGCGGCGCCAGGTAGTGAGAGCGGCACAATCACCCGCCAAAAAGCACGAATACGTGAAGCGCCCAAACTCTCAGCCACACAAAGTAAAGTCAGATCGATACCGCGCATCACGCTATAGAGCGCTAGCACCATATAAGGCAACAAAATATACGTCATGCCAATCAGCACACCCGTTGAGGTATACATTAATTTGAGCGGTTCATCCACTAACCCCATCGCAATCAAACTGCGGTTGACAAGACCTTGCGCCCCCAGCAGAACCATCCAGGCATAGGTTCGAACCAGCACACTAGTAAAATAAGGAATGATGACAATAATCAGAAAGATATTCGCGATCCGGGGTTTTAATCTCGCTAAAAACCAGGCAAGCGGATACCCCAATAACAACGTGATAAACGTCACCCATACCGAAATACGCAGGGTAATCCACAAGACGTTGAGCCAGACAGGTTCATGCACAATACGCAGGTAGTGTTTCCAGGTAAAAGTCGGACTATAGAGGCTAAAGCTCAGCATATTTATCAATGGGTAAAGAAAAAATGCTAACAGAGCCAGAAGTGACGGCGCCAATAACAGCCAAAGCTTCCAATTTCTATGCACCAGTGAGATCTTCACTACGCCTGTTCTCCAGAAACAAACCATAAATCTTCCGGCTGCCAGCCAAGAGAAAGATCCATTCCTGGTACTAACGTTTTTTCCAAATGGTTATTCTGAGTCTGAACCAATAGTACCGAGCCATCGTTGAGCCGTAACGTCGCTTTTACCGTATGCCCCAAATAGAGTACGTCTGTAACGACGGCCTTCACAGGCAATATCTCTGGCGCAGCCAAACGGATTTTCTCTGGCCGTAATACTGCCAGAACTCGTTGACCACAAATAAGATGTTTTACCCCACGACCCGTTATTGATTCGCCACTATCTAATATGACATCGTAGCCATCAGCCTTAATCGCATGCACTCGGCCACTGATAAAATTAGATTGCCCAATAAATTCGGCAACCCAGCGATTAGCCGGCTGCTCATATAAAAATTGGGGAGAAGCTATCTGTGCAATTCTGCCATCCTGCATGACCGCAACGCGATCGGAAAGCGTGAGTGCTTCTTCCTGATCGTGGGTAACAAACAAAACAGTAGAGCCAGAAGAGGTATGCAATCGTTTAATTTCCAACTGCATATGTTCGCGCAGCTTTTTATCCAGAGCCCCCAACGGCTCATCCATTAATAACGCCTGCGGTTCAAAAATCAGCGCACGTGCCAGCGCAATTCGTTGCTGTTGACCACCGGAAAGCTCACGTGGAAATTGATGTTTTTTATCAGCGAGTTGTACCATGTCTAACGCATCGGCGACTTTCTTCCCGATCGCTGCTCGCGATACTCCCCGCATCTCTAGCGGAAAGGCGAGATTACGGGCGACAGTGAGGTGGGGAAATAGCGAATAGTTCTGAAAAACCACGCCTAAATTCCGCTTCGCAGGCGGCATATTGGTGACATTTTTTCCACCTAACAGAATTTGCCCCGAAGAAGGCGCGGTAAATCCGCCTACCATCATGAGCGTCGTGGTTTTACCCGATCCACTCGCCCCCAGCAAGGTAACAAATTCACCCGGTTCGATGGTCAAATCAATATTGTCGACAGCCACAGACTGACCAAAATGCCGGGTAATACCTTGTAAACGAATTTCCGTTCCCACAGACGGGGAACGGAATGACAGATTGGCAATACTCATTAAGCCGTGCCCAAAAACCATTGCTGCCAAGTTTTACCTACTTGTTCTATATTATCAGCCCACCACTGTGCGTTTCGCACAAACGTCTTCGAATAATATTCCGGATTTGACGGTAATTTAACCAAATCTTCGGGGCGAACAAATTCAAAAGCTTTTCTATTTGTCGGGCCATAAGCAATATGCTGGGTAATCTTGGCTTGTACTTCTGGCTGTAAGGCAAAATCAATAAACAGCTGGGCGTTTTCCGGGTTTGGCGCACCTTTAACCACACTCCAGTACTGCACCTGCTGTTTTGCCTGGTTCCATTCAATCGCCAATGGTGCACCCTGATCAATCAACGTCTGAACGCGTCCATTCCACACCCCGCCAAGTACCGCATCTTTGCGCTCCAGTAACTCAGCAGACAGTGCGCCAGTATCCCACCATTTTGAAACATGTGGTTTGATCCTACTCAGAGAAGCAAATGCACGTTCAAGATTAATCGGATACAGTTGGTCTTTATCCACCCCATCGGCTAATAATGCAAACTCTAACTCAGTCGAGCTGGTTCGCATATCCGCTAAGGTTCGCGCCCCCGGAAATTGTTTGGCATCCCAGAATTCTACCCAGTTTTTAGGATGAGATTCTTTACTGAATACATCTGTATTATAAACCATCACTGATGCATAAAGCAGATTACCGACTAAATTGGGATGACGTAGTTCCGGCATAATGTCATCAGGATTGCTAAACTTCATCGCGGAATAATTAATTGGCGCGAGTATTCCCGCATTATTAAAATTAAACTGCGTAATATCGCTTAGATCCAGAACATCAATACCCATTTTACCGGTTTTTGACATCGCCAGTATTTGTGATCCCGTTGCAGGTACCACTCTGACATTAATACCGGTGGCTGCGGTAAAAGGCTTATGAACCGCAATATCCATTGCGTCCTGATAAGCCCCCCCTAGCCCTCTTACGATCACTTCCTTATCACCCTTCGCAAAAGCGGAAGGTATAGAGAAAGCACCTAGCGCCATACCTGCGCCGAGGATCGAACCTTTCTTGATTAAATTACGTCTGGAGGTATTAACATCATCCCCCATTAAAACTGGTGTAGCGGAAAGCAGGCTTTCTTTTTTACTACTCATACTCACCATCCTCTGATGTATATATGACGAAGAGCGCTCCTTTCTGGTGTTGTTAATATACTCCGCCATACTTCAAGCCGCATATATCAATTTATCTGCAACTCAAAGTACGGCGGGTACAAGTTTTATCAAAAAATTACTACTATTTTTTAATACTTTTTATTAAGTATTATATTTTTTTATTGGTGTTTCCCTGGTGTTGTCATTTTCCAATGACCGAGCAATTCCCATATCTTGTCTGATTCTTGTGTTCTTTTCTTTATATTTTCCCTATCCATTACAACCATTTGCGAAATCAACCAGTCGATAGCAATCATGGTGCCAATCTGGGACCAGCGCCCGACCTGTGACACAGTGCGAGCAATATACAGAACGTCCGACGCCTCAGCCGCCAACGGGGAAGAAGGACGATCGGTCAGAGCAACAATATACGCGCCTCGGTTGCGAGCAAGTTGCATCATCTCAATGGTATAAGGAATATAACGTTCATACCCAATACCAATGAACACGTCCTCTTCTTTGATATGCCGCATGCGATCGGCGATATCACCACGCCCTATATCAAAAACTTCGGCATCCTTTAACACATTGAGCTGCATTGCCATATAGGAAGCCAGTGCGTGCGTTGTACCGTGGCCGGTCACCCATATGCGTCTGGCAGCAACCATCCTCTCCGCAATACGAACCACCGTTTGAGGTTGGTTCAACGCCGATGTTTGGCTCATTAACAAACTGCCATTGGCAAAAACATGTTCTTTTAGTTCAACATCGCTTGATGACATCTGAATCTGTTGGTATACGCCGCTTAACCCAACATTTTCAATTAATGCCTCGCCCAAGTCTTCGCGTAAATGAGCATAACCGCGATAACCTAACGCACGAGAAAACCGCACAACCGCCGCATCACTGATGCTGATGGCATTCGCCAACTGCTTGGCCGACATAAACGCGACACGCTCTTTATTACGTTCAATGTAACGCGCAATAACTTTTTGTGACGGCGTCAGGCTCGAAAAATGTTGACCAACCAGCTTAGAGAAATCCATATAGACCTCATATGACTCAGCCACTACAGTAAATTACAAACATGTTGTGTTTGCAACAATAAATTTCCTGTTTTTCATGAAATAAATTCAAAATCACAAAAAAATCATCTCACCGAACAGATTGAAACATCCAATGCATTGAAATTTAACAAAATAATAAAGATAGCAAACTAAGCATAATTAATAAGCTAAATAACTTTCCATTACACCTATTTAAATAAAATAAATTAGTTTGCTACTTATTAAAAAGTAATTTATTTCAAATTAGTCAGGCAGAACGATATCATCGTCCACCAACGCGCCCATATTGTTATACATGGCACAAGCGGCATCGATTAAATGCATCGCGATAGCCGCGCCGCTGCCTTCCCCAAGCCTCATACCTAGTTGCAAATAGGGCTCAAGTTGCAAATGTTTCAAGGCGATAGTGGCTCCTTTTTCCGCTGAGATATGGGAAGGGATAAGGTAGTGGCGCACTGCTGGCGCGATCAAGCAAGCAGCCATCGCGGACGCATAGGACAAGAAACCATCCAGCACAATAGGTCTCCCCGATGCAGCCGCTCCGAGCATCACGCCCGACATGCCCACAAGATCAAATCCCCCCACTTTAGCCAAAACATCAACACCGTCCTCAGGATTGGGTTGATTAACCGAAATCGCCCGGCGCACAACCGCTACTTTATGATGCAGACAATCACTGGGAAAATTAGCACCAATCCCCACAACTTTATCTGGATCACTATCGGTGATAGTGCTGATGATTGCCGCAGCAGGCGTAGTGTTCGCCATGCCGAGTTCACCGACACCAAATACGCAAACGCCGCCAGCAGCCTGCTCTAACGCCAGTTGTGCACTGGCACAAAGTAAGTCTTCTGCCTGCTGACGTGTCATGGCAGCTTCGTGGGCAATATTGCCACTTCCCCGCTGAACACGCATATTCAACACGCCGGGTAAGGGTTCACTATCGATCCCCACATCCACAATCTTAACATCAGTATCCGCACAAGCGGCAAGAACACAAACCCCCGTGTTTCCCTTAACCATATTGGCGGCCTGAATAGCCGTCACCGCCCGCGGTGAGATCGTCACCTTCTCGTCATACACACCATGATCGGCAGCCATCACAATGATCTGCTTACGTCCCGCTGGGTTGGCAGTAAAACCGCGCATACCTGCCAATTGGATCGCCAGTGCTTCCAGACGACCAAGGCTCCCTAATGGTTTTAGTAATCCATCAATTTTAGCCGAAGCTTGTCTCATCGCATCATTATCCAGCGGAATAATGGCATCAACCAATCCTGAAAGTGTGAGGTCTGAATGTGTATACATGGGTTACTTTTGTGGCTCCTTTGGCCAATTCGTCTGATGATTAAAAGCCCGCAGCGTGGCAAAACCATCCTGAATATCCAGCACGCTGTAGGCATCCTGTTCAAAATGAAAATGCCACATTCCCACCGCTGGCATAGCGAATAACTGTGCCAACAACAAGCTCAGTACGCCCTGATGCGCGACCCACAGATGGTTACCCTGAGCATCCGATGCCAGCAATGTTTGGACAACACGCGCGATACGTCCTGAGAACTCAGGAAAGGATTCTCCCGCCGTTGGACGAGCCCTCTGCCAATCAGCCACCCATCGAGCCCAATTTTCTGAATCTTCCTGCTGTAAATCACGATGATGGCGCATTTCCCAATCGCCAAAATGCATTTCGTTCAAGTTCATATCGACAACGGCAGTCAGCGTATGAGGCTGAAGAATGATGTCAGCAGTCTGTCTGGCTCGCGCCAAACCGCTGTGAGTCGCTGATGAAAAATCGATATACTGCAACCATTGAGCAACCTGCTTGGCCTGCTCAATGCCAGTTTCCGTCAGGTGAACATCGGTCGTGCCACAAAAAACACCGCTAAGGTTTGCTTCTGTCTGGCCGTGCCTGACAAGAAACAGTCGCATGTTATTCCTCCATCGTTACATTCATGTCGCGCTTGGTAACAGCGTCAGCAGGAATACAAGCTCCCCGATCTCTACCGACGCGCCCAGTGTATCCCCCGTTTGCCCACCCAATCGACGTCGTAAATACATGCCCATTAGCCAGACAGTGGCCAGCGTTATTATCAGGGCCAATAATGCTTTATCGTAGCCCAATCCCCCCGTCAGCAACGCACCAATAAGCAAGGTCCCCCCTGTTGCCCATTTTCCCACCTGTCCAATATATACATTGCCCAATCCCTGGCCTTCTCGGGCATAGTGTTGCCGATACATCAACAGCACAATCGCAGTACGCCCAACCACAGATGCAGCCGAAAGCACCGCCAGCATCGACACACCACGTTGTGCCAGTTCACTCACGACCAGGACTTTAGCGACGACAATAAAAATCAATGCTAATCCGCCATTTGTGCCAAGGCGACTGTCCCGCATGATCTCTAGCATTCGCTCACGCTTGCAAGCAGAAAAGACGCCATCGCAGGTATCCGCTAATCCATCAAGGTGAAATGCGCCAGTAATCAACGCGAGTGTCAGAACATAGGCTAACGCGGCCAGCGGTAATCCGCACCACGGCGCAAGCAACGTAAACACGCCGCCAGCTATCCCCCCAACAATCAATCCGATTAATGGAAAATAGACAACACCGCGCGCGTATTGCGACATCACCAATCCTTGCGTCCAGCGTTCAGGCACAGGAATGCGCGTCATAAATTGCAACGTGGCGAGAAACAACCGCAGGCTCATTTAATTTTTACCTCAATCCCTGACACCACCAGATAGACGGCATCCGCAGCCGCGGCCAGACGCTGGTTGACACGTCCGGCGATATCGCGGAAATGTCGGGCAAGACGATTCTCAGGTACGATGCCCATCCCCAGTTCATTGGTCACCAGATAAATCGGCGACAAGCGTGGTTTACAGGCGGTAATTAATGCTTCAATCTGCTGTTGAATGTCGGCCTCTATCGCCACAAAATCCATCTGTTCCGGTAATGTATCGCCTGCCTGTTCGAATAGCAGATTGGCAATCATGGTGGTGATGCACTCAAGAATAATGACCTCATCCTCGGGCTGTTCTGCGATTATCTTACTCACATCGCGGTAACCTTCCCACGTCCGCCAGTGTGTCGGACGGGCTTCACGATGTAATCGCACACGTTCAGCCATTTCGCTGTCGGTCACCATCGAGGTGGCAATATACAGCACCCGTTTACCAGCGTGCGCAGCCAGCTTTTCCGCCAGCGCACTCTTGCCGCTACGAGCACCACCCGTTATTAAAATCACGTGATAAATTCCTTCAAACCTGCTGGGTTTACCAGCCCTGAAACTCGTTTCTATGGTTGTTTAATCACCGAGTCATGGATAATGAAATATAAAAATTCAGTGAACATTTCGTGCGCCAAAATAAAAGTATTCTCATGCGACGTAGTCACACGCGCCCGACAAGGAGCGCTCAATCGCCGCGCTCCTTGACCTTGGCTTTTGGCGAAACGGGGTCGCTACGCGATACCTTCGCTGAGAGATGCCTTCTGACGGACCGACAGTGACGCGTTCCCTACGCGGCACTGGCTTGAGACGCATCCATGCGTCTCATCCTAAAGGCATCTCACCGCTCAGCCCCTTTTACGCCAGAAGGTACAGAACAAGCTTCTATTGCTTTTTCATAAACCGATATATCGCGCCGATATCAATATGCTCCCGCATCGCATCGGCTAAAACATCGAACTGCTGTTGCTTATAGTGAACGTAATCCAATACTTCCCCTTCAAACACGGGCAATCCTTTGCGCTGGCGTAAGCCATTGAGCAACGCACGCGTAAACTCACCGTTATTGAACAAGCCATGGAGATAACTGCCCATTACGCTACCATCCACACTCACGGCACCGTCATAACACGAGACAGCCAGCCCATTACGCTGAGTCAGGCTAGCAAACGGCGTCGCCTCTGCACCAAGATCCGATCGCCCCATGTGAATCTCATAGCCATCAACGGAGAGTTCGCTGCAATCCGCCAGTAACCCCGGCAAATGGGGAAGACAGCGCCCTTTCATCCGCGTAGTCACCTTTTCCTCGGCAAACACCGTTGCCACATCCAGCAACCCCAGACCTTCCATGCGAGCGACGCCTGACTCCACGCCATCAATGATTTCTTTTCCCAACATCTGATAACCACCACAAATGCCGATGATGGGGACACCCGCCTGATGGCGGGCATGTAGCGTATTCGCAAAACCACTTTGTTGCAGCCACTGCAAATCACCTAATGTATTTTTACTGCCAGGCAAAATGATTAAATCTGCCCCTTCCAGCGCAGATAGGGTCGTGACATAACGCAAACACACGTCAGGTTGGGCTGCCAACGCATTGAAATCGGTAAAGTTTGCGATATGTGGCAGTTGGACAACGGCAATATCCAACGCTTTTTGCGACGTCTTCATATACTTTCCCGTCTGCAACGCCACGCCATCTTCATCTTCCAACTCAATATTTAACCACGGCATCACGCCAATCACTGGGACGCCCGTTAGCGCTTCTATCTGCACTAATCCCGGTTTTAGCAACGCCACATCACCGCGGAATTTGTTGATAATGACCCCTTTCACCCGGGCTTTTTCTTCCGGCGGCAAAAGCGCCAGCGTACCGTAGATCGACGCAAAGACACCGCCACGATCGATATCCGCGACCAATAACACAGGTGCATCCGCCATCACCGCCATCCCCATATTGACGATATCTCGGTCACGCAAATTGATTTCCGCCGGGCTGCCCGCGCCTTCCAACACCATGACGTCATATTCGCTGGCAAGACTGTGGTAGACCTCATTAATTTGCTGCTGTAGCTGCGGTTTATATTGGTGATACGTTACGGCATCCATATTGCAAGCAACCTTGCCCATCAACACAACTTGTGAACGTCGATCGCTGGTTGGCTTAAGCAATACCGGATTCATGCGTACATCTGGTTCAATACCAGCGGCTTCAGCCTGAAAGATCTGTGCCCGCCCCATTTCCTCACCGTTCTGCGTAATACCAGAATTCAGCGCCATATTCTGCGATTTAAACGGCGCACAGCGATAACCATCTTGAGCAAAGATACGGCATAGCCCCGCGACCAACACGCTTTTCCCCACGTCCGACGCCGTGCCCTGTAACATAATGGATAACGTCATGCCGTTTCTCCTTCATGGCGCTGACGCAATAGCGCAAACAATTGTTGTTCGGTTTTACACAAGGGCAACCCCAGCTCACTGTGCAATTTGACTAACCAAGGCTGGACCAGTCCGGCCTGATGTAATGGTTCGCGTTGTAAGAAGACCGCTTCCGTCTCCCCCGCACAAACTTGCTTCCCCTGAGAAAGCACATACAGGTAATCACACACTCGGTAAATCAAATCGATATCATGACTGGAAATAATGACGTGTTTCCCCTGAGCGACAATACGTTCAATAATATCAATCATATGTTCCCGACCAGAGGGATCGAGCCCGGCTGTCGGTTCATCCAATAGCAGATAAGGGGCTTCCATCACCAGCGCCCCCGCGATCGCCACGCGTTTTTTCTGACCGTGGCTCAGGTATTGGATCGGCTTACACCGAAAGCTTTGTGCATCCACCAGTGTTAACGCCCGATCCACTCGCTCAGCGATAATCGTTTCATCCACGCCTAAATTACGCAGGCTAAACGCAATATCACTGTCGATATCGGTATAGAAAATCTGCTGATCGGGATCCTGAAAAACCGTAGCAATCTGCAGACGTAGCTTACGCAATCCCGATTTACTGTAATCAATCGGCTGTCCTTGCCACAAAACAGCACCATGTTGCGGACGTAACACACCGGTGAGATTCATAAACAGCGTCGATTTCCCACAGCCGTTGGCCCCAATCACGCCGGTCACCGCATATTGACCAAAATCCAGCGAAAGGTCGTGCAGGATCGGTTCATCCTGATAACAAAAATTTAGCTGTCGAGTCGATAACATGGATTTTAGGTTCTCACAGGTGAAATTTTCCCTGATAGAGCTTGATGTCCAGCGACGTCACCATCTGTTGATAGCGAATCATCACGCGCATGAACAACATACCGATCAGCATCGCGAGTGAGCGATAGCTACACCTCAGCGAGATATAGCCAAAACGCAGCGATTGTGCACGATAAATCGCCATCGCCTCATCAAGGAAAATAAAGATAAATCGCCAGGTCAGTAGGATCTGTTCCGTCAATAGCGTCGGTACGCGACAGCGCTGTAATATCTGGATCAATTGCGGAAACGGCGTATTCAAAACAAACCAGAACGTCGCAGCCAATGCCGCCAAACTTCGCCAAAATGTCTGGTTAGCCATAATCAAACCTTGTGGATCAATGCCCAATCGATAGGCACCGAGAGGAATACTCCACAGTAAGGCATCCGGCTGGCGGGATATCGACAAAATAATGGCTACCAGTCCGATCGCCAGAAATCCCAATGGCACAGATAACCACTTCAAATAACGAATAGGCCCAACACGCAACAGCCAGCAGGTCAGGATGGCAATGCCGCATAACAATAAAGCTTGATAGGTGGGGGAACTGACCATCGCCAGCAGCAGGAAAAGTCCATAAAGCGCCAGCTTGCGCATAGGATCGACCTGCCGCCACCGACTCTGGTAACTCAGTTTATCAATGCCCAACATGGTCGCGACGTTTCCCACGGTAATAACCGAGGATATAAAAAATTACCGCCGCGCCCAGCGAACCTTGCAGCGTAAACAACAGACTTTCAATTTCACCGCTGGCCGGTTCATAAAGTGGTTCAAACCAGGGCTCATAATCCGGTGCGGTCTGTGTAATCAGCGCTTCAGCTTCGCCATCCGATCCACCATATTCACCACCGTGATTGATAAAGAATGGCAGGATCACCAGCGCAATAACCAACGCCAGCAAAATGATCGTTTTTTTCATATCAGTGACTCCCTGCGTGGATAAGTTGACGTTTGGTTAATTGGTCATAAATCATGACGGTAAGTAGCCCTTCAGCAATCGCAATCGGCACCTGCGTCAGACAAAATACCCCCATAAATTTGATCACGGAGGCCATCGCTCCCAATTGAGGATCGGGAAACGCCACGCCCAGTTGAACCGACGTCACAAAGTAGGTCACCAGATCGGCTAACATGGCACATAGAAACACGCCGACATCACGCCGGATACCGAATTTACAAGCCAGTTTCCATACCAGATAGCCAACCATCGGCCCGATGACCGCCATCGACATGCCGTTAGCACCTAACGTCGTTAATCCGCCATGCGCCAGCAGCAATGCCTGAAACAGCAACACGATGGCCCCCAATATGGCAACGACGGATGGACCAAACAGGATTACCGCCAATCCCACCCCCGTTGGGTGAGAACAACTACCGGTCACCGAGGGAATTTTCAACGCTGACAGCACAAAAATGAAAGCGCCACACAACGCCAGCAACACTTTCTGATTACTGTCTTCGCTGACAATGGCTCGTAGCCGAACCAGCCCCATAAACAGACAGGGCAGAAACAACACCCACCATGCCAGCGCCCACAGCGGAGGCAAAAAACCTTCCATAATATGCATGGCAAACGCATCCTGCGGTGCCAACATCATGAGTAGTCCCATAGCCAGCCCTGATAACGAGAGCTTTTTTAGCTGTTGTTCCATTTGTTGTTCCTCAATACACATGACACATGATTTATCGAATCCATCTTTCATACTGCGTCTCATACCGCGATTTTCTTGTTCACCAGGATGGTGGAAAAATACGGCAGTTTCTGTTCGTCATCGATCGACTCCAGATGCCGCCAACACTGTTCACTTGGTAACGAGGCATCAGACATCATCAATGCGTGGTCCAACAGGTCGAGTTTTGTCAGTAGCGCACGCACCTTGGCGAAACGTCCATAAACCTTCATCAACACCACGCAATCATGGGTAAGTAATGCGTGTTCCAGCTCAGCTTCTGGCGCAGTGCAAGGCATGATTGCCAGTGACTGTTGCTCCATGGCCAGCGGGAAAGCTGCCAGTGAAGCGATGGCCGCAAATGACGTCACGCCCGGCACAATCTCCAGCCATGGCGGTTGTCCTATACGAGCCAGCAAAAACACCCAGGTACTAAACAGCATCGAATCGCCCAGCGTGATAAAGCCGACTCGTTTGCCGTTAGCAACATCGTCTGTCAACTGCCGGGCCATCTCGTCCCAAACGGCCTCTTTTTCATCATTTTCAGCTCGCATAGGAAAGTGGCGGGTACAAATCTGCGTCGCCGGTGAGAGGTACTCGCGCACGATGGATAAGGCCAGGCTGTCCCCTCCTTTACGTCCGGCCGGGGCGTACAGAATATCCAACGTGCCGAGCAACCGGGCGGCACGCACGGTGATCAAATCACTGGCACCGGGCCCAACACCTAACGCATAAAGTCGACCGGTCATGCCATCACCTCAGTCTTTTCCTGACGCAGAGCTGTAGCCAGATGTTGAGAGAACATATCGCGGATCAGCGGGTTTTCTCCCAGACCTTGCAGCCAGCTTTGCGTCGCAATCCCAACCGCCTCAAGCTGGGATTTCCACGAATCTTCATCATCCGATGCCATATCGTTAGTCGCGTGATCGCCTGCAACCAGCATCAATGGCATCAGGTGTACCTTACGCACTCGTTGTAATTGCAATCGCGCAATGATGTGTTCAATTTCAGGATAACTTTCTACCGCCCCCACCAGTGCCGGAAAATGCCGAGCGGTCATCAGATGATCGAGACAGGCGTAGGCCGAGAAGGCATGATGGCTGGCACCATGGCCCATAAAAACCACTCTTTCGTCCGCCTTTAGCGGCGGCATCTGTGCCTCTAGTGCCGTCATGAGTTGTTGATAATCATCAAAACAGCTTAACAGCGGTGTGCCCAGTACCAGGCGCTCAAACCGCCCACGGAAGGCTCTGACCTCACTCACAACTTTTTCATACTCGTCACCGTTAATAACGTGCAAAGACTGGATCGCCACATCCTGATAGCCTTCATCCAACAGTCGTTGCAACGCCTGAGAGGGATTATCAATCAACAAGCCATCACGGTTACGCAATTTGCGAATAATCATCTCAGAGGTAAACGCACGAAATAGGTCGCGATCGCGACAGTTCGCTGCAAGATGCTGCTCACAGGCATCAATGTTTTTCTGACGGGTATCCTGATAGCTGGTACCAAAACTGATGATCAAAAGTGCTTTCTTCATTTCTTATCCTCGTTGCGCCTGCCAGCAGGCCAGACGATGAGCAAACGCCTCAATGGAAACCACACGATCCTGAACTGCGTTTTCCGCTACCACCGTCGGGCGGCATACGACAATGCAGGGAATATTCAACGCCAGGCTTGGCGCCACCTTTTGCTGGTAGCCCCCCTCCGCGCCTGATTCTTTGGTGATCACCACATCGGGTTGGCATAGCTCATACAGTGCCTGATTAAACCCTGCGCTAAAGGGTCCACAGTGAGCAATTATCTGCTCTACCCCCAGCCCCAATGCTTCACACTGGGCCAATACCGCCGCCGTTGGTAAGACGCGTACCAGTAAATGTTTACCCGGCAGCTTTTGCTGGTATTCCGCCAGTTCTTTACTGCCCGTCGTCAGTAACACTCTTGGGCCAAGGGTACGGGCAACCGCACAGGCCGCCTCCAGGCTCGGTACTTTATGCAGCAGAGGATGTTCGATAACATCAATATCGCTCGGTCGCTGGTAACGTGTGAGCGGTATGTGCAAACGGCGACAAACCTCCACCACATTACGGTGTAAGACGTCAGCATAGGGGTGAGAGGCATCAATCACCCAGCGTACCGGATGCGCCGTCAGGTAACTCTCCATCTCGTCCGCGTCCATACGCCCCACAACGACCTTACCGGTAATCTTTCCCGCCAGTTGGCTACCCGTATCCGTCGCAACCGATAGCCGATAGCGTTCTCCCGCAGCATCCAACGTCTGACAAACCAGCCGTGCATCGCGAGTTCCGCCAAAAACATGAATGACCGGCTGGTTCAAAGTTCGTAACCTCGCGGAGTGATCATCAAACCATTACGGCAGTAGGTCGTTTGATTACCAACGATCACCAGGCTGGTCATATCCACTGGCGTAAAATCCATGTTGCCAAAGGTGGTGATCCACTTCTCTTCTTTCTTCCGACCTGCTGCTTTCACCACGCCCACTGGTCTGTCAGGTGCAACCCATGGCTGCATAAGTTCAAACGCTCGCGCTAAATGCCCTTCCCTGCCACGACTGCGCGGATTATAAAAACACACCACAAAATCCGCCTGTGCGGCAGCAATAATGCGCTTTTCGATGACTGGCCACGGCGTCAGCAAATCACTCAGGCTGATATGGCAAAAATCATGCATCAGCGGCGCGCCCAGCAGCGATGCGGCGGCAATACTGGCCGTGATGCCCGCCACCAGACGAACTTCCAGATCCCGTTTTTGCTGGCTAACCAGCTCTAACACCAATCCTGCCATGCCATAAATACCGGCGTCGCCGCTGCTAATCAGCGCCACTTTTTGTCCGGTCATCGCCAGATCGATAGCGGTTTGACACCGTTCAATCTCTTTACACATCCCGGTTTTGATGACCTGCTTGTCACCGGTCAACGGTTTCACCAGATGGGTATAGGTTTTGTAACCCACCACGATCTCCGCTTCACGAATGGCATCAATCGCCTCCTGCGTCATCATGGCCTCACTACCCGGCCCAATGCCTATCACGGTTAACATTAATGCAATACTCCCAAAGTAATCGTGACGCCTTGCTGGCGCAGCGTCGTGCCCACCAGTTGGCCTTCACTCATCAGCCAGGCGACAGGTTGCGATACGCTACCGACACCAAGGGTTTGACGAACAAATTCAGATGCGGGAAAACGCGACTCATGGCGACGCAGCGTTTCAACGCTGAATAATTCAAAAGGGATGTGCCAGCGAAGTGCGAGCTGCTGTAACGCTGGCTCGTCCTTTTTGATGTCGACACTACCGATAGCCCGTAACGCCAGCGGATCAAGGTGGTTTTCTGCCAACTGTTGCGTTAAAAGCGTCATCAACACCGGCAAGGTTGTATTCCGGCGACAACCAATACCTGCGATCGCGCGGCGCGGCACCAGCTTGTAAACCGGCAACGCCCATTCCGAGAGACACTCGGGCAAACTATCGCGCAGGCTGACGCAAACTAGCGCATCCAGTTCGGGTCGCGTATCCAGCGAGTCCAACGGAATAAAACCACGCACATCACAGCGCTCACGGTCGTGATGAAAAGGCGCATCCCACCACAGCCCTACCTTCCGATCGCTAATCAGCATTTGGTTCACGGTTTTTACCGTATGGCGGAAATCCTGCATGGTGGCATCCAACTGCGTCGTCAGCATATCCAGTGCAGCCATCTGGTTAACATCCGTTGCTGTCGTAATCACCGGATCGGCTCCCAGTAGCCCCGCCAGATGGCACGTTAAGGCATTGGCCCCGCCGACATGGCCAGACAACAGACTGATCACGTGTTGACCACGCTCATCAATCACCACCACGGCTGGATCGGTCAGTTTGTCGTTAAGCAGCGGCGCAATCGTTCGTACCGTTATGCCCACAGCACCAATTACGACCAACGCACGATAGTGCCCAAACGCTTCATGCAACGTCTCACCGAAACTCCCGTCAAAGGCGATAAAACCAGGAGCCAGCAACTTTTCGCTAGTGAAGCAGGTCAGCGGCATGTGCGCACGCAACCGCTGAGCCAGACGAACACCACCGGGCGTCAGACAAAACACCGCGACCTCATCAGATCTGGCGATATTCATGGCTGAACCCTGCGTCATAGAGTCGGGAGTAGTGGTATTCGTCCCCCAGAAAAGCCCCGACCAGAATCAACGCCGTCTTACGAATGGCCGCGGCGTTAACCTGTTCGGCGATATCAGCCAACGTGCCGCGTATCGTTCGACTTTCCGGCCAGGTTGCTTTGTACACCACGGCGACGGGGGTCGTTACCGGATATCCGCCTGCAAGCAATCGCGCAACGACACCGTGGATATCCTGTACCGACAGAAAGATCGCCATAGAGGTCTGATGCTCGGCAAACGCCTCAAGCTGCTCCAGCGGCGGCATTGGCGTTCGGCCTTCAATACGGGTAATAATCAAACTTTGCGACACTTCCGGAACGGTGTACTCCACCCCAAGTTGTGCAGCCGCCCCTAAAAACGCACTGACCCCTGGCACCGAAACAAAGCCAATGCCCTGCGCCGTTAAGGCTTCGCCTTGCTCACGAATCGATCCATATAGCGAAAGATCGCCAGTTTGCAGCCGAACCACCAATTTCCCGCTACGCACGCCGTTTACCATCCGTTCGATGATCTGTTCGAGCGTCAGACTTGCGCTATCGTGGCAGGCCGTCCCCGGTCGACAATAGCTGAGCAATTCAGGATTAATCAGCGAACCGGCGTAAATCACCACATCCGCTTGTTGCAGTAAGCGATAGCCTTTCAACGTAATCAGCTCGCGATCGCCCGGCCCAGCTCCAACAAACCAGACTTTTTGCGTATCAAATGTTTTTCCCGGATTATTTTCGCGGCATACATCAGCCTGCTCAGCCATGTTCTTTCTCCTTGCAGCAGGAAATCAGGTAGGTGGGGTTACCGGGTTTAAAGTAATGCCCGCTGCCCAGCGATGTCAGGATGGACGTTTGTAATTGCGAGCACTCCAACAACGCAACATGCCGTGATTGCAGGTACGACAGTGCAATTTGCAGGTTATCCAGCAAAATAAACGTCAGTACCAAACGACCACCGGGCACCAGTCGTGCCAACGCCCAATCAATAAGCGCAGTCAGTTGCCCACCGCTTCCGCCAATAAAAATAGCGTCCGCGGTTCCCGTCAGCGCTAACGGCGCTTCTCCCGCAATGATATCGATGTTACGACACGCCAGACGCTGGCAGTTCTCCGCGATCAGCGAGAGTGCTGCCGGATTACGCTCGATGGCCGTAACCCGTAGCGAGGGGAAACGTAATGCCGCCTCCAGCGCGACGCTCCCCGTTCCTGCGCCAACGTCAATCATGTGCTGCGCCCCGTTCAGCGCTAACCTTTCCAGCGCCAGCAAGCGTACTGGTTCTTTGGTCATGGGTACGCGTTGACCACGTAAAAACTCATCATCTCTCATTGAGAATTACCACCACATTCATGTCATAGTGCTGCGCGACGTTATCTGGTTGAAGACGGTAGAATCGTTCATTCGGCAAGGACAAATTTTCACCGATAATCAGCGTTCGGGTGAGTTGGCGTTGCAAAATAGCGTCAGCGATCGCGCGTGGTCCAATACGCCCATCCGTAACCATGCCCACTTTGTCATGTTGCAAGATCCAGTCAAAATCCGGTTCACGCCCGTGGCTGCTGGTGAGGTAGATATCGTTCATATCCAGTGCAAGACGGGCACACAGATACTGAATGGCGCTGATGCCGGGAATAATTCGTAGCCATTCAGAACCGAAATGAGCAGAGAGCAATTTACCAATACCGAATAACAGAGGATCGCCCGATGCCAGTACCACGACATTCTGCTGACATTGTCCGGCAAGCCAGGAAACCAATCCGGCAAGATCGGCATCCAACTTGCGGGTTGTGCCATGGAAATCAGGAAATAGCGCAAGATGCCGAGCACCACCGACCAGAATGTCGGCCATGGCGATACAATGCTGAGCTTCTGGCGTCATGTGCATAAATGTCCCCGGCCCGATGCCGACAACCGTAATCATCGCAATGCCTCCACGATCTCGCTCACCGGGCGATTAGCCCCAATAACCTGGTTATCAAACGCAAACATGATTGCATCGACGCGAGGAGCCTCGTCAGAAAAGCGCCACATGTCGTTAATACGTTCGCAAATGCGTTGGGCAATGCGTTCATAGACCCGTTGAAAGCCCTGTTCAGCGATCAATTCCATCGCAGCCTCGGTGGTATCACACTGATTCACCGCCAGCAGTAAATCATGCGGCGCACCGAGTAGCGCCAGATTGGCGATCAGGGTTTCCATTCGACCATCTGCGATATGGCTGTGGGTGTGAAAAATCCCGGCGGCTACTTTGACCAACTTGCCGGGATGACCAATCAGTACGACATGCCGGAACTGGAGTCGCACCGTTTCCTGCAACATGTAGCCGACGAAATTGCTCATGGTGACAACCAGTTGACTGTCCAATCCCAGTTGTTCACGCACAAAACGTTCTCCGTGGTTGCCAGGAACCAGAATCACCTTATCTTGCCCAGCAGCCCGCTTCATCTCTAGCTCAAGCGCCAGCGAGCGTTTCCAGCTCTCTTCCGACATCGGCGTCACAATGCCGGTTGTGCCAATGATGGAAATACCACCGAGTATCCCTAGTCGTCCGTTATAGGTTTTTTTGGCTCGCGCTTCGCCCTCAGGCGCGAAAATCGTGATATTTGCACCGCGTGCCGGCCCGATAACCTCACGGACTGCGGCTTCAATGGTGTGTAGCGGCGTGCGGTTAATTGCTGCATGACCGATAGGTAAACCAATCCCTTTTCGCGTCACTCTGCCGACGCCCTCACCCCCCGTGATGTGAATCTCACCGTGGTCACAGAGCGTGACGCGAGCAAAAATCAACATACCGTGTGTGGCGTCTACATCATCTCCGCCATCTTTACGAATTGCCGCCGTCGCTTGCTGTCCTTCGATCAGCGGTTGTTCTACGTTGAGATACAATGTGACGCCTGACGGTGTGACAATCGACACCTGATCAATCACCTGCTGACGCAGTATCATCAGTGCAGCGACTTTCGCGGCTGCCGTCGCGCACGACCCCGTGGTATAGCCCTTACGGTATTGTTTTCCGTTATGCCAGACGGTATCCATCTGCGTATCGAGGCTCACCGCGACTCCCGCATTCGATATAGAATGGCGTTCACGATGGCGGCAGCAACATTGCTGCCACCTTTGCGTCCTTTTGCCGCGATACAGGGAAAATCGCTTTGAATTAACGCCTCTTTTGACTCGGCGGCGCCGACAAAACCAACGGGAACGCCGATGACCGCCAACGGCGGTGTCTGTCCACCCTGTGAGCGTTCAAGGAGCCGAAACAGTGCAGTAGGCGCGTTACCAAATACAAACAGCTTTTTACCGTCTTCCTGTAACGCAATATCCACTGCCGCCATTGAACGTGTAATATTTTCTTCCCTGGCTCGTTCGACTACGCGAGGATCGCTGATAAAACAACGGCATTCACTCCCCAGTTGAGCCAGCTGCGTTTTATTAATGCCCGATAGCGCCATCGTGGTGTCGGTATAAATGATGCAACCTGCTCGTAATCCATCGGTAATCCGCGCCAGAACGTCATCAGAAAACCACAGCACATCCAGCCAGTCAAAATCCGCCGTCGTGTGGATAACGCGCTTAATCACCGCTTCCCGATCGCGATCGGCAAAGCGGTAATTCGGGTAATCACTGGCGATAATATCGCTGATAATCTCAAAGCTGCGTTGCTCAATTTGCTGTGGTTGCTGGAGATAGTTCATTCATTTTCCTTACGTTATAAAACCAGGCACGCTATGCGATAACAACGGCAGACAGCAGCAGCGATATCAGTGCAAACAGCAACAGTGCCAAAAGTGAAGCCACCATCATCAACTGAATACTACGGGGGATATCGCTTAACGCGATTTCCCGACAATCATCACCAAGCCACGGTTTTTCTACCCGCTCACCAAAATAATCATTCGGACCACCAAGACGTACGCCTAGCGCCCCCGCGACTGTTGCTTCTGACCAGCCACAGTTTGGACTGGCATGCTGATAGCGGTCACGCCAACCGATGCGCAACGCCTGCCGATAATCCGCTTTCAACAGCCATGCTGCCGTACTTAATAAAAGCCAGCTCAGTCGTGCAGGGATAAGATTCGCCACATCATCCATCCGAGCGGATACATAGCCGATGGCACGATATTTCAGGTTCTTGTAACCCACCATCGAATCCAGCGTATTCACTGCTTTGTAAGCCATCGCCAACGGCGGGCCACCAAGCAGCAAAAAAAACAGCGGAGCAATGACGCCGTCCACGCTATTTTCCGCCACCGTTTCCACCACGGCACGGGTAATTTGTGGTTTTTCAAGCCGGGAAGTATCGCGACCAACAATCCACGAAAGCTGACGACGACTGTCGTCTAATGAACCATGTTGTAGCGCCTGGTGAACCGCCATCGCCGCATCACTCAGGCAACGACCCGCTAGCACGGTATAAATCATCCAGACTTCCACCAGCCACCCTAGCCACGGATGAATGTGGGTCGTCAACGCAATCACACCCCAACTCAGCAGCCAGGTCAGACCCACTACCACCAGCCACAACAACGCCCCTCCCCATCGTAACGAGCGCTCATGATGGCAACAGAGACGAATTCGGTTTTGCAACCATGAGATGAGGTTGCCGATCCAGCGCACCGGATGCGGCCAATGCGGTGGATCGCCAAGCCAATAATCCAGTAAAAAGGCGACAAACCAGGCGGACAGGATCACGGGATGAACCTCTCATCTACACACCTGGCGGCGCTAAACCAACGGTCGAGCAAACCCGAACGCTGGGCAAAATGCACATGAAGGTAACTGGCACAGGTCTGTCGAAGCTGATATCCCCCCTGCCACTGTTTGATAACCGAACCATCACGAGATTTCGTGCAATTAAAACCAGGAAGCAGTGAAGTGGAAAAATCGGAATAGTGAAATTCATGGCCTCGCAATATCTCGCCGCGCGCGGCTAATAGCGTGTCCGTCATGGCCTGAGCGTCACAATAGCCAAAACGTGTCAGTCGTTTCCCCATCCGACTCTCTCCGGGCAACACCGCGCTCATACGATGCCGCTGCCCGCTGGCGTCTGTCAGACCTTCACCTAAATACATCAGTCCACCGCACTCCGCATAGATCGGTACATTTCGCTGGTGAGCGGCTTGCAAAGCACGGTGCATCGACGTATTCGCGGCGAGGGACTCAGCGTAAATTTCGGGATATCCACCGCCAAGATAAATCATCTGGCTATCAGGAAGACGGCGGTCATGAATCGGACTGAAACGCTGGAGACGCACACCGGCCTGCTCCAGCAAATCGAGGTTGTCCTGATAGTAAAAGTTGAAAGCATCGTCCTCCGCCAAAGCCAGCGTCAGCCCTTCGGCCAATGCTGGCGTAAACAGCGTTGGCATCTCCCCCTCCGGCAGGCAAACACCACTGCATAAACGCAGTAAGCGATCAACATCAATGGTTTCTTCTATTTGCTGCGCCAGTTTTTGCCAACGCGCATCATCACCGGTTTGGGGTTTCTCTTGTTCCGAAACCTGATGCGATGGCGTTTGCTGAAGGTGTTCTCTGGCGGGGATCAACCCAAGATGACGGGATGGCAATGCAATGTCATCCATGACGGGTAAGCGACCCAGTACCGGGATGCCGCAATAATGCTCAATGGCATGGCGCAACAACTCATAATGCTCAGCCGAATTCACCCGGTTGACGATCACACCCGCAATGGTCAGATGAGGATCAAACTGGCGAAAACCCATTACCGTTGCCGCAATTGATGTCGATATCGCTTTACCATCCACCAGCAGCACGACCGGGCAACCAAGCTGTTTTGCCATCGCTGCCGTACTGCAATAGTTCGGGTCCGTACCATAACCATCAAACAACCCCATGACACCTTCGATAACCGCTACATCCGCATGACGCATCCGCTGTTTATACAGGCCGTTAAGTGTTGCCGTGGGAAGCATAAAGGCGTCAAGATTGCGTGATGTCACGCCGCATATCGCGCTGTGCCAACTCGTATCGAGATAGTCCGGTCCAACCTTAAAGGGTTGAACATTTAACCCGCGCCGCATGAGTGCTCGCAAAAGCCCAAGGGTAAGCGTGGTTTTGCCGCAACCGCTGCTGGTGCCAGCAATAACAAACGCGGCGTTGTGTCGTCCCTGCCCTGCAGAGGCATGATTATCGTGTTCCTGCACACACGGCATAAAAAAATCCCGACATCATCGGTCGGGACGTTATGCCATAAGCTACGCTACAACGGCATTGCCGCTGTACATATCCAATGACAACCGCTTCCCACCGAAGGAGTTGTGTTTATTATTGTCAGGTCGGTCTTCTGGCTTAGCATCACTCTCGCCCGTCCCTTCCCAATCTTTTCGATCAGTGGCTTCACGGGTTCGTCAGCATCACAGCAGCGGGGGCTGCGGGGGATTGGCACCCCCTTCCCAGTTATCATGCATCATGACAACATACTGAATTGCGTCGTACTCAATTCAAACCTGACAACAGTCTGTATTTATTCGTTCTGTGCTTTATTTACACTCGCTAATTTAGCCATAAATCATTAAAGCAGAGCTGTTAAACTGCATCATACTGAATTTTGACGTCGATCTTTTGATGTTGTGCATAAAATGAAGAGGAAAATCGCAATGCAAAATATACGTGGCTTTGCTGCTCTTGATTCAACCAGTCCGCTGGTTCCCCATCAGTTTATTCGCCGGGATCCGCGGGAAGACGATGTAGTTATCGATATTATTTATTGCGGTGTCTGCCATTCCGATATTCATATGGCTCGTAACGAATGGAAGAACAGCCTTTATCCAATTGTGCCGGGGCATGAAATCATCGGGAAAGTCGTTAGCGTCGGTAGCGCGGTCAAGCGTTTTAAAACGGGTGACTGGGTTGGTGTCGGTTGTATGGTGGATTCATGTCAACACTGTGACGCCTGTGAAGAAGGATTAGAGCAGTATTGTGAAGAAGGCATGACCCTGACCTATGGCTCGGTTGACCGGCATGATGGTCTGACCACCTTTGGCGGTTACTCTGAGCGCATCATTTCCTCCGATAAATTTGTGCTAAGCCTCTCAGACAAGCTGGATATGAAATCTGCCGCGCCGTTACTGTGTGCGGGTATTACTACCTATTCCCCACTAAAACACTGGAATGTTGGCCCTGGCGACACGGTTGCGGTTGTCGGATTGGGTGGGCTTGGACATATGGGATTGAAATTTGCCAAGGCGATGGGCGCGAATGTCACGCTCTTTACCCGTTCACCGGGCAAAGAACAGGAAGCCCGCAGACTGGGAGCCGATCATGTGGTCATATCTACCGATCCAGCACAAATGACGGCAGTGACGAATCATTTCGATATTATCCTGGATACCGTTCCGACTCAGCACGATCTCAATCCCTATCTGACCACATTGAAACGCGATGGCACGCTGATTCTTGTTGGTCTGATCGAACCGATTGAACCGACGGTGCATAGCGCTCCGCTGGTGATGGGCCGTAAATCTATTGCAGGTTCACTGATCGGTGGTATTGAAGAGACTCAGGAAATGCTGGATTTTTGCGCTGAACATGGTATCAGTTGCGATGTTGAGATGATCGACATGCAGGATATCAACACGGCCTATGAGCGGATGCTAAAAAGTGACGTGCACTATCGGTTTGTTATCGATATGGCCTCACTAAAAGCCAGTTTCACTGAGTAAAAACCACGCCGCTCAATCCAGGACATGGCGACCATTTCTTTGCTTATGCTATGCTGACCCCCATTAACATCTGGGATCTCAATAAAATATCATGAGCGAACATGGCGGCAATGTGCTGGAAATGGCGCTGAAAGTAGGTATCGATGCCAACGACATTATCGACTTCAGCGCCAATATTAATCCTCTGGGCATGCCAGCCTCCTTGAAAACCGCAATCGTCACCCAACTCGAACGTGCAGAATGCTATCCGGATGTGACATATCGAGCACTTCATGCGGCTCTCGCGCATGCTCATAACTGTGAACCCAACCAAATAATGGCTGGCAATGGGGCAACAGAACTGATTTATGCGGTGGTTCAGTATCTCCAGCCTCGCCGAGCATTGCTGTTAACACCCGGTTTTGCTGAATATCGGCGGGCACTGGTACGCATCGGCTGCACCATTGATGATTATGTTCTGTCACCAGAGGACGGGTTCCAACCAGACGAGCGCTTGCTAACAGCACTGGACAACACTCACTACGACTGCCTGTTTATTGCTACCCCGAATAATCCTACCGGCCTGATGCCGGAACAATCGCTCTTACAGGCGCTGGTAGAACGTTGTCATCAACGGAATACCGCGCTGATCGTTGATGAAGCGTTTATTGATTTCCTGCTGGGCGAACCGGGTCTGGCTCCACAGCTTAATCACTCGCCTCATTTATATATTCTGCGATCTCTGACCAAATTTTTTGCGATCCCCGGTTTACGGCTAGGCTACCTGCTCAGCGCCGATACAACGGCGATCCAGACGATGAAACAGACGCGAGAACCGTGGACCATCAACGCGTTTGCTGCATTGGCTGGCGAAATCATACTGAGTGACGTCCCTTACATTACGGCAACCCACCGCTGGCTGGCGGAGGCGCAACAGTGGCTTTATCAGGCATTGAACGCCATGCCCGAGCTACAGGTCTGGCGGCCAACAGCCAACTATATTTTTCTGCACTGCCTGCGCTCGGATATCAATCTTCAATCTGCGTTATTGCAACATCGGCTATTAATTCGTTCTTGCGCTAACTACCCCGGCCTGACAGCCAATCATTATCGGGTCGCGATCAAAAGTACCGCAGATAACCAACGTTTGGTTACAGCACTCCAGCAGGTATTCAGCCATGGCTGACGCTTACTGTCCGGCGTCCTGTGGTGAGTTAATTCAAGGATGGATTCTTGGTGGAGAAAAACTGATTTCCTGCCCGGTAAATTGGTTCAGCCACGTATCCGTTACGGATGGCACGCCGATGGTTAACGAGCGTCCCCGGATGCGGCAGATGCTAAATAGCGTCATTGCTTACCTGGACTTGCCTATCGACAGTCAAGATGCCTTACGTATCGAATACATCTCTACCATCCCCATCGCCAAAGGTATGGCAAGCAGCACTGCCGATATTGCCGCCACCGCACAGGCAACCGCTCGCCATTTCGGTACCTCACTGGATGAAGCAACACTGGCTAGGCTATGCGTTCACTTGGAACCAACAGATAGCACGCTATTTCACCAATTAACGCTGTTCGATCATCAAACCGCCAAGACACAAATCGCCTGTAACTGGCAACCGTCAATAGATATCCTGCTATTGGAAAGCCCGCATACGCTGAATACCGCCGATTATCACCGTCTCGATCGCCAGTCATCGCTCTTGAATAATGCCGACGTGTTGAAGAAAGCCTGGAGGCTGTTTTGTACTGCGGCCAATGAAGACAACCATGTCAAACTGGGTGAAGCCTGTACGTTGAGCGCTATCGCTAGTCAGCAAACGTTAAACAAGGTGGCCTTCAATGAGTTACTCACCATCGTTGAAGACGAGGGAGTCTATGGTTTGAATGTCGCACATAGCGGCAGCGTGGTGGGCTTATTACTCGACAGGCGTAAACACGATGTGGAAAAACTTATTTGGGTACTACAGCAGCGTGGCATTTTTCATCATTACCCCAACTACTATCTCTTACCAATGATTACCGGCGGCGTACGTTAATGGTACGTCAAGCGACTTCTGTACAGCGCCGACCTTGATTTTTTGCCCGATACAACGCCATATCCGCCGCCGTTAACCAGTCAATATATTGCCCCATCTCAGACTTAAACTCAGCAATCCCCACGCTAATAAAAACCGGGAGCGGCGGTGTTCTATCTAATGATTTTAACGCCAGACTGTGACGAATGCGGTTAACCCTATCCAACGCATCGGCAACACGCGTTTCAGGTAAAATAACGGCAAACTCATCCCCACCAAAACGCCCGATAATATCTGTTTCACGAAATTCATGCTTAAGCACATTCGCCAGCAATAAAATAGCCTGATCGCCAACGTGATGACCGTAATTATCGTTAAATGCTTTGAAATGATCGATATCGATCAGTACGAGCGTCGCGGTTCGCTGATAGCGTTGGCAAAGCTCAAACCCGTTACTCAACAGGTGCTCCCAATAATGACGGTTGAATAAATTGGTCATTCCGTCATGAATACTGACTTCCATCAACTCGCGCTTATGTTCGGCTAATTTTATTGCCGTATTATACGTCACATAGCCCAGCAACACAGGATAAATCAAAAGCATAGGCAAACAGGCATACATTTGACTGGGCGTTGTCACAATATCGACAGGGATAGAAAAAAGCAGCATTACCATGAAGCAACTGACAAACTGAAATACGATACCCTGAGTGAATAATTTTATTCCACCACCGGCGATGCTATTCATCCCCACCATCGAGACAATGAGTGCACTGGGCAACATATTCATCCCCATCGCCCCCATCCATACGCCACCAAAACACACATCCACCAACAAACTGAGTTTCTCGCACTTCATGGGATCGCGGGCGGTTCTTGACAGATAATACGCAAGATGCGGCCACAGAAACGCATTTAAAATCAGAAGGCACCAGACCCAGACGGGTGGTGATTTGGTGATTAACACCGAGGCAATAAATAAGACGCACAACAGCGTGCCGATAATCCTTGGCACATAAACTCGTCTGGAAAAACGCAACCCCGAACGACGCCCATCTATCGTCGAAAACAACGGAGGGGAGGCAGACCTGGCAACCTTCATGCTATTAACTCACTCATTGCCAAAGCAACAATTTGTGAAAACAACAATTTGTCAAAACAATCATTTTTCAAAAGAAGCATTTGTCAAAAAAAGTTTGGCAAAAACAATATCGTACTATGGAGGCTAAAGTGTGATTCCTGATGATATACCCGTCATACTTCAAGTTGCTTGTGCGTTGGCTGCGCTCACTCACCCGAATCACATACTCAAGTAAGCTCATCGGGACTCCCTCACTTGCCGCCTTCATGCAACTCGAATTATTTTGGGTATAGATGTTTAATTTATTTTGTGACATAACGAAACTGAATTATGACAACAATGTTATTTTTTTGATTTTAATGTTAAATGAAAAATAAAATGCCCAACCGCATTCGATTAAAAGACTCTTCATCCCCGCAAAATGGCAAGATGAAGAGCCGAATCATGACATCAGATATTAAATATCATGAATTACCTATCCGTGACGCTATACAGTGGATTACGACGTTGCAGCGTTTGGCCACCATCACGAGTCAATGGCACCCATCCAACAGAACCACGTTTCACCGTCGGTTCAGTGAACAGTAAATCAAACGGTACAGAGATATAGAAGCCTTTAGTAAAGCTACCTTCCCCGTATTCACTTGAGCTGACATCCGTTTTCGTTGCAAATGCGCCAGCAATGATACCGCTATCAAAGCGACGGGACAGGTCGATCGTGACGCCTTTATCCCCAGCCAAATAGCGTCCGACGCTGACTTTAGCTACCGCGCCTTCCACATAAGGCAGTTCCCAATACGCCGTCAGATGCCCTGTCACCACGTCATAATCGGCCATCTTCATGATGTCGTTCCAATCACGCTGTTTCACGTAATTGACATCCATTCCCAGCGCCCAGCTTTTACCATAAGGCCGGTACAATACTTCCGAACCAACGCCGGCATACATCATTTCCAGATAACCGCCATAGACTTGCGTGTACCAATCTCGCGATGGATTATCCATTCGGGTTAACTGCAAGTTGGTCAGCAACAGGTCTGAAGACGTAACATATTCTCTGATCCAGGTTCTGACACGCGGCAGTGCGGCACCGTCCTGAGGAGGGGTTTTGTAGTTGAATTTATCGTAGTTATCCAACACGTTCAGCGAGGCCGTTGCACCGATTGACCAATGATCCGTAAATTGATAATCGACATTCCCTTTCAAGGCAACCTGATACATATAGAACGATTCCGGCCCACCTATCGATTGGGTCAACGCAGGATCCAATGAATAGGAGAAACGCTTCGGTTCAGTTTGTAATACCTGCTGACCGCGAACCTCCGATATCGGTTCTGCACGGTGCGTTTCCGGTTCAACCTGCCCTAACGGAGTGGCAGCCTGCTGAACCTGATGAAACGCTCTGGCATCGACTTGCGTACTGGCAATCGGCATACGCTGGCTACGCTGTACGATATGGTATTCGCCAACGTTTTCCTGAACATGGTTTGCCAGCACCGTAGCGGCTCGCAAAGACGCTTCATCATTATCACGGTATTTATCCTGCTGGGCGACGATCGTCACCTGATGTTGATCGGCATAGATATCCGCTTCACTGAAACCCGCTTTATCATCCAGTTCTTTTGCGATTTGCTGCCAGTTGGTATTTTTACCATCGCGTACCGGCGCATAAACCGGCGGGGCGTCGTCAAGATGCGCGGGTTTCAGGCTGTCAAAGTTAGTACGCAGGGTAAAACCCCACATCAACGTGTTGCCACGCTGCCAGGAAAGCGTGGTATCCAGCACATCCCCTATACGGTAAACCGCACCGATGTTGAAGGGCGAGTCCTGTTTAATTTTCTCACTACGCCTACGATCGGCCGCTTCCCGGCTGTAATCGTTCGAGTCATATTCCAGCTTGAAGCGAAGCGGATCCCACGGCGTTTGATATTCGATACCAGCGAATAGAGCCGCTGGGCCGTGGAAAAAATTTTTCACTTCAAACTGCCCGCCACCACTTTTATAAGAGTCAGTTCGGTTACAAAAACTCTCTTTAAATGAACAGGCTGGGTTTTTGATATTGCCGCTTTCTGCCATATTGCCCCACCCCATACCGAGAGTGAAATCAAACGGCCCCATCCGCTTGCTGGCAACCAAATATTCACTATCGAATAACCCTGTCCCGGCAATATCACGGAATCCAAGCGAGACATCCGGCAACCAGTAACTTTCCTGCCATAGCCTGGCTTTCAAATCAAAAGCTTTGTCTTTATAAGTCTGGTCACCACTGAAACTAGGATCATTACTATACAGACGAGTACGGATATCCGTATAGCGCACGGTGGTTTCCAACCAGTCGAACAGCTGCAATGACACGGAATAACGACGATATTCCTCGTTATCACGGTAGTTCACACTGAACTCCCCGGTTTCTGCCATCCGCGCGGTCGGCATTTGCAATAAGCCGGTGCCACCAAAGTCAGACTGCGAGACCCCAGCCGGTTGATAGCGGGTATTCAGGTTAGTCACACCATCGTTTGTCTTATCGGCGGCCAACGCCTGCGCACTCAACAGGCTGCCAATTGCCAACGACAGACAGTTTAATTTAACGTTTCTGTTTTTTGTCATTAGAAAGGGATCCGGTTAGCAAGATAGTCGGCAAGCTGATCGTTCAGCGAAGCCATATCATTCGGCAACGTTGACGCATCAAAACCAATGAACAGCGTTTCACCAGCAGCAGGTTCAATGTGCTGGCGATTCCACAGTGCCAGCGGCACTTTCCGCCATGAGCCATCACCGCTAATTAAATAGCCGGCGCTATTATCCGCCCCTGCCAGCAATCTCCGCCCGGCGACATATCGTTCAATTGACCACCCAGATTGAAGTGCAATATTCCCGGATGTTTCCAGCTCACCGACATCGGCTGACGTATTCACCAAGCCAATCAGTGAAAAACTATTCGTATGTAACGGCACATAAAGTGCGTATTCCCCAACCAGAGGACGATTATCCTGTAGGTTCACCCGGACGCGATCGGGATCGAGGTCGGTATAAATCCGTCCCGCTACGTTGATCGGCTCTAGCGTTTTACGCAGTAACCAAGCCGATATTGCCAAGTCGCCATCGCCAGAATTACGCCAGCGCGTTTCCAATTCAGCCAACTTTGCTCTTAGGGTATCACCTTGCTCATATACCTTTTGCGTTGTGGCAAAATCTGAAATCAAAGCTACCCGCCAGTTTACACGAGAAGGAAAATTGACCTGCTCATAAAATTTTTCGAGGCGCGTACCGTCATCCAACTTTACTACCGCCAGAGTCTGCTGCGGATCCTTGACGGTTAACTGGGCAGCCGTCGCCGCGCCAGAAACCAGCAGCAACAGGGTAGCCATACGAGTGAGTGCCAACATTTAAGCCCCTTATTGTACGTATGGTTTTAATACAGTGAATTTCACCAATGCCATACCTGGCCCCATATACTGATAACTTTGCACAACCTGTCCATTAGATGGTTCAATCCAATAGCTATTGGTGTAATTTTCGTTTAACGCGGGTACCGTCACCTGCTCATCAAAACGGACCAGCTCACGTGGTTTATCTAATATGATGACGCTTTCTTTGCCACGTGAATGAAATACTGACGTGATCTCATGACCGCCCCGGAAGACCTGCGACCACTCAACGCGACGTTGCCACGTGGTCGGTGTAGACGACTTCAACAATCCCAATGCCAGCGGATCCTGATCAAGATGGCTGACATACGTAACATCTTCACCAAATCCTTGGGTTTTCACTAATCTACCGTGCTGCATCACCACCATATTTTTATCTGCGGCAATCCACTTCTGTTGATCGTGCTCGGCAAATGCCAGCACAACAAACGCCTGCGGTGCCTGGCCAACTTTCAAATAAGCAGAAGCATAGGGGGTATCAGCAACGCGTTTGGCAGTAACGTGAGTGTCATCTTGCCCGAAAAAAGCCAATTTGAACGTTTTACCTACCGCATCCATTTTTTGCGAACAACCCGCCAAAAGAAGGGAGGCAAGAGGGATGGCAATCAGCATCTTCATTTTTGCCATTTGTGTTATTTTGGTCAGTCGTTTTATGTTGGTCATTAAATGAAATTCCCGCTGAACAGCTTGACCCGGAAAAAGAAAGGCCACCGAAGTGGCCTTGTAGTTAAGACGATATTAACGGGCAGACTGCGTCGTGGTACCAGTGCTGCTGTCATCATCGTTAGCAACAGCAACGGCAACACCCACAGCGACTGCAGCAGCAACACCTACAGCAATCAACCCAGTTGTTCCAGCTGCAAAACCGGCACCGCCAGCGCCAGCAGCACCCGCAGCAGCAGCACTGGTGGTCGTGGTGGTTGAGGTTCCTGCCGCAGTCGCGCTGGAAACACCATCAACAGCAAACGCGTTTGACGACATGGCCAGAACAGCAGCCAGCGTGATTAACGTTTTCTTCATTACGATTTCCTTTTTTAAACATGAAGTACTTCAGGGTGGGATACCGCCCGTTGGACCATACCCCGTCCTTCATTATCGGACAGACCGCTATCAGGCAAAAGCCTATTTTACCCTTAGCCTACCCGAAACTGGGATCCTCCCAGTTATGCGTTACAGGTGCATGGCAGTAAAAACCACCTCAAATAAAGAACCGAAGCCATCGGCTCCAGATCAATTTTTGCAACACCGTTAAAAATAGCAAGATTTTGACACAATAGAAAACGGAGTTATCGGTAAAAAAAGGCTTTTACTTAAGTAAATTGACAAAAATAGCGGGAAGAATACGATAAAAATCTGAATGATAAGATCACAAATCGCATTTCTAACAAAAACGCCAGATATTTCCTAATCTGGCGTTTTTATTCGCCCTATCAATTTCCCCCAACGTCATGCCTGCGAGAGGACAACGCCGGGAAGAAATAGAGAAGACAATACGTTATTCCAGCCATTCCGTATGGAATACACCTTCTTTATCAGTACGTTTATAGGTATGTGCTCCAAAGTAGTCACGCTGAGCCTGAATCAGGTTAGCCGGTAACACCGCGGAACGATAGCTATCATAGTAAGCGATAGCAGCAGAAAACGTTGGCGTAGGAATACCTTGCTGAACCGCGTAAGACACGACATCACGCAACGCTTGTTGATACTCATCGGCCGCTTTCTTGAAGTAAGGCGCTAACAACAGATTAGCAATATCGGCTTTCTGCTCGTAAGCGTCCGTAATTTTCTGCAAGAATTGTGCACGAATAATGCAGCCAGCACGGAAAATCTTGGCGATTTCCCCGTAGTTGAGATCCCAGTTGTTTTCTTCTGATGCGGCTTTTAGCTGAGAGAAACCTTGCGCATAGGAAACGATTTTCCCCAGATAAAGCGCACGGCGCACCTTTTCGATGAATTCGGCTTTATCACCCTTGAACGGAGTCGCCGTCGGGCCTGTTAATACTTTAGATGCCGCAACACGTTGAACTTTCAGAGAAGACAGGTAACGAGCGAAAACAGACTCTGTGATCAAGGATAGTGGTTCTCCCAGATCCAAAGAACTCTGGCTGGTCCACTTGCCGGTACCTTTATTCGCCGCTTCATCCAGAATGACATCCACCAGATATTTTCCATCTTCGTCTTTTTTGGTGAAGATATCTGCGGTGATTTCGACCAAATAGCTACTCAGTTCCCCTTTATTCCATTCGGAGAACGTCGCGGCCAGTTCGTCATTACTCAAGTTTAACGCCTGCTTCAGCAATGCATAGGCTTCGGCAATTAACTGCATATCACCGTATTCGATGCCGTTGTGAACCATTTTCACATAGTGACCTGCGCCATCTGCGCCAATATAAGTCACACAGGCTTCGCCGTCTGCGCGGGCAGCAATTTTCTCCAGGATCGGCGCAACCAGTTCATAGGCCGCCTTCTGTCCACCCGGCATAATGGATGGCCCCTTCAGTGCCCCTTCTTCACCACCAGACACCCCTGTGCCGATGAAGTTGAAACCTTCGGCAGACAGTTCGCGGTTACGGCGAATCGTGTCTTTATAGAAAGTATTACCGCCATCAATAAGGATATCGCCTTTTTCCAGATACGGTTTCAGCGATTCGATGGTTTTATCAGTCGCTTCTCCGGCCTTAACCATCAACAAAATACGACGAGGTTTTTCCAGGGATTCAACAAACTCTTCAACGGTATAATACGGCACCAGTTTTTTGCCTGGATTTTCTGCAATCACTTCGTCAGTTTTATCTGAAGAGCGGTTAAAAATGGAAACAGTATAGCCGCGGCTTTCAATATTCAGCGCCAGATTGCGCCCCATCACCGCCATACCAACAACGCCAATTTGCTGTTTGGACATTAAAGCAACTCCTGTCTGAAGGATAACCTGCCTGTGGCTGCAAACGCGCGAATGCCAATCCCACAAGCAATTAAAAACAGGCCAACATGGTAACTCAGCTTTGCGTGAGTGGGTAGTGATTGGTTTGATAGTCGAAATCCGTCGTTTTACTGCATCACATCCGTTGCTATACCGGCAACGTGATAACGTTTACCGACAATGTAATAACGTTTATAGGCCATGCAAGAACCTTCGATTATTTCAAAATAAACCGTTATTTCAAAATAAACAGCCGTTGCAATTCGCGTCGGTTACGAGCCCCCGTTTTACGGTATAAGTTCTTCAAATGTGACCGTATCGTATTCACACTCAGATTAAGCTGTTCACCGATCTGTTCGTTATTCATGCCAACACCCACCAACCCCGCTACCACCTGTTCGGCAGGGGTAATTTTCCGTTTTCCCTCCTCTGACGGTTTCTGACGAGCGGCAGGATATTCTTTCAACAATGTGGCATAAAGCATTCGGGCAAAGATACGCGTTTGAGCCAGTTGAGCTTTGATACTAATGCTTTCATTGGTTTGATTTTTACTCGACTGTTGAATGCCCCACACGGCCACTGGCAGTCCTAACGAACGGATCACCGACACCATCGTCACCCCGCCCACGCCCACCAATGTCGGCGTGACATTAAGCTCTTTTTCTATGGCATCGGAAAGCAGGCGAATGACAGGAGAATTTCCTGGCGTAATCGGCGCATCCGGCGTGATTTCAACATAGTCAAAGGCAAACGCCACCTTTTCTTGTTTTTCAATCAGCTTCGCCAATTGCTGGAGGTCATCCATCACCGGTTCTAGTGCACAATTTGGCATTAAGCGAATATCTAAATAAAACACAAAATTCGCCGGGACATGATTCAGGCCAGTACAGTTGGTTTCCGAATGCGTCGGTGTAATCGTTGACGTAGGTGGAAAAAAGAAAGGATCAGGGCAAGCATAGCGCCGACGCACATGTTTCAGGCGGGAAATAAATCGAGCAGCAGCTTCGAAACAATTTGGTCCTTCGCTAAAACCAGCATGATATTCTCGCCCACGCACATCAATACGCACCCAGGCATTACGTTTCTCGCCAATTTCAATAATACTGCCATTCTCATTACCATAATCCGGCACAACCACCAAATCATCAGTACGAAATAGGTTCGGCGACTTATTCAAAATATGACCAATTCCTTTGGTATAGTCCGTAATCCCGGCACTGGTAAACACCACACCAATTCCCATCGGCGGCGTAATTGCCAGTTGTTTTATCGCTTTTAGCAATAACAACGCCGAGACAATGCCCTGATTATTATCCTCCACTCCCCGACCATAAAGACGATCACCATCAATACGCAGTGTGAAAGGATCACTCACCCAGTTTTCCAATGGCCCCGGCGCAGCAACATCCATGTGAGTCACTAGCCAGAGCGTCTGCTTACACCCCGATGGGAGGTAATGCGCCACGAGGTTCGGGCGTAATTTATTATGAGCCTGAACATCCAGAGCATCCATTCGCTGTACCCGGCATAGCCCATTGTGATAAAGCCAGTTTTCTATCCAGCGCGCTTTGATTTCCTCACCTTCACCACCGTGCTCAGGGTTAATCGCCGGACGACATACCAGTTCACGGTGGAGCCCCACCACTTCACCTTCCTGCTGCGCAAGAAAATTTAACATTTTATTCATAATAAGATGGCCATCGCAGAAAGAATGAAAGGTATCAATATCAATATATTGGATAACACCACACCGTTTTACCGTGATCGTCCACATGGTGTAAATATAAAAAATCAGAATCACCCTACTAAACCGCATTTTTCCTTTTTCAGGAGGTGAGCCACGCTTAAAGAGAAGAAAAAAACATTAAAAAACAAAGAATAAATAAATTTCAGGGGGTGATATTTGTTGCTCACCCCCTCACGCTTTACGACAAATTTCATCACCATATCATCGGTAATTGTGCATAAGTTCGACGTTCTGTTTTTCAGGGGGGTGAACACTAAATCAGATAAAAGGTGATAGGAATAGTCCGATTTTTGGATAATCTAAATACTAAAGGGAAATAGAATGTCTGGAAGGAACGTAACAGAAAAAAATGCCCATCGCGTGGATATCGAACCGGGTAGCGGTTTAATTTTTCAATAATTAAAAACCGCTCTTGTTATCTATTTAACTATTGCTACAAATTCATATCAATAAAGTGGCTGAAGGATAAAAAATGAAAACACCACTCATTATTATTAGTCTTACCAGTGGATTGCTTATCAGTGGATACGCTATGGCTGATATCGACGAAAAACGCCAATATTTTTATCAGGACAAATTAACCGGCAGTATTGCATTAGGTTTTTTAGCGGGGGAGTCTCATGAATCAATTTATCACCCTCATAACGGAGGGAAAAAGGCCAGTGAACTCGACTGGAAAATTGATAATGCCGTGATTCTAAAAGGTGACGTGAGCTATGATATTTTCCCTCGTTTCAGTGCGGGGTTACGGGGGTGGACAACGCTTTCTTCTGGCAATGGCACCATGGATGATTATGACTGGATGGATAATAGCAAATCGGGTTGGTCACACTGGAGTCACCATGAGAAAACTGACCTCAATTATGCTAACGAAATTGACCTAAACATCATTGGCTGGGTAATTAAAGAACCGAATTACAAGATTGGCGCCACGTTAGGTTACCAGAGAACCACATTTAGCTGGTCGGGATACGGTGGTTATTTTAACTACGATAATGGCAATGATATTTTTACTCTTCCTGACAATTATAAAATTTTCGGTTATCAACAAAAATATAGTATGCCCTATATTGGTCTTATCGGTTCGTGGCGCTATAAGGATATTGAACTCGGTGGATTAGTTAAATTTAGTCGTTGGGTCCAAGGAAAAGGTAATGATGAACACTATGACAGAAAATTAACTATCCGAAATAAAGGCAATAACGCCCAACATCTCTCTGCGACCATAAGTGCAGGTTATTACATCTATCCACAAACTAAAATCTATGCGGAAGCCGCCTACAGTCGTTATGAAGAAGCAAAAGGTGGAATGGAGTGGAGAGAAGGTGGATATACGGATTACTACGACGGTGATTGGAACGGATTAGATAATAAGTACTATACGCTCTCTTTAGGCATTCAACATCGATTCTAAATATCAATATCAGAAAATATGTAATTAATCACTCAATGAATTTAAAAATGGCACTACCGCCATGAATTTAAACGACAAAATGAGGAGAAATACATAATGGTAAAATATAAAAAACCTGTTTTTATCAATCAGCTTCTATCAGATAATGCGGTAAAAACAGCAAGTAAATTTATAGCCTATAAGACCTGGGATGATCCTCACTTATGGCTTGCAGAAGTGATTGATAATGGAAACGCTTTTTTTCACTGGCATCAGGGGAAAAAGGCAGAAGGCCATAAAGACGCGGTTATTAACTACATCACTGCTGATGGTACAAAATGGCAGGCAACAATTAAAAATTACGAATTCTTTCACGCCCCGAATGGCGAAACCGCAAAAGGCCATCCGGACACAAAAATTGCCTATATTAGCGGCGATAACCGCGCTTATGAAGGCAGCTTTGCTGAATGGTACGATGAATAGCTGGAACAGCCAATCATCATAAAATAACGCTAAAGGAGACACCAGTCGTGTCTCCTTCCTTAAACTCGCTACAACGGTTACTTCTTCAACAACGCTTTAATACTTTCTTTAAATTCCGCGCCGAATTCCGGGTTACGCAACCCATAAGAAACAAAAGCCTGCGCATAGCCCAGTTTACGACCACAGTTAAAATTCTTACCCGCCATTTGCACCGCATCAACCTGTTGAGTAGGAAGTAAATCAGCAATCACATCGGTAAGCTGAATACGCCCCCAGGCTCCTGGCACCGCTTTATCCAACAACGGCCATGCATCTGCCGTTAAAACATAACGGCCTACTGCAGAAAGATCTGAACCGGTCGCAGATGGCGCTTCCGGTTTTTCAATCATGGACGTAATCGCCGCAGCATCGCCAGCCTGTACTAACTGAGTTGCCGTTTCCACAACCGAGTATTCCGGTAAAACTTCATAAGGACGATGTTTCACCAATACCTGACTGCGTCCGGTTTCTTCAAAACGCGAAATCAACAACGCAAGATTCTCTTTGCTTTGATCGGCTGTGCTTTCATCCAGAACCACGTCCGGTAACACCACAACAAACGGGTTATCGCCAATAATCGGCTTCGCGCAGGACACCGCATGCCCTAATCCCAGCGTTTCCCCCTGTCGAACGTTCATGATCGTGACACCTTTCGGACAAATTGACTGGACTTCAGCCAGCAACTGACGTTTAGCGCGTTCCTCAAGCAAGGATTCCAGCTCAAAAGAGGTATCAAAATGGTTTTCGATCGCGTTTTTAGACGCATGCGTCACGAGAACAATTTCAGTGATCCCCGCACGAACGCACTCATTAACAATTTTTTCAATCACCGGACGATCGACTATTGGCAACATCTCTTTTGGAATTGCTTTCGTCACGGGCAACAAATTCATCCCTAAACCTGCGACAGGGATAATCGCTTTCAATGATGTCATGAATTGACTCTCTTCAATTTAATTGTCTCGATCTGGCCGATCGTTTCACCTGGCAACGCAATCCGGTCACGTCACGCATGACGCTAAGATTACACCTAATCTGGATCAAAGCGATCTCACGAATAGACTTTTTCTGACACATCGGACAATTCTGGTACGGTTCGTCCATAACAAGAGAACCAAAACTGATTATTGGTAAAGACATGGCAGCAAAGCTGCCGGGTAAAATGCGACGAACATCACATGCTAATGTGACCTGCCTCTCTTCTTTTTGGCAATACCACTGCCAATTGTAGGTAATGTAAGCAAACCTTCGCCATCCACATCTCCGCTCACCTCCCATGTATATGATGATCATTCGGGGTGAAATGCCCCCTCTTTGAATGAGGAAAAACGTGTTTCATATGGCTAATTGACAATAATAAGCCAATTGGAGGGTGATTACTTTCTTCATATTTACTCCAGGGGGTGAGGAATAAATCAGAAAAGGGGTGATGGACATTAGATTATTTCTTATTAATCTGTGAGTAGTAAAAAGCATACCCCCGCATCAATATCTTTTCGTTATTCAGAAACAGAGATTAATGAAACAGGTTATCTTTTTACGACTGTACCCAAAATAATACGAGTTGCAGACACCTCAACCACTCATTAGCGCACAGCAATGCAAAATCTATTGGGTATATATCAGACAAATAATAAGGATGCTATCATGAAAGACATCGATAAAAAAATAGCTGAGCTCCATTATGATGAAAAAGCAATTTTAGCTTATACCGGAGAGCGTTTATCATCGTTCAAAGCAGTTGAAGGAACAAACGAAGGAAATGGTAAATATATTGTTGTAAAACGTGAAAGAAAAAGTATTCATAATGAAGGTGCAGACATTGCTGTCATCGAATCATTGAAAGACATTGTACATCCTGGCGCATTGTTACTCGCCAATGCCAGATTAATAGAAAACAATCCAACGTCACTAGTGGTCGCCCGTAAACCAATGACATTCAAAGTCGATCTCCCCGGTATGGGAAGCGAGGCTTTATTTACCGTCGATAACCCAACTAGCAATAATGTTGCGGCTAAACTCGATGAGGTACTTACATGCTGGAATGAGAAATACGCTCAAAAATATGAAATTGCAGCAAGAATGCATTACAACAGCGCAACGGTGTTCAATGAAAGTCAGTTATGTACACAGCTAGGGCTAGAAATAAAAGGTATTGCGAAAAAATTAAACATTGATTTTAGTTCAACATCAAAAAACAAACACTCTGTTGCCATCGCGACATTCCGTCAAATTTTTTATACCGTATCCACATCCTTCCCCCTACACCCCTCAGACTTGTTTGCTGATGAAGTGAGCTGGGAAGATCTCTCTCAAAATGTCGACAATAAAAACCCACCGTTATTAGTCAACAGCGTGGCCTACGGCCGGACAATCTACGTAAAAATAGAAACCAGCTCTTCGAATACCAATGTCAAAGCGGCGTTAGATGCGGCACTCTCCGGTAACAGTGCGAAAATATCCGCCGAACATAAAGCACTTTTGGAGAATGCACAATTCACCGTCTTTGTTCTGGGTGGCGGCACCTCAAAACATATCGGTCTTATTAGCGTGACCAATATCGACGACGTTAAGCGCGTTATTACTGAAAATGCGACCTACAGTAATCAAAATCCTGGTTATCCGATTGGATATAGCTGCGTTTTCCTGAAAAATAACCAAATTGCGCTAATCAACAGCACTGCGGAATATATTGAAACCACCTACAGTGAATATTCATCGGGCCAGATAAAACTCAAACATACAGGAGGATACGTCGCCCAATTCCGCGTCACCTGGGATGAAATCACTGGTTATACCGATCAAGGTCACCCGATAACTGTCGCCCGGGGATGGGGAGATAATCAAAAAGATCGCACTGCGCCATTCAATACCGTCATTCCACTCAATGGCAACTGTACCAATATCTCTATCTTTGCCAAAGAATGCACCGGACTGCCCTGGGAATGGTGGCGAACCGTGGTTGATTATCACAACGTGCCGCTGGTGCCTGAACGAACGGTACATATTTCCGGAACAACACTCCAGCCGAGTTCGAGTGTGACACCGGGAATCTAGTGCGAACGATAAGATAAAATTTCTACCAGAAATCATACCAATAGCGAATGGAACACCATCGCAATATCCATAAGGATCGATTTCATGAAAACATTTTCACCTAACGATTTGACTGAAGGGGATGTCCTGCTCTTTTCCCCCGAAGAAGGAAGCTTTATCTCATGGGCCATTACCTTTCTGACTAATGCTCCCGTTAGCCATGCCGCCATGCTGTATCAAAAAACACCGCTTACCATTATTGAAGAGAGTCCTCCTCAGGTCGCGGTTAATGACGCGCTTAAACGGTTTAAGGGACGTACCATTTATGTCTACCGGCATACAACCCAACAAAATTTATCGCCAGTCATCAATGCGGCGACAGAGCACCGAAATAACCTGGATCCCTATGATAATGCCAGCCTGTATATCGTAGGATTATTATTGCTGTATAAAAAAATCTCACTGCCAACACTTGCTCAGAAAGTCACCTTACGTATTTTGAAGAAGCTAACCGCAACCTTGACGCAGTTTCTGCAACAGCATAAAAACCCGGGAAAAATGCCGATGGTTTGCTCACAGTTTGTCGCTCAATGCTTTGAAGATGCAGGGAGCCAATACCAATTACATTTCGATCACCCACTACTGAAAGCAAGCCACAATAAAAACCTGTTAGACATGGCAGTAAAATTTATTGATCAGAACCCTATTCCTGTCATGAATAACGTTGGACTGACACCTGACAATACAATGACAGAAAGTGATGAAGCGCTGTGCGAAGCATTAAAACTCGCCATTGAAAATGGAATATCCAGCAACGATGCCGCTGATATTAACGCAGAATTAGTGCAAGCCATTGAAGCATTCGCCAGTATCAATGCAGCACTACTGGGTATGCCAAACGATGCGAACGCCTTAAGTGCCACACATCAATTGCAGGCTAATATGAACATGTTCGTTTTCCCCGGCGATTTGATGAACAGCACCAATCTGAAGGCGGTAGGAGAAATTAAGATCTAATTCGACGTTGAACCTATCGAATTCACTCACCTTATCTCTACCGGTCTTATTGCCCGGTAGAGATAGCTGGTTGCATGACGTGCTACAAATCGTTATGGGATGGGAAGATCGTAGAGTGCCGTTTGATGTATCGTCCTTGCTGATTTCCATCATTATTTCCCATTAAACATGTCGATAATTTCTTCTTTATTCATCTCATCAAAATTATCCGGGCTGAAACTTGGCCCTTCATGAAACCAATGTTTTCGGTAGTGGTAAGAGGAACGTTCTTAGCCACGGGTTTACCATTGCGGGCGATAACATAAGATTCTCCCGTTTCTGATACATGCTTGATAATTTTTGAGAAATTGCTTTTTGCCCCGTAGAGATTGATTTTTTGCACAGATCCTACAAAGAGTTGGTTAATCATAGCATTCCCATTGCTCCGTATCCCCTACGGACAGTTTCAATACGATGGGATATACTACCACCCTGATAACATCAACAGTTAATAAGACCTTAAAGGTGTAATAATGAAAGGTATCGTGTTAGCTGGCGGCACAGGTACTCGCCTCCACCCGATTACTCGCGGTATTTCGAAGCAACTGCTGCCGATTTATGATAAACCCATGGTTTATTACCCTATTTCCGTCTTAATGCTCGCGGGAATTCGTGAAATACTCCTCATTACCACCCCCGAAGATATGCCCGCCTTTCAACGCTTGTTAGGTGATGGTTCCCACTTTGGTATTCAACTCAGCTATGCAATCCAGCCTAGCCCCGATGGGCTTGCCCAAGCATTTATCATTGGAGAAGAATTCATCAACAATGATTGTTGTGCCTTAGTGTTGGGTGACAACATTTATTTTGGTCAGGGATTTGGTAAAAAGCTGGAAGCTGTTGCAGCGCAGGAAGAAGGTGCCACTATTTTTGGCTATCAGGTCACCGATCCAGAACGGTTTGGCGTGGTTGAGTTTGATGACAATTTCAAAGCACTTTCTATAGAAGAAAAACCCCTCGTACCAAAATCTAATTGGGCAGTAACCGGGCTTTATTTTTACGACAGGAATGTGGTGGAAATGGCCAAACAGGTCAAGCCATCACATCGCGGCGAATTGGAAATTACTACGCTCAGCCAAATGTATCTTGAACAAGGCAAATTAAATGTGGAATTACTTGGTCGTGGTTTTGCCTGGTTGGACACCGGCACACATGATAGCTTAATTGACGCTTCACAATTTATCCATACGATTGAAAAACGCCAAGGACTAAAAGTCGCTTGTCTGGAAGAAATCGCTTTCCGAAAGGGCTGGATATCCCGCCAGCAAGTTGAGGAAGAAGCAAATGGCATGAGTAAAACGCCCTATGGGCAATATTTATTGCAATTAATTGCTGAAAAGTGATATGTCACTTATTAGCGTTTGAATTTCTAAGACCACAATCATTAAGCCGAAAGTATTTGGTAATGCACTCAGGTTGTATTTGGTAATGCACTCAGGTTTTTGAAACATTTGAAAAAAAACGCTACCAGAAAATGGTAGATATCGATCTTGAATTTGTGCAAGACAATTATTCTCGCTCAGGTAAAAGCGTATTGCGCGGGTTACATTTCCAGAAAATCAATCCACAGGGGAAATTAGTTCGAGTGGTACGCGGGAAGTTTTCGATGTTGCCGTAGACATACGACTAGAATCGCCGACTTATGGTAAATGGGAAGGCCTCGTTCTGTCAGAAGAAAATAAGATGCAATTCTGGTTACCGCCGGGACTTGGCTCTGGTAATTACATCCTTGCTTGAGAAAGAGGCAGAAAGTGGAATTTACCACTACAGCGGGGATAAAGGGGGGATTTGGTATGAATTTTCTGAAGAAATTTTTAGCGTTGCGGAGCAAAAAACTATTATGGCTAAAATACCGACACTGAAACCAATAGCAACAGAGCAATATCCCACTCCAGCACACAGACCTGCTTTTTCAACATTAGCCTGCGGAAAGATGAAAAGGTTGGGTATTCGTTTATCTAGCTGAGAAGAAAGTTTAGCAAAAATCATTTTTATAGTAATCAATGTATTAGATCATAGTTCATCTGATCATCATACCCAGAGAAAAAGTGGAGCTTTCCGCAGACACAGAAAGCCTCCTACAAAAAAGATACCACGCAACTAAAACATTAATCAGAACCAAAAAGATCACGCGTATAGACTTTTTCGACAACATCTGAAAGTTCAGGTGTCATACGATTAGAGATAATCACATCTGATATTTGTTTAAATTCGTTCATATCACGAATAACACGAGACCGAAAGAACGAATCATCCTCAAGCACAGGTTCATACACTACAACCTCGATACCTTTAGCCTTAATACGTTTCATCACGCCTTGAATGGCGGAAGCACGGAAATTATCTGAACCAGCTTTCATCACTAATCGATAAACACCGACAACTTTAGGATTGCGCTCAATAATCGAATCAGCAATAAAATCCTTACGAGTGCGATTTGCCTCAACAATAGCGCAAATGAGGCTATTAGGTACACTGGCATAGTTTGCCAATAACTGTTTAGTATCCTTAGGCAAACAGTAACCACCATAGCCAAATGAAGGATTATTGTAATGGCCGCCAATACGCGGATCTAATCCAACACCTTCAATAATTTGTTTGCTATCTAAACCATGAATCTGAGCATAGCTATCTAGTTCATTAAAATACGCTACTCGCATAGCCAAATAAGTATTAGCAAACAATTTTATCGCTTCTGCTTCTGTTGAATCAGTAAATAATACTGATACATCTTGCTTAATTGCACCTTGTAATAATAAATTAGCAAACCGCTTAGCTCTTTCCGAACACTCCCCGACTACAATTCTTGAAGGATACAAATTATCATACAGTGCTTTTCCCTCACGCAGAAATTCGGGAGAAAAAATGATATTTTCACTGGCGTATTTTTCTTTTACCGATTTGGTGAACCCTACAGGAACTGTGGACTTGATTACCATAATCGCATCTGGATTAATCTCGATAACATCACGGATTACCGATTCGACGGATTGTGTGTTGAAGTAGTTAGACTTAGGATCATAATCGGTCGGCGTTGCGATAATGACAAAATCTGCATCTTGATAAGCTTCTTGCTTATCCAGTGTGGCGTAAAAATTCAGTTCTTTTTCACTTAAGAAACATTCTATTTCACGATCAACAATGGGAGAACGTTTATTATTCAATAAATCGACTTTTTCAGAGACTACATCTAATGCCACAACCTGATTATGTTGCGCCAATAGTATGGCGTTGGAAAGACCAACATAGCCTGTACCTGCAATTGCTATTTTCATTTTTTAACCGTTAAATTAACTGACAAAACATGAACGCTATTTTTAATAATAATTAAAAGGCTAACACTGATAAAAATCTCGATACCACTCTACAAACCGTGCAACACCTTCATTTACACCAACTTTAGGCCGATACCCTGTTACAGCAAAAAGATCATCTGTATCTGCCCAGGTCTGATAGACATCTCCTGGTTGCATGGGTAAAAAGTTTTTCTTCGCCTCGATTCCCAGTGAATTTTCTAATGCAGTGACAAAATCCATCAGCTTTACTGGACTACCATTGCCAATATTATAAACACGATACGGAGCAGAGCTATTTGCCGGGCTTCCTGACTCAGCATTCCAGTTTTCGTTTCGTTCTGGAATAACATCCAGAATACGTATAATACCTTCAATGATATCATCAATATAAGTAAAATCACGACTTAGATTGCCGTTGTTATAGATATCAATGGCCTCATTATTTAATATCTTTTTCGTAAATTTAAATAATGCCATATCCGGACGCCCCCACGGGCCATAAACAGTAAAGAAACGAAGTCCTGTAGTGGGAATACCATAAAGATGCGAATATGAGTGTGCCATTAATTCATTCGCTTTTTTCGTTGCAGCATACAATGAAACAGGGTGATCTACAGAATCGTTAGTCGAGAATGGGGTTTTTTCATTCAACCCATAGACTGAGCTGGAAGATGCATAGACCAAATGTTTTATTCTATGTTGACGGCAGCATTCCAGAATATTCAGGAAACCGACAAGATTGCTGTCTGCATAAGCTGATGGATTTTCTAATGAGTAACGGACTCCAGCCTGGGCTGCTAAGTGAATAACGTAATCGAATTTATTTTCAGAAAAAATTTTGTTTAACAAGTCACTATCATGAAGTTCACCATGAATAAATTTAAATTGCTCATTCCTCTGTATATTATTAACCCGCGAAAACTTTAAATTTTGATCATAGTAATCATTTACATTATCAAAACCGATTACATCATGACCACCTTGGCATAATACATTAGCGGTATAATATCCAATAAACCCGGCGACACCAGTAATTAATATATTCATCACATATTGACCTAAACAGGTAAGTAATTTTACCTCATCCTTTTATATAAAACTTTAGTAAATACTACAGGCATAAGGTGAAAGAAAAACCTAAAGAATAGAAAAAAAACATTCTTTATAGAACATCGACGCAAGGCAATCATATAATTAAATCTAAGAGCAACTTCACTCCAGGCTTTTTTTATCCCTTTCCTTCTAGATAAGGTTTTATCATTTAATCTGTAGTCCAAGAGAATCTCATTTACATTACCTAATTTGTATCCATTGAGTATTAAGTTATACCATAGCGCCATATCCTCGCTAAAACTTGTATTTACTGGATAACGATAGCCATTCTTGAATACGGAAATTCTAAACATGACAGTAGGATGTATAAAAGGACATCTAGCAATACTGTAATCGACCAAATCATCATGAAACATGGGGACCTGTTTTTTTTCTAACGCATATTCAGAATTAAACTCTCTACATAACCCCCCACAAATATCCACATCTTGATTATCTTTAAAATAAGATATTTGCTTGTACAATCTATCATTTCTAGATATATCATCACTATCCATTCTAGCCACAAAATCATAATTATTAGACACAGCGACATCAATTAGGCTATTCAAAGCATATGCTAAACCATTATTAGTTTCAGAAGGAAAAATCTTTATCCTTTTTTCATTTAAGAAAAACTTCAATATCCTATCTAACTCTTCAGAAACGGCCCCATCTCTATAAATAAAAATATCACAATATACAGATTGTGATAACATACTATCTACAGCCAATTTAAAATCATCAGGGGCATCAGAATAATAAACTGACATTATAACCACAATTTTATCAGTCATAACAATCACTCATAATACAACATAGAGCATTAAAATTAAGAAATAATATATTAGTGACACACTAACCCCAATATAGATAAAAATCAGCAAATCTTGGTATAGTGAAGGTAAAGAAGTTAAATTAAAAACCAGTATAAATGTATTATTGATAGCATTTCATGCTTATAATAGAAAAGCTGCTATCGCGACTTATTATATGTTTTTATAAACAAAAAAAACAAAAATGCAACAAATAACATAACAATAAAATCAATAATCATAGAGCCAAAACTTCTTCGTATAAAATAGGGTCCTTGCAGAATGAAATTTAACATTACTGCATTTTTGAAAACTGTTAATTTTATGTATTTAAGAGAATATCTTATCAGCCCTCCTCCTAAAAGAAGAATAATAGTTCCCAAAGGGGAAAAATACATACTTGAATTAGAACCGTACCGAATCCCGTCAGCAATAATATCATCAGGAAGGCCATAATTAGCAATAATCTCAATCACCCCATCAGACCCAATAATACTCTTCATCAATGGAATTGATTCTGAAAGTAAAACCCACACAGAAAAATCTAACGAATAAGACAAATACGCACATATATATATAGGATTCAAATGAATAAAAAAATAACTCAAACTATCTAATGCACCTTGATTTGCAAATGGTATAATGCCAGCCCTCAATGGCTGAAGAACATAAATTAAGAAAACTATAGCTAATATTGAACCAAAGAATAATTTATTATAATTGAACCCGGATAATAATTTAACGCTCCAAATTATCAATACCATAATGACAGGGTAGCGATCATAATTAAATATTAGCTGCATGCATGCAATAAAGAGTAAAATAACAAATGTTATATTATATGGCATACTTCTACTTATGCATAAGACAAATAATGGGAAAGCGAATATTGTCACATAGCTAATGGGGACGTAAAAATATATAACAAACAGTACTATTGCACATATATCTGATGAAAATGATTTTGACTCTCTAAAGATAATAGTATATTTAACGGAACTTAGCATCCATATGATGCCACTGCCTAACATAACATGACCAATGAATAAAACAAAAAGTTCGTTTTTAGTCACGAAAAATGTTTTAAAAAAATGGAAACTCAAGCCACCATATTCCAACGATAGCAAATAAGGAACCAAATAGAACACAAAAGGTATAATAAAATAAAAAAACACAATGAGTTTTTTATAATTATATTCTATCTTATTCATAGTCTCTTCCTGATCCTGATAAGTGTTTTTCATTCTTTAGTGTAAAGTAATTCTTGCCAGCGTGAAAGAATATAACCCTCATCAAAGTCAACAATAGCCCTTTCTCTATTCTTCAATCCAAGATTATATCGTAATTCACTATTCATGCTAAAAACTTTATCGATTGAGCTAATAAATGCATCAATATTCTCATCACTCCAATCAAAGACAAATACTCCTGGGTAGTCTTTAATTGAATTTGAATCAGGCCGAGAACAAGCAATAATAATACATCCTTGAAGTAAAGCTTCAACAAGAGAACGCTGTAATCCTTCTACTCTAGAAAATGACAAGAAAATATCACCACATATATAGTTCTTATATGGGAATTTGGTTATTCCATGATAAATTATATTAATTTCATTTAATAATTTATTATTAAGTTCATGCTCACTCCCTAATCCACCATATACATTGATTTTTTTACCTTGGGCACAATGAGATATTGCAATTACTCTGTCAGCACCTTTCCTAGATGAAAATGTACCTGTAACATGAATGTTAGGCTCTACATTATCTCCCTTGGTGATAATATGATTTTTTACATTAAAGGAATTAGGTATAACGTAATAATGATAAGAGCAGAATTCTTGTTTTACTAAATAAACAATTTTAAATTTAGTTTTTTTTAAAAACAAAGACTCAAAATATCTTGTAACATATTCTCTAGATGAGATTTCATTTACGTTCGTATTAGCCCTTCTAACATAGAACACATTATAGTTCATAGATAAAAATGGAATAAAAAATGGTTGAGTTATGATTATTTTAACATCTTTATTCAGGAAAAGCATAAGATTTATATTAAAATTAAACAATATTAAAAGAAAAAAAATCTTTATTTCTCTAAGAATATTATATATTAAACCATTCTTTTTAAACGGAACTCCAATTTCATTTTTTACTATCAGATCTCTATTTTTTTTCTTGCTGTTAAAATATAAATTACGAGTAGCCATTACATTATTTTTTTTAGATAAAATATTATGTAATTCTCTCATCGAAGATGGAGGGCCTATAAGATCCGTATATTTCCCCATATATGCAACATATATGTCACAATTTTTCACTTTCTTGTATATCTCAGAAAAAATCTTGAGCATTAATACCTTCTTATCATATATCGTAAACTAAAAAACACACATGCTCCAGAAAATGAGCACTCGGCCCAAACTACCCACCATGTAAAAGAAATAATGTTTACGCTATTAGTTATATACAGGATCAATAAAAAAGACATTGAAATGACATTGCAAAACAATAAAGTATGCCCGTACAGTTTATCAGCTCCGCACTTAACTAAGTAACTAGAACCAAACGTTAATACGAATGGTACTGATATTAATATTAATAACATTATGTGATACACACGAGTGAGCTCAACTGAAATTGCCTCGCCGACAAAATACTTCAAGATAATGTCATCAAATATATAAAACATAAAGAAAACAAAAATAAAGGTTAAAAAATGAAAGAAAAACAACGTCATGACAGACTTAAACTCATTTCCTATCTTAGAAAAAAAATATTGATTTATTATTATCATAGGTATTTTACAAACATTAACTATTTTTTCGCATATATCATAAATCGCAGCTTCTGTATACCCAATAAAATAACCAACGAGAAATCTAGCTGCATTTGTCTGCAATTGAGTCAATTTCCCGAGAAAAAGAAAAAGAGAAACTGAAAAATATTTCTTAAATTCAACCCAACTTATAATAAAATCAAAACACTTCATTTTATACATCACAATCAAGTGATGTACACAATAAGAAGATGATAACGAAACAGAAACAAAGGTTATTAGAGGAATAAAATAATAATCATCTTCTTTTCTTATAAAGATAAAAAACAAAGCTATTAATGTAATTTTTTCTATAAGCATAGAAAAGAATTGCAATCTAAAATCACCTTTAGCCATAAAGTAATGCGTCGGCATCATAGCTATTGATAAAAAAGGGTGAATACTAAAAACAATCAATAGTGTCGTCATTATGTTATTAGAAAATAAAAGAGAAGCCATCATCCATATAATAACACACACAAAACACACATATGCTTTTAATAGTGTTGGGATTATAATAGCTCTTTTTATTTCTTCATTGCTATTAGCAAATAAAACTTCTTTTGATGCATAGGTTTCCATATTTAAACTACAAAAATTAGCAATAAATGAAGATAGACCTAGCCAGAACGTAATTTCCCCATAATTATTAAACCCTACTGTTTTTATTAAGAAAGGATATATCACCAATGGTGCTAAAAACTGGATTATTCTAGTATAAACTAAATAACTAAAAATTTTAAATGATTTTATATTCATTTCCAATATCTATTTCTTTAATCATTGAAATTAGTATTTTTTGTTTTTTGCTAAGCCTTAAATTCAATATTGAAACAGGAAGTATATAATTTTTAGCATCTGATAAAAACTCAATATTCAGGGAACCAGTAGATAAAAAAGAGACCACCACTTTTACATTTTTATCTATGACACAAGCTTCCTCGATTAGTCCATCAAACTGAAAAAAATCTGATGAAATATATTCATTACCTGATAACTCAACTGGATGTAATTTTATTAGGAAATCCAACCCCTCGTCATTAGCAATTTTTTTCAATCGGTTAATAATACTTGAATATTCACCATGCGAAATGATACCTAACTGGACTAATGGTTGAGATATAAAAATCATTGTACCATTTTTTAATTTAGGTAATGATGACAATGATTCATTAAATATTTTTTTAATAGATTCAATATATCTTTTATTTATTTTTAATGTAAGGGGATCAAAAAGAGAAAACGAACTACTTTTGAATAAATACCCAGCCATTTTTTTTAAGAGAAAATTTATACCAGCAAAAAACACACATAAGGAGTAATCATTTACTTTTTTCTCTCTCTTATAGGCACCGATATATGTAAATATATCCCCATACATACCAAGACCATCTGATATAATAAAGGATTTCGAATAAGGAAAACTTAATTTAATAACAATAGATATATTATTCACATAAACAAAATCAAACTCCCTATTAAAAAAAACAGATTTACCTTCTACATTTAAATCATTAACAATGTCTTTTTCCCTTGTTGCTTCTTTAACTTCAACACCCATTTTTTCTGCAAAATCCAAGTACCTTTTATATATCTTGTCATCACCCCAATAATTATATTTATATACAATGGCTTTTTCATATATAAATCTCACTTCATCATATAAAGCCAAAAAATTTATTAGCTGATACGAAGATGATATTTTTATCCCCACTAACGTCTTTTTTTTCATTTGGTTTTCATCAAAGAATGATAATATTAAAAGTAATATAATTTAACTATAAAAGACTTCATTATATAATTATACCATACATCAATTTTATATATTTCAAGAAATGAAAATATAGAGAAACACTTCTGACGGCACTCTTTTTACCTTAAGCTAACACTGTTCTATTTTTACATCCCCTCTATACCTTGGGGTGATTAAGGTATGTTTATTAATTTTTAAACTCTACTTTATGCCTAATAACAGAAAATCATATTTCTTCAAGCGGATTTCATCCACTTTTTAAGTGCAAAACATAATATTTAGTATAAAAATACGTTTCTCATATTTTCCCTAGCATCATACTGATGATTGTATCACCGAGATAAGAATGTCAGTACCTCACACATTACCAAAACACGCCATCGCGACAAATCTAATTAACGATGTTAACTTTCATTATCACTATAGCTAGTTGAGTTATGACAGAAGAAATATATTTTTTCCCGTTTATTAAACATAATTAGTTTATTCAACAAATCTAAGAGGCTGTCCACTAAAAGATAAAAATTTGATTTACTCACCCAAAAAACTCACGTTTGACTGGCTGGTTTTTCTTTATATTTTTAATTACTGGCTTACCAATCAATTCATCCCAATACTTCGGAGCTAATCCAAATCCCGGTCTTACACTCCGAATGCAAGTTTCATCAATAATATCGCCTGCTTTCATATTTTTTATAAAATAGAGAGAACGCCGGAACTGAACGTTACCTTGTTCACTAGATTTTCTAGCATAATTAACTCCACCTAACGCCTGCCAAGCAGTCTTAGCACCTTGACACAATTCTTTCAACCCCGCGGGTTCTAATGAGAAACTATCATCAGGGCCACCGCCATTACGATCCAATGTGAAATGCTTCTCAATAATTCTAGCCCCCAACACCACACTTGCAATGGCTGTCGTATTATCCAATGTATGATCCGATAATCCCGTCAATACATTAAATCGTTGTGCCATGTCTGGAAGCGTTCTAAGATTATAATCTTCCGCTGGCGCAGGATAGCCACTCACACAATGTAATACCACAAGTTGCTGGCATCCATTTGATCTTGCTGCATCAACAGCCTCCTGGATTTCTTCCGCATCAGCCATACCCGTTGATATAATCATCGGTTTACCTGTTTGAGCAACATACTTTATCAAAGGTAAATCAACAGCTTCAAAAGACGCTATTTTATAGGCCGGAGCATCCAAACTTTCTAATAAATCAACAGCACTAAAATCAAACGGTGAGCTAAAAATAGTAATATTCTGTTCTTTAGCAAAATCAAAAAGAGGTTTGTGCCATTCCCATGGCATGTGCGCTTCCTGATATAAATCATAGAGTGTTCTGCCATGCCACAATCCACCATTAATAGTAAACTCAGGTCCAGTAGCATTTAATGTGATAGTATCAGCAGTGTAGGTTTGCAATTTCACTGCGTCTGCTCCTGCTTTCTTTGCTTCTTCAAGAATTTTAAATGCAGTCTCTATTTTACCATTATGATTAGCTGACATTTCGGCAATAATATAAGGAAGTGAATTTTCACCAATAAGTCTATTATTAATTTTGATATCTTTCATTATTTAATTCCCTATATACTCTTTTTTTAGCAGACCAAAAAGGAAAACATCATGAAACTTGCCATTAAGAAAAAAATGTTGTCGCAAACAACCTTCTCTACTGAACCCTAGATTTTCATGAAATTTAATAGAACGAAGATTATACCCTAGCACTTCACCAAATATTTTTTCAGCATGAATAACTTCAAATGCATATTTAATGGAACTCTCGCCCAGATGTCGACCAATACCTTTAGGTCCTTCTGGTGACATATAAAATCCCCATTCCCATACATTATTTGAACTTAGTTTTCTGAAGTTAATGAAGCCACACTCAACATCATTATGGATATAAATCAAAAAAATCTTGTCAACTTTTTTTAATTCATTAAAAAACCAATTTTTATGTTCTTCTAAATCAATTTCACTCTGATTAAACATCCACTCTCTTATTTTAGGATGATTTCGCCATCGCCAAATAAGTTCAGCATCGTTCTCAGTTGCAAGACGAAGCCTATTGTCAGAATCTATTTTCTTCATAACGACCTGTTTCTAGAGTTAATAGAAATGACTTATTACTTTTTCAACACCGAGGCCATCGACTAAAGCACAAGCTTTTTGGCTCATATCGATAAGGTTTTCTGCATTCAGTGTGATTAAATGTTCTTCAATGCAATACCAGCCTTTTTCTATCGCAACAGCGGCGCCTAACTTAGTTAGGTGCTTAGCTATATCTTTTTGATTCTCAGCTAACACAACGAGGATTGTAGGCAATCCTAAGCAGCATCGTTCCCATGATGTACTTCCTGCGGCTCCAATGGCCAAATCTGAATTGGCCATTAACTCAGCCATATTATCAACACCGCAGAGCACCTGCGTTTGGTAAGGCATTTGATTCGCTTTCTCTATAACACACTGGAGATGTGGCGCAGTTTTCCCCATCACAACCGTAATACTGATTTCCTTGTCCAATACATTACTTTTAGCCAAGGCTGACAATATGCTTTCTGTGATATTATCTTTATCCACCCCTCCCAAGTTGACCAGAACTTGCTGAATATTGTTAATTTTGGTACGTCTTTTCAAACTAAAATCACGCCAGTGGCTAAATTCTGGACGCAAAAGTGCATATTTAGGTCCGATGAGTAATTGGCAATATGCCGGAACTAAATCACGGTAATCATTAGCCTTACGACCGACACTCTGATCAATAAGAATATCAGCGCAATGAGGCCTATCAGCCAAATCATCAATAACGCAGATTTTCGCTGTATATTCTCTGGCATATTCTTGCCAAATAGCAGTTAATGCATAGTGATCAACGACAATCCAGTCAGGCTGATAACACTCAATAACGCTCCTGCTTTGTAAAAAGTCTACTTTTTGGCTCACCGTTAACCACATACTATGAGCATAACTCGGCTCTTGAACATTCTGTTCATCGTGTTCAGGTGCACATAGCAGCGAATATGCAATCTCATTTTTTTCAAGAACAGCGCCTAAATGCCCAGGAAGGTCGCGACAAATAAAATAAATATCATGACCTGAACGACGTAATTCATCAGCCAATGTGATACATCGCATTATGTGGCCACTGCCTATATCAATAGATGCATCTGCTCTAAAAAGATATTTAGCCATGATTGCTGCTTTGCCGTAAAACTTGAAACATTAACTCAGCCCTATCCCAATCTTCCTGTGTATCAATATCCTGAACACGATGACGGGGAAGTACTATTGCAGTGGAATAGCTATTAAAAATAGGTTTTTCTTCCTTCCATGCTTCTGGTCTCCCCCAATAAAACTGACCAGCATCATGAAAAGCCTCTTCCAAATCCTGAGAACGCATTTGAAATGTTTCAGGTTGGAACATACTGACGCCATCATCTACATTTTTCTTTAATGCACGCTGTATAGGAAAAGCATAGGTTGTAACAGAAAACACATAATCAGATTGTGTCTCTTTAAGCCTCTGATAACCGTTGCGGATATCAGAGGCAGACAAAAAAGGCGCTGTTGCATAAATGCAGCAAGCAGACTGGATGATAGACTCACGCTGTAACCATGTGACTGCATGACTCATCACCTGCCCTGTCGTCGCGTAATCATTTGATAGCTCATCAGGACGCATAAAAGGGATCTCTGCACCATATTGACAAGCGATATCCGCAATTTCGTAGTCATCTGTTGAAACAATGATGTTATCAAAACACTCGGATGCCTTTGCTTGCTCAATTGACCAAGCGATCATTGGCTTACCGCAAAACAATTTAATATTTTTACGTGGTATACGTTTGCTGCCACCACGAGCTGGAATAATCGCGACTTTCATTGAGCGAGGGCCTGACTTAAAACATTAACAACATGTAGTTGATCTTCCTCGGTTAATGTTGGAAACATTGGCAGGCTAATCGCTTCGCGGTAATAGCGCTCAGCTTCAGGGAAATCACCTTGTTTAAAACCCATATTCTGATAATAAGGCTGTGTATGTACGGGAATATAATGCAGGTTTACGCCGATACCATTCGCACGTAAATAATCAAAAACTGCCTTGTGCGTAGTCGTAATCAACTCAAGGTTTAAGCGAATCACATAGAGATGCAAACCAGAATAAGCTTTCTCCGTGTGATATTGAGGGGTATATACAGGTAGATTAGCTAACAATTTATCGTATTTCTTTGCAATATGATGACGCTTAGCCACAAACTTGTCTAAGCGATCCATTTGGGATACACCTAACGCCGCCTGCAGTTCAGTCATTCGATAGTTAAAGCCTAAATCAATCTGTTGGTAATACCATGAACCATCTGGTTCATGCGTCATTTTTTCAGCATCACGTGTTATACCGTGACTACGTAATAACGCCATTTTATCCGCCAACCTACCATCATTGGTTAGCACCATTCCCCCCTCCGCAGTGGTAATAATCTTAACCGGATGAAAACTAAATACTGTAATATCACTATACTGACATGAACCAACAGGGCGTTCTAAATAATGTCCACCAATAGCATGAGATGCATCTTCAATAATTTTAAAATTATATTGTTTCGCTAATTGTTGGATTCTCTTTACATCACAAGACAAGCCACATAAGTGAACTGGAACAACAACTTTAGGCAACCGTCTTTCTTTTTCTGCTACTGCCAGTTTTTCGGCTAACTTGTCAATATCGATATTATATGTTTCAGGATCAACATCGATAAAATCAACGCTTGCTCCACAATATAAAGCACAGTTCGATGAAGCAACAAAGGTAATTGGCGTCGTCCATAACCAATCACCTTTGCTAAGCCCTAGGGCAAGACAGGCTATGTGTAAGGCCGACGTTGCACTGTTCACAGCTAATGCGTGTTTCACTTCACAATAATCCGCCACTCTTTTCTCGAAAGCAGGGACATAAGGACCTTGTGTTAGAAAATCTGACTTCAAAACAGAGATAACTTCATCAATATCTGCCTGATTGATATCCTGTCTGCCGTAGGGAATCATATTAAATACTCCCGATTTTATGCTGATTCTGCTTAACCCAAACTTGTAAATCCGCTTTGCTCATCCATTCTGTATTATTGTCGCTGGAATAAACAAAACCTTCAGGCACACGCTTCCCATCTTTAATACGTTCAGGAGATTCACTCCACGCATTAATGACAGGTAAAATTTTAAAATGCTCTTTATACTCATAAGTGTAGTACGCATCTTCTGCGCTAATCATCTGCTCATGCAGTTTTTCACCGGGACGAATACCAATGATCTCTTGCTTAGCTTCCGGTGCAATAGTTGAAGCAAGATCGGTTACTTTCATTGAAGGAATTTTCTTCACATAGATTTCACCACCGACCATGTCCTCGAAAGCATGCCATACAAGCTCGACACCTTGCTCTAACGAAATCATAAAACGAGTCATACGATCATCAGTTATAGGCAAAACCCCCTTGTCTTTGATAGACATAAAGAATGGGATGACAGAACCTCTAGAGCCCATAACGTTACCATAGCGAACAACAGAAAATCTCGTACCATGCTCACCAGAATATGCATTACCAGCTACAAATAATTTATCTGACGCCAGTTTAGTCGCACCATATAAATTGATTGGGCTACTTGCTTTGTCAGTTGACAGCGCCACTACACGTTTGACGCCTTTATCAATACAAGCATCAATTAAATTCATTGCCCCCATCACATTCGTTTTTACACATTCGAAAGGATTATATTCCGCAGTAGGAACAATTTTAGTTGCGGCTGCATGTACAACATAGTCAACCCCATCTAAAGCACGATAGAGACGATCTTTATCTCGTACATCACCAATAAAAAAACGAATACGAGGATCATCTTTATATTTTTTTGCCATATCCCATTGTTTCATTTCATCACGAGAAAAAATGATGATTTTTTTAGGATTATATTTTTCTAATGTCATTGGCACAAAAGTATTACCAAATGAACCCGTACCACCAGTTACGAGGATCGTTTTATCTCTTAACATATTTACATCTTCACTATTAATAATAAGTTGAATAAAAATCGAGATTTTCTGTATTTAGAATACATTATCTCATCACATATAACGCTAATGGAAAGTAGTTACTTTGCAATAGATTATTATTCCAATCTGAAATTATATTCTTCAGATTATTCAAAAAGTCGCGAACTAATTCAGATTAAAAAGCGATTGCTCTAGAGAAAAACAATCGCTGCTATTTTACGAAACTATGCTAGTTTTTCTTATCATCAGATTTATAATCATAAGTATAATAATGATAATTACCATACCCATAATAACTTGCCGCACGCTTCATAATTGCATTAAGAATAACACCTTTCACCTCGGCGCCATTTTGTTCAAAGCGACGAATACTGACCTCAATTTCTTTCACCGTATTCATCTCAAACCGAGCTACCAATAAAGAAGTACCAGCATGGCGGCTAATAATTGCCGCATCGGTTACCGCCAGAATCGGTGGTGTATCTAGCAGAATTAAGTCGTAATGTTCACCAGCCCATTTCAAAAAATCGGCAAAGCGGCTGTGCATAAGCAATTCAGATGGATTAGGTGGCACCTGCCCACGCGGGATAAACTCCATATTCTCCACTGCGGTTTTGCGCGCGCTTTTCTCCGCATCACACTGGCCGGATAAGATATCGGAAAGGCCGTTGTTACTCTGCGTTCCCATTAATTCATGGGCATAGCCTTTTCGCATATCGCAATCAACAATCAGCACTCGTTGTCCACTTTGCGCAATCACCGCTCCTAAGTTAGCGCTGATAAAGGTTTTACCAATTGCTGGACTTGCACCAGAAATCATCAGCACGTTATTTTTCGCTTCCATCATGGCGAAATGCAAACTGGTACGCAGACTGCGGATAGCCTCAATCGCGAGATCGGCCGGATTACCTACCGCTAATAGTTCCGTAGCACGAACATTCTTTTTCTTGCCCTTACCCAGCAATGCCCGGTCTTTCTTCTGCTGCCACTCAGAAAGTGGAACGCTGGCGTATACATTGATTCCCAATTCTTCCAACTGTTCTGGACTTTCAATACCTTTGTGCAACAGTGTTTTCAATACAACAAATGCGGTAGAAATCATTCCACCTAATATCATTGTTAACAATACAATTAGCGCTTTCTTCGGTTTTACAGGTTTAGGTTGAATCACCGCGTTATCAACAATGCGTACATTGCCGACTGTACTGGCTTTATTAATGCTGAGTTCCTGCTGTTTATTCAGCAGTTGCATATAAACTTCCTGACCAGCTTGCACATCACGTGTCAAACGCAACACTTCTTGCTGGGTTTTGGGCATACCGCCGATACGCTTATTCAGCTTATCGCGCTCTTGCTCCAGAGTTTTGCGTTTCTCCATCAGCGCCCGATAAGCGGGATGTTCACGAGTATAGAGCTTGGAGATTTCCGCCTCTTTAAAGGTTAACTCATTAAGCTGAGCTTCAACCGATACCGTGGTATCCAATACCGCTTTAGCTTCTAGAGAAAGATCGACTGATTCGTTTTTTTGCCGAAATTGATTCAGCTTGTTCTCTGCGTCGTTCAGAGAACTACGTATATTTGGTAACTGTTCTTTCAGAAACTCTAAACTTTTTCCTGCCTCTTCTGATTTACGCTCTACGTTTTGTTGTAGGTAATTTTGGCTAATACTACTTAATATTTTCGTCGTCAGTACAGGATCTTCACCTTCTAAACTAAGGGATAACACACCGGTATCTTTACCCTTATCGGACACTGTCAGGTCATCTAACAAACCATTAATTGCCGTTAGCTGGTTTAATTTTTGTAAACGAAAAACGGTACCAGCTTCGGCGGCAATATCACTCACCAATAACGTAATACCGTTATGGTTTTCTAATTGACCTACCGTTCCTGTAAATTTTACCGTATCGCCTGCCTCCACCGCATATTGTTGATTTTCCAGTATCTCCAACTCTATCGCTTCATCCTGCCAGGACGCCGGCACATCCAAGCGAGAAACCGCGATTTTTCCCGGTTCATCGCCCATCAAACGGGCAATGCCTTTACCGACCAAGGGAAAATATTTCTGCTGAACATTAATGTCTAACACTAGATCGCTGACCGTTTTACCGATCACCATGCGAGATTTGATCAATTCAATTTCTGCGGCTGACTGAGGCTTGCCATCTGGCAACATGCTAGAAATATCATTCAGCAGAGAATTTCCCTGATTCTGCTCCACCTGAATCAACGCATCGGCTTTATAAACAGGCGTCGCCAACATGGCATACATAATACCCAAAACAGTAAACAGCGCCGTTACACCAATAATTAACCAGCGGTTATCCAGTAACGTTCCTAGTAAACGCCCTAAATCGATCTCATCCGAAACCGCTGTTTCAGATGTTTTTACTGAAGTTTTCTCTGCCATCGGATTCTCTGACGATTAACGATTCAATGCCTGTACCCATTTTTGGGCAGACTGTTCAAGTTGTGAGTAAACGAATTCAAATGCTTCGCGGCTTTTACGGTAGGGATCGGCGATTTCCTGTTGATTTAGCCAGTGGCCGAATAGCATAGTCTTACCGCGAACTTCAGGCGCAATGCGGCCTACCGCATCAATATGACCTTTCTCCATCACCAAAATCAGATCATACTGACGGCATAAGGATGAGGTTAATTGCTGTGCCTGATGCCCTTCCAGAGAAAGGCCATGCCCATTTGCTACCTCAGTAGCAGTACTATCAGCAGGTTTCCCTACCAACGCCCCCAGACCAGCCGAAGCCACTCGCTTAGCAGGCAATGCCTGTTTCAATAGCCGCTCCCCGGTCGGGGAGCGGCAGATATTGCCTACACAAACCACTAATATCGAATCAAACATGCTTATCTCTATGGCCAGGTACGAACGCGCAACGAACCTTCGGTTAACTCATTAAAGCCGGAAATGGTCGGTACGAGTTGGCTGATAACGCGGTTCCAACGAACGATCGGTGCCGTAGTGACATAAACGATATCATAAGGCTGTAGTCGGAATTCCGTTCCCATCACCATCGCTGTCGCATCTTTCGCATTAAGCTGGTAGATATCCGCCAACTTCGGCCCTTGTGTACCGCGCAATGAGCGGATGACAAAAATGCCGGTGGCATCTGAAAATGCCTGATCGAGCCCTTCAGCATTGCCCAAGGCCTCTGTCAGAGTCATGCCACTGCGATCCATTTTGAGGGTACTTTGTTTTTTCACTTCCCCCATCACGAACACTTTCAGGTCATCATTGCGGGGAATATAGAGGATATCGCCGGGATAGAGGAGATGGTTCTGAGAAAGGTCACCGTTTTGCATCAGTGCCTGAAGAGAGAGTCGTTGTTCTTTGCCGTTGTGAGTCAACACAATGTTGCGCCAGTCGGCATTTTCAGTCAGACCACCCGCTTTGTTAATCGCATCTAGTACGGTCAAGGGAACGTTGGTAATCGGTTGTTGTCCCGATGTTGCCACTTCCCCGCTGACATAGGCTTTTTGCGAACGGAACGCCGCGATACTCACATCAACCTGAGGTGACTCAATGTATTGCGCCAGACGACTCATTATCTGATCGCGTACTTCAGTGACCGTTTTACCCGCAACGCTAACTTTGCCGATATAAGGATAGAAAATGGTGCCATCTGAATGTACCCAGTTACCGGTATCGGCTGCGGTACGGTAAGTCCCTGCTGGCGTGGTAAGTTCAGGGTGATCCCAAACGGTTACCATGATGACATCACCAATACCGATGCGGTATTCATACCTTTGCAGTTCTTGCTCCAGCGCCGGATTGGTTTGCGCAATCAGCGGCTTAGGTCGCATTTTTTCCACTAAATAAGGCGTTAAAGGATAAACGTTTACGAGCTTATCAATATTAAAATCCGCATCCTGTTGCTCAATAACGTTTTTGCCACTGCTGGAAAGGTGAGACCCAGGAAATAAGGTGCAACCGCTAAGCAATGCAGCCGACACCACCAATGGGATCAGTTTTAACTTGTGTTTTATCATCCTGTGTATGCCATCACTCTTAATTGAAATATGCGCAAATCCCTACAAAATAGCCCATTATTATAGAGAAGAATAGATTCACATTAACCTGCGGTCTAACGTATAAAAGGCGGGTTAATTACCGCTTTAACGGCGAGGTACCTTCTTTATCTACGATTACCGCCCCAGAGTGTTGACTCTGGTTAATGCGTCGAAACCAAGTCAAGACACGCCAGACTCGGCTAATCATCCAGAAATAGCCGAAAAATGCCATCAAAAATACGCTTAGCATAATAGACTCTGTCGCCCCAATCCGCTCGCTGATAATGCCGATCATTGCAAATAAAATGGCTGCCCCCACAATGACTGACAAAGCCTGACGAGGCGTTAAGCCTGCGCGCATCAGTATATGATGCAAATGCTCGCGATCGGGTTTGAAGGGACTATGCCCTTGTCGGATACGGCGCACCATGATTGTCACCATATCCATCAGCGGAATAGCAATAAACCATAATGCTGTTACTGGGCGAATGACGGCATCCTCTCCTTGTGTTGCCAACACCAGTAGCCAAATGACGGTAAAACCAATCAGCGTACTGCCAGCATCGCCCATAAATACTTTAAACTTTCTGCCCCAAATTACCCCTAAATTAAGGAGAATATAAGGCAACGTGGCGACTAACAAACATAAGCTCCAGCTCGCAAGCTCGCTATGCCCACCAAGGTAGAAAACCACAGACAACGCACCAAATGTCACGCAGGATAGCGCACCCAGTAAGCCATCAATGCCGTCGACCATATTGAAAGCATTAATCGCGCCCCATACCGCAAACAGCGTAACCGTATAGCCAAAAATACCTAAGAAAAGTTCATAGCCGAATAACACATTACCCAATGTCACCAGATACAAACCAGCATACATCATCAGCCCAGCGACCAGCGCTTGTAGCCCCACGCGAGGTAAAACGGGGAGATCGAATCGATCATCCAACACACCGACAACCAATAGCGCGGTAGCACAAGTCATATAGAGTGTGAAATTAGGTAACCAGTCGGGTTGTAAAACATAGAGAACCCATAACGCCATGTAGATAGAAACCCCTCCCACGAGCGGAATATGCCCTTGGTGTTTCTTACGTACGTTAGGTTTATCCACTAGTCCTACTTTGATTGCCACTTTTCTTGCTACGAATAACGCAATAAAAGCGCTTAAAAATATCACCGCGAATTCTTGCATTTTAGCACCATCAACCGTTATGAATTGTTACATCAGGCACGCTACCGCCCCTGGCTTGTAGCTACCAGTGCACTGTCAAAGTACGGAATACCATCATGTGGTGTAGACGCTGGCCCCGTAAGTTACAAGTTTTGTAATTTTTTTGTCATGCCTTAGCGCGTCGAGTGGTTAACAAAACGTCAACAAAAAGCACTTTTCATATGAAAAAGGTGGCCTTTTTGGAAAATTTAGATTTCCAAACCCCCATAGTATTGACGACTAAACGAAGAGCACAAGAGCAAGATGTTGAGAGAGAGGTTTTTTAGGAATAAGACTACGTATATCCATAACGTGCGATCCTCCGTTAGTAGGAAAAACTAATTTAAAGAATAAAGTTGGTACATTTAAGTAAAAAAACGCGTTACGCCACCACCTATTGCACAACTCTGTACCAGATTACAACAGGCGCGCCATTCTATGCTTGCTTCGCTAGTATGAGCAAATTTTAGGGCCGATATCTTGCCGATAAAGCAGAAAATTTTGCTTATGGTCTTTTTTTGATTTTTTTAAACTTTCGTTAACTGAAATCTGACATAACCGATACGTGAGGCAGACGTCTACAGTACAGTCCTAGCCTATCTACTCTATATTTCTACGTTCTCAGCCTTTGCTGGAAGCATAAGCAACACGGCTAACTCGAGAGTCATCCGATAAAAATAAACCTGTACGGTGCTGATTCAGAAAAACTCTCTGCGTAATTCCCTACAAATTCTGGTTCATTCACGCCAGCCCTGATACGCTAATGGCGTCCTCGTTAAGAAAGGTGAAATAATAAGTATGGAGTGGATCGCTGATCCAACAATATGGGCCGGCCTGGCGACATTGATTGTTTTAGAGCTGGTACTGGGTATTGATAATCTTGTTTTTATTGCCATTCTGGCTGAAAAATTACCTAAAGAACAAAGAGATAAAGCCAGAGTTGTTGGGCTTCTCCTCGCGCTGCTGATGCGACTGGTTCTCTTATCTTCGATTTCCTGGCTGGTCTCCCTGACAACCCCTCTCTTTACTTTGTTTGAACATACCTTCAGCGCCCGTGATGGGATTATGCTGGTTGGCGGATTGTTTCTGCTGTTCAAAGCCACAGTAGAGCTCAATGAACGTCTGGAAGGGAAAGATGAGGAACAGCAAGCACAGCGAAAAGGGGCTAAATTCTGGCCTGTTGTCGCACAGATCGTCGTGCTGGATGCCATTTTTTCACTGGATTCCGTCATCACCGCCGTGGGCATGACAGACCATCTGCTCGTCATGATGTCTGCCGTCACTATCGCTATCTTTTTAATGCTTCTGGCAAGCAAGCCGTTGACTCGCTTTGTTAGCGAGCATCCAACAATTGTGATTCTCTGCCTGAGTTTCCTGCTAATGATTGGCTTTAGCCTGGTTGCCGATGCATTCGGTTACCACATTCCTAAAGGCTATCTTTATGCTGCGATTGGTTTCTCCGTGCTGATCGAAATGCTAAATCAGGTTTCACAATTTAACCGTCGGCGTTTCCTCTCGTCTTCCGTCCCTCTGCGTCAACGCACAGCGGAAGTTGTTTTGCGCATCCTGCGTGGCAATCACGAAGAAGCGGAACTGGATAACCAAACGTCATCGATGATTGCAGATAATACCCATGCTGGTCATGAAGTGTTCAACCAGCAGGAACGCCGAATGATTGAACGCGTACTGGGCATGGCGCAACGGACTGTCAGCAGCATTATGACCTCTCGCCACGATATCGATCCGGTCGAATTGCATGCGTCACAAAATGAACTTTCCCAGTTGTTGAACAGCAACCTGCATACCCGATTGGTTATCACGGATAGCGAGACCTCGGATGAGCCACTGGGGATCGTGCATATATCAGAGTTATTGCAACAACAGTTGAATCAGGAGCCGTTTGATCTGTCCATTTTACTTCGCCAGCCTCTGGTGTTCCCTGAACAACTTTCGTTACTGCTGGCGCTGGAGCAGTTCAGAGAAGCCAAAACTCACTTTGCCTTCGTTGTGGATGAATTTGGCTCCGTCGAAGGGATTGTGACACTAAGCGATGTGATGGAAACCATTGCAGGGAATCTGCCATTGGCTGGTGAAGAAATTGATGCACGCCATGATATTCAACAGAATGAAGACGGTAGTTGGGTCGCGAACGGCTATATTCCGCTGGAAGATCTAACCATGTATGTTCCACTTACGTTGGATGAAAAGCGGGAATATTACACGCTGGCCGGTTTGCTGATGGAACACTCCCAGCGTATTCCACAGTCTGGCGATAAATTGTCGATTGATAACTATCAATTCACCATTCTGACGGTAGAAAGCCACCGAATAATGAAGGTACTGATTACCCCCAACCGCGAGCCACAATCTGATTTTGAGGTTTAATGATAGGGTTTCGAGGTTTAATAATAGTGTGTCGTTTCATCAATTGATGCCTATATAGGAAACTTTTGTTTTATCTCCTATAATGTTTCTTATATAGGCAACATTTATTGGTGAAATAATGAGCAATAGACTGTCGATAGGTAAAAAAATTGCTGATGCCCGAAAAAACATGGGAAACACACAGCAACAGATGGCCGATGTCACGGGCATTTTCAAAACCACGCTATCAAAAATAGAAAATGGCCGTTTCACTGGCTCTCTGGACATACTGGAACGCTACCTTGATGCTGTCGGACTCCAACTCAATGCAGAACCTAAACAACATACCTTGCCCAAATGGGACGAAATTGACGATTTATTCTCCGAGGACGAATAATGGCACTATCATCCCTGCCAAGAAAGGTTGATCGCCTGACTGTTTTCGTCAACGAAGCCGAAGCCGGAATATTAACCCATGGATCGGTTCATTATTATCAGCCCACACAAGACAGGCTAAATGTATCGCTAACCATGACAGGAAACGGCATGGATGGTTATTCATCTGGCGCGCTGCATCCCATATTTTCTCAAAATCTGCCCGAGGGCTTTAACCGCCGATACATTTCTGAAAAACTGGCGCGTTATGTCAACATTAACGATATGTATTTTCTCGCTTTACAGGGGGATCGTGGGATCGGAATGCTAAGCTATGCCGGTGAATTTATACTTCCGGAAGTCGAATCAATCAGCCTGTCAGATATATTGACTTATCAGGGAACAGATCCTTTATTTCCTCAATTATTGGAAAAATATTATCTACGTAACTCCCTGGCAGGCGTGCAACCTAAAGTCAGTATTTCAAAGACCGATCGTACCATTGAACAAAAAGATTTGATCGTTAAGTCGTTCGATGATGAATTTCCACTTTTGACCGTTAACGAATTTGTCTGCATGGAGGCAGCAAAGTATTGCGGGCTTAATTCTCCTCAAGTCTATTTATCAGAGAATCTTGAAACCTTTGTTGTCGAGCGGTTTGACAGGCCGAATGGTATTCCTCTCGGCTATGAAGATTTTACGACGTTATTGAAAAAACCAAGCAACCCTGATGCAAAATATACCGGTAGTTATGAAACGCTGCTAAAAGCCACATTGTTCTATACGAATAGCCTTTCTGAAGTTGAGAAAATATATCAATACATCGTGTTTAACTGCCTAATTGGGAACGGTGATGCCCATTTAAAAAATTTCGCCCTGCAATATACCCAAGATATGAAAAATATTTTCGTATCGCCAATTTATGATGTGACGCATACCCTCATCTATGACTCGATAGACAACAAAATGGCCTTAAAATTGGCGAATAGTAAAGTTTTTCCAGACAAAAACCATCTGTTGTCATTGGCTGAATCTCAACACTTTAAGGTTCGAAACGCAAAGGAAATCATTGAATCAATGGCTGACGGAATACTGGAATATATTGCGCAATCGTCGGAGATTTCTCTGTTTGATGGCTTGAAAGCCTCTATTTATCAATCCGTTTCGAATGTCATGACGACTCAATACACCAACAAGCCCTACCGTCACGACAGAAAATTGAAGTTTGAGTAAATCTGTCACACAATCAGCGACGTCGACTGGGAGATAAAGGGGATTAGCATGAATGATAAGATCGTCGCTGTTCTAAAAAAACAGCTACCTGATATCAAAATAATTTACCTTTTTGGTTCCAGGGCGACGGGGCATGCCCACAAGAATAGTGATGTGGATATTGCGATTATGGCAGGGCACAAACTAGACCCGCTCGTCCGTTGGGATTTAGCTAATCAACTGACAACAGAGTTGGGCCATGATGTCGATCTTATCGATCTGCTGCAAGCATCGACCGTTTTAAGAATGGAGATAGTGCGCCAAGGCCAGTTGCTTTATCAAATCGGAACGACATCAGCACAATTTGAAATGACAACGCTTTCCATGTATCAGCATTTGCAAAGAGAACGCGCTGATATTATCCAACGTTTTCATCAGGATCTGAAAGCATGAATGACGTTTTACTCAACAAAAGCAGTACCATACATCGATGTCTGCGTCGCATTCACGAAGAGTTCAATACGGAAGATGAATTTCGACAAAATTTTACCAAACAAGATTCCGTGTTGTTAAATATACAACGTGCCTGTGAAGCGGCTATTGATATCGCCAATTACCTCATCCGTGCTCAGCAATTGGGTATACCACAAAGTAGTCGTGATAGTTTCGCTTTATTGTCAACCTACCAAATCATTCCAATCACATTGGCGGATAACTTGCAAAAAATGGTGGGATTGAGAAACATTGCAGTGCATGACTATCAGGCATTGAATCTGGACATCGTCATCCATGTTATTCGTCATCGTCTAAGCGACTTCGAACAATTCACCAAAGAAATCGCACGATACAGCGACAAACAGCACCTTTAGGTATGTCCCATAAAGGTGCTGCTTGATTGCCATTAGCGTACGACGGGTACCATGATTTCAGTGGCGACAACCACCACGATAAGGCCAACCAACACTGGAACTGAGGTGCGTTTTACCACCTCAAAAGGCGATATCTTTGCCATCCCGGCCACAGCGACAACCACGCCTGAAACAGGAGAGATTGTCCGTCCCAGGTTAGAGGCTTGCAACATTGGAATTGCCAGATAGGCAGGATTGACGCCCATTTGTGAAGCCAGTTTGGGAATCAATTCCACAAACGCATAAAAAGGCGCATTACCCGATCCCGTAGTCATTGCAGCCAGCATCGTGATCACCACCAGCACCAACATAATCACTAATCCGCCGCTACCAAAAGATTGCGCCAGACCAATTAAACCACTGATAAAACCAACCGTGCTTAATCCCTGAGCGAAAACACCCGCGGCCACCAGCAGAATAACCACGCTAGAAAACGCGTCAGCCATGCCGCGATAAGCCACATCTAGACCAGCAAAAATCTTTTGCGCATTGAAGAAACGAATAAACTCCAGTACAGCAGACAGAAGCATACACATCACCAGGATGGTAATAATGTGCAGTTCCGGCCCCCATTTACCATCAAATATCAGCACCCCCATGATCGGCGTAAACGGCAAAATGGCGTAGAAACGCGGCGCATCGGTGGCAATTTCACTGGCATCCAGAATCTCATGGCTGATGTTCTCTTTATTATCCAAATAGCGTTGCCAGAAGAAATGCGCGACCGCCATACAGATAATCGCAACAATAGAGATCGGTAACGTCACCTTGAAGGCAAAATCCACCAACTTCATTTCAGCCGCCTGAGCTGCCAAAACAACATCACCGGATGTAGGTGACAGAATCAAAGCAACCGGAGACGCACAAATTGCCGCCGCCGCACCACGACTGATCCCCACGTTAACCATCACGGGAAACAGCGTCGCCATTAACAAAACACCCAAGCCGGTTGCAGAAGACACCGCCAGCGACATCAGACAAGCAACAAAGTAAGCGGCAATCATCAACAAATAGGGCGAGTTGATCATTTTTAGCGGTTTGGATACCAGTTTGACAACTACATCGTTTGCACCGATATGTGTCATGTACGCAGCAAATCCGCATAGTGCCATAATCATCATGCCAAGATCGCCGCCGCGACTCATCAGTAAGATCTTAACGTATTCAATAATATCTGTAGCGTTCAAACCGGTCGATTTGGCACTGGCTGGCAACACGTTTTTTCCCAACATGGCACTGATAGCCAGTAACAGCAGCCCCCCGACCATCAAAACGCCTGTGGCTGAATAGCCTTTTATGATGTAACGACCCACCAACACCGTTACCACAACACCAATAAAAAGTTCGAGCATAGTTAAGTTCTGTACCTGATGAATGAAATGATAAATTGCCGGATACCTTCGATTTCAGTCTGATAATTGAAAACGGATGCATCCTCGAATTAAGGAAAGGATTTTACTGCTTTATTAAGTAAAAAAAGAGAGAAATCTCAATTTATAGAGATAAAAAAGAGAGTCGGGCTCTACTTTCCATTTCTACGAGAAGATAGACCTTTATCTAATGTGAGTTGCGTGGTGACCGCCTGATACTCGAACACGCCTCTGAGTGTTACGTATGCCTAAATCACTGGGCTCACTCAGGATGAAGTGGAGCAGTTGGCTCAGAAATCGTCTCTGGCGTGAAAACGCGCTTATAAGCGATCGAGCAATTGCTTCAAATCTTTCCCTTTTTGACTTTGCTGATTTTTTCCTGCCCAGTCATCAAGCCGTTTTTTCAGCTCGTTCTGTAGACGTTTACGAAGTAACTGATCAACCTGTAGCTGGTAATTCAAATTATCCCACGGGCCATAGAGGCGCAGGGGAATTTCCGTATTTTGCAGTACGCTGACCAATTGCGCATCGCCTTGCCATCCTTGCGTAATTAATACACCAAAGTTGACATCGCAAGTTTGCGTGGGCAGATCGAAAACGCCCGAGCCTTTCACTGTCAACAATTCAGACATTCCATTGAGCTCGCTGACTCGTAACTTACCCGCATTAAGCAAGGCTTTCCCCGTCAACTGCTGCACCTCGGTGTAACGTTCATAACGCTCCTGCCCTCGCACGTTACCGTTATTACGTGCCACCGCCATCTGCACCATTTGCTGAATATTTAACCCCTGCATACGCAGGCTACTCGCTTTAAACGTGGCCGAGCCTTGCCATTGTTGAGTCATCGCTGATGACGTGAAGGCATTACCACTCAATTTCCCCGTCAAAGATAAACTGCCGCTTAGCGTTTCAGGCAAATCAAACGCTGCCATTAACGGTGACAACTGGATGTTATTCATCTCAGGTTGCAACGTGATAAGCGGTTTGGCACCGACATCCATCTTGCCTGGCAAGGAGAAACTCCCATCACCTAGCTTCCCGCTAAGCGTAGCAACGGTCAGTACACCCTGCTGATTTGTTGCATGGAGAATAAACTGACGGATATTGAGCCCACGATAGAGCAGCGAATCAGCCCGCAACGATAAACGAGCCGTAAATTCACGGAGTTCATTTTCCACATTGTTTGACGATGTTTCCGAGGAGATCACGGGTTTGCCCGCTTTACCCGAAGTGCTCGATACCCTCTTTTCCGCAGCGGGCTTTATGCCAAGCAACGCATCGACATCAAACTTGTCAGATTTCAAATCCAGCGCGTAGTCGGGATGTTCGCCCAACGTCACACTGCCATTGCCCGTTAACTGGCTCTCATTCGCACTCAGCGCCAATTGAGTAACGGTAATTTTTTCAGGTTGCTGCTGATAACTCGCCTGTAGGCTACCACTCCCACTTATCCCCTCTTCAGGAAGCGCGGCCCCCTGAATCTGGTACTCCAACGAGTTGATATTGGCATCGATCTGCTGCGGAAAGTGCTGCATATCAACGTTCGCCGATAAAGAGAAAGCGACGTCACGCTGATCACGATTAATCCGACTGGACAGCGTCATGTTGATCTGGCGATCGCCATCCTGCTCCATCAATAAATTAATATCGCGAATATTGATCTGTTCATCATCATTTCGTTGCAGAACCAATAAACTGTCCGCAACTTTTAACTTATTGATATCAAATCGCCAGGCGCGTTCTTCCACTGGCACTGATGAACCCGATGGTGCAATCGGTGCACTGCTGGACTTTTTAGCTTCGCTCTCGGGCGTCAGTTGGATAACCGCCCCTTTCAGCATGACCTGCTTGATCGCGAGTTTATGAGAGAGTAATGGCCAAAGCTGTACATCGAGCCGCATATTTTCTGCGCTAACCACTGGGACTGTCGAACCTGGCGCACTGAGTGACATACCACCGGACAGAATGCTTAACTGCGGCCAGACATGCCAACGTAGGTCACCATCCAGTTGCAGACGATAACCACTACGTTCCTCAACCTGCTTTACCATATAAGCGCGAAAATCATTGGGATTCACTAGCACGACTAAAGCCGTCATTCCTGCTATCAACACAACAAGCAGAATTGCCAGTGTTGTCAGAAATCTTCTCATGCCATCCTCATTGTTATTCGCTTATTCAATCGGTTCATACCCGCCATCGGTCAAGTGGAAGAGAGGCTGTCTGGACACATTAGCTCCCGGCGAATTGATCTTTCGCTTGCGGAGTGATGAGGCACCTAACATGCCTCGCTCTGACGAGGCCAACACTTTAGGCCCTTCAAAACCCTCACGTTTTATCCTGCGCCTAAAAACCTACGGGGTAATAAGGCCACTAATCTTCATCAATCCGGCTAGCAACCGCACCCTGCTGATCTTTGTATTTGGCATCCTGCCGACGGTTGTAAGGCCGAGCCGCTGGGCCAGATAATGGCTCGAAACTCAACGCGCCAATCATCATGCCGGGACGCAATGCCAACGGCAACTTACCTGAATTATAGAACTCCAGCACAATTCTTCCTTGCCAACCCGGATCGATACGATGCGCCGTGACATGAACCATTAATCCCAAACGAGCCAAAGAAGAACGGCCATCCAACCATCCCACCAAATTATCTGGCAACGTGACTGATTCAAACGTGACCGCCAGCGCCAACTCCCCCGGATGGAGGAAAAAAGCTTCCCCTTCAGGTAAATTAATCTCATCGCTCATGACGCGATCCAACGCTGCACTGACCTCGTCCTTTGGGCCGCTGAGGTCAATATAGGCCGCGGTGTGACCTCTGAATACCCGAAACTGATTTCCTAAACGGACATCTACCGTCGCGCCGCTAATTCTTTCTGCTGGTGGGCGAGGCGTTATCACTAGCCGACCATCATCCAACCAGGCTTCAATGTCTCGATCACACAGTCTCATCTTTTTCTCCACTCGACACCGGTATGGGGGAAACTCCCTAAACGTAGTCAAACACGCCTTCTATTCAAAGAACTGGCTTAGCTTGGCTTTCAAAATATCAATCGCGATACGGTTTTTACCCCCACGAGGAACAATGATATCGGCATATTGTTTTGAGGGTTCGATGAATTGTAAAAACATCGGACGCACCGTCTTTTGGTATTGCTCCATGACAGAATCCATTGAACGTCCCCGTTCATTAACATCACGACGCATACGACGCAGCAAACAAATATCCAGCGGGGTATCGACAAAAATAGAAAAATTCATCTCGCCACGTAGGCGAGCATCGGTCAGCAGCAAAATACCTTCAAGTATAATGACTTTCTTCGGTTCAAGATGAATCGTTTCCTGCTTTCGCGTATGTTCAACATAGCTATACATCGGTAATTCTATCGACTGACCAGCTTTTAACATGCGCAAGTGTGTCAATAATAAGCTGTGATCCATTGAACTGGGGTGGTCATAATTTGTTTTAACCCGCTCTTCCATCGTCAAATGGCTTTGATCTTTGTAATAACTATCTTCGGATATCACACCAATATGTTCGTCCCCCACCTGATCGCGTAACTCACGATATAACGTACTGGAGATAAGACTTTTACCGGAAGCTGATGCCCCCGAAATCCCGATGATGACACACTGGTGAGACTGCTCGGTCATGGTATTAACGGCCTGATTAACAATAAAAAGAGACAGGAACGCGTCGGCTGACGCTTTGTCGCGCAATTATAGGGAGTTAGTACGACTCACGCCAGCCTTTCCCGTGGGCCTTGCCACGAGTCACCATCAATCAGATACAGGTCCCTGCCGAGGCAGGGACGATAAGGAAATATTCGATAGGGAAAAAGGAACTACACGGCTCGGAAAGCGATCTCAGTAGGAATCACCTGCCCTTGCCAATAGAGTTGAGCGGCGACCTGCCCTGCCAACTCTCGGTACAATGAGGTGAATTCGCTATCGGGGTGACTGACGACCGTAGGTTCGCCGCGATCCAGATCTTCACGCAAGGAAATATGCAACGGCAGTTGCCCCAGCAACGCACATTGGTATTTTTCCGCCAGTTTCTGAGCACCGCCCGTCCCGAAAATAGGCTCAAGATGGCCACAGTTGCTACAGATATGGACGCTCATATTCTCAACGATGCCCAGAACCGGCACGCTAACTTTCTCGAACATCGCAATACCTTTCATGGCATCCATTAATGCAATATCTTGCGGCGTCGTGACCACCACAGCACCCGTAACCGGAATATTTTGCGCTAACGTCAGTTGAATATCACCGGTTCCTGGCGGCATATCCAACACCAGATAATCCAGATCCGGCCACAGTGTGTCTTGTAACAACTGCAACAGTGCTTTACTGGCCATTGGACCGCGCCAAACCATGGCGTTGTCATCTGTCACCAGATAACCAATCGAATTGGTCGCCAGACCGTGCGCCATAATGGGTGCCATATGCTGACCATCAGGCGATGTTGGACGCTCACTTGCCGCTCCCAACATCGTTGGAATCGATGGCCCATAAATATCTGCATCTAAAATACCCACAGTGGCACCTTCGGCCGCCAACGCCAATGCCATGTTAACCGCCGTGCTGGATTTTCCAACGCCACCCTTGCCAGAGCTGACAGCAATGATGTTCTTTACGCCTTTAATACCAGCCTGATCGTTCACTCGACGCAGTGTGGCAATACTATGGGTTAAACGCCATTCTATCGCTTTCGCGCCAGACAGACTCAGTAGTTCGGCGCTGGTTGCCTCTTTTAATGCTTCCAATCCGCTGAGCCAGACAAATGGCATCGTCAGCTCAATATGCAGCACATCATCCAGAAGTGCACAATGATGCAACGCATGTAAAGTGGTCAGGTTATTTTTTAGTGTCGGGTGCTGAAAAGTGGAAAGGACCCCATTGACTATGGCCCGCAATGCTTCAGGACGTTGCTCGGAGGGTGTTGAGTTCATTCCGGCTCCTTGAAATTCTGATTATTAACCGATAAACGGCTGTAGCATATCAGAATGAGACCGCCGTAGCGTGGATGAATGCAAAAAACTCATGCAGGCAGGATTAAGCAAGGCAGCGGTTTACGGCGCAAGCCGCTATCGGTTACCATCGGTCTTCCTCTATCACAAAAGAAAGCAAGTTCCTCATGACTCAAGTCGCAAAGAAAATATTGGTAACGTGCGCGCTACCTTACGCTAATGGTTCGATCCACCTCGGTCATATGCTTGAACACATTCAGGCGGATATCTGGGTTCGTTACCAGCGAATGCGCGGCAACCAGGTTCATTTTATCTGCGCAGACGACGCCCACGGCACCCCCATCATGCTGAAAGCGCAGCAAATGGGAATCGAGCCAGAACAAATGATTGCGGCGATGAGTCAGGAACATCAGCAGGATTTTGCTGGTTTCAACATTAGCTATGACAACTACCACTCTACGCATAGCGAAGAGAACCGAGAGTTGTCTGGGCTAATCTATGGTCGCCTCAAAGAGAACGGTTTTATTAAAAACCGGACGATCTCTCAGCTTTACGATCCGGAAAAAGGCATGTTCCTGCCCGATCGTTTCGTGAAAGGGGCCTGTCCAAAATGTAAAGCAGCCGATCAGTATGGCGATAACTGTGAAGTCTGCGGCGCAACCTATAGCCCTACAGAGCTGATTGATCCTAAATCTGCCGTATCTGGCGCAACACCGGTCATGCGCGAATCGGAGCATTTCTTCTTTGATTTGCCAGCGTTCAGTGAAATGCTGCAAGCGTGGACGCGTTCTGGTGCGTTACAAGAGCAGGTTGCCAACAAAATGCAGGAGTGGTTCGATGCTGGCCTGCAACAGTGGGATATCACGCGTGACGCCCCTTACTTCGGATTCGAGGTGCCTGATGCACCAGGCAAATATTTTTATGTCTGGCTCGATGCCCCAATAGGTTACATGGGATCATTCAAAAATCTGTGTGACAAGCGCGGCGATCTGGATTTTGATGAGTTCTGGAGTAAAGATTCAACAACGGATCTTTATCATTTTATCGGTAAAGACATTGTCTATTTCCATAGTCTGTTCTGGCCAGCCATGCTTGAAGGCAGCCATTTCCGCAAACCGACTAACCTGTTTGTCCATGGTTATGTCACGGTTAACGGTGCCAAGATGTCCAAATCTCGCGGTACGTTCATAAAAGCCGGAACCTACCTGCAACACCTGGATTCAGACTGCCTGCGTTATTACTATGCGGCGAAACTTTCTTCACGAATCGATGATATCGACCTCAACCTGGAAGATTTCGTGCAGCGTGTCAATGCCGATATCGTGAATAAACTGGTCAATCTTGCGTCACGTAATGCAGGGTTCATCAGCAAACGTTTTGACGGCAAACTTTCCGATAAATTGGCCGACGTCGCGCTGTATAAAACATTCACCGATGCGGCCGAAAGTATCGCTGAAGCTTATGCTCATCGCGAATCAGGCAAGGCGATTCGGGAAATTATGGCGCTGGCCGATCTGGCAAACCGTTATGTTGATGAGCAGGCTCCGTGGGTGGTGGCTAAAGCCGAAGGTCGCGACGCCGACCTACAGGTCATTTGCTCCATGGGGATTAACCTGTTCCGGATATTGATGACTTACCTGAAACCCGTGTTACCTGCACTGGCAGAACGAGCGGAAGCATTCCTGAATAAAACCCTGCATTGGGATGAAATCGAAACGCCTTTACTTAACCATCAGGTCAATACGTTCAAAGCACTTTTCAACCGTATCGATCTGGATAAAGTCAACGCGATGGTCACCGCCTCTAAAGAAGATATGGCGCAAGCTAAGGTCGTTTCTGGCCCACTGGCGGACAATCCAATACAGGATGAGATTAGCTTTAATGACTTTGACAAAGTGGATATGCGTATCGCGCTGATCGAGAAAGCGGAACTGGTTGATGGTTCAGATAAACTGCTGCGCTTGACGTTGGATCTCGGTGGCGAAACCCGTCAGATCTTCTCCGGCATTCGCTCAGCCTATCCGGAACCAGCCAAACTGGTGGGTCGCCTGACTATCATGGTCGCTAACCTTGCCCCTCGTAAAATGCGATTTGGCGTATCGGAAGGTATGGTGATGGCGGCAGGTCCTGGAGGGAAGGAAATTTTCCTTCTGAGCCCGGATAGCGGCGCCCAACCGGGTATGCAAGTTAAATAATCGCTTCAGGCCGGATATTGTCCGGCCTGTTTCTTTTTTGTAACACATTCCCGCTAAACCTCTTTTTTACATTTCTAGCCACTCACGAAATAAAACCCACATTTAACAAACAAACAACAAAAACGTTATATATTACACTATATAACGAATAAAAAACATACCTCTTAGGGGGTGTTCTGGTGGTTTAAATACTTAAATCTTGATTTCGCGCAAAACCCGTATTTTTCGTGTTGTTAAATTGCCTCTTAACAAAAATGACACATAATAATATAGGGAAACTAATGAAACTGAATCGAAGAGGTTTCTTTAAAGTTTGCGCGGGAGGGATGGCCGGAACCACTCTCGCGGTATTGGGCTTTACACCGACGGAAGCAATGGCATCAGTTCGTCAATATAAATTGTTACGCGCGAAAGAAACGCGTAACAACTGCACTTATTGTTCTGTCGGTTGTGGCGTCCTCATGTATAGCCTGGGAGACGGCGCTAAAAACGCCAAGCCCTCCGTTTTCCACATTGAAGGCGATGCTGACCATCCGGTTAGCCGTGGTTCTCTGTGCCCTAAAGGCGCGGGTCTGGTGGATTACATTCACAGCGAAAACCGCCTGCAATATCCTGAATATCGCGCACCGGGTTCAGATAAATGGCAAAGAATCAGTTGGGATGAGGCAATTGACCGCATTGCGCGACTGATGAAAGCCGATCGTGATGCCAATTTCGAACGGACCAACGCCAAAGGCACGACTGTTAACCGCTGGTTAACAACGGGTATGCTATGTTCTTCCGCCGCCAGTAATGAAACGGGCGTTCTCGACCAAAAATTCGCGCGTTCGCTCGGCATGGTCGCCATCGATTGTCAGGCTCGTCTGTGTCATGGGCCAACCGTCGCCGCGCTGGCCCCTACTTTCGGCCGCGGCGCAATGACCAACAACTGGGTCGATATCAAGAACGCCAACGTCGTTATCGTGATGGGCGGGAACCCAGCGGAAGCGCACCCTGTCGGGTTTAAATGGGCCGTTGAAGCCAAAACGCATAACGACGCCAAACTGATTGTGGTCGATCCACGCTTTAACCGCTCTGCTGCCGTCGCTGACCTGTATGCGCCGATACGTGCAGGTTCCGATGCGGCCTTCTTACTCGGTATTGTCAATTACCTCATTACACACAATAAGATCCATCATGAATATGTTGTCTCTTATACGAGCGCCAGCTTGATCGTTCGTGACGATTACCACTTTGAAGAAGGCTTGTTCAGCGGCTACGACGAAAAAACACGTCAGTATGACAAGTCCAGTTGGCAATATGAACTCGATGCATCTGGTTTCGCCAAACGCGACACAACGTTGACACATCCTCGTTGCGTATGGAATCTGCTGAAAAAGCACGTTGAGCGCTACACACCCGAAATGGTGACGTCGCTCTGCGGCACCTCAACCAAAGATTACGAAGAAATCTGCCGTACGCTGGCAGAAACCTGCGTACCCGATAAAACCGCAACCTTTATGTACGCTCTGGGTTGGACACACCACACCAACGGTGCCCAGATCATTCGTTCTGCCGCCATTATCCAATTATTGCTGGGTAACATTGGTATGTCCGGTGGCGGGATCAATGCGTTGCGCGGTCACTCCAACATTCAGGGCTATACCGACCTGGGTCTGCTGTCATTAAATCTGCCGGGCTATATGCCGCTGCCATCCGAAAAACAGGCCGATTTGAAGACTTATCTGGGGCAAATCACACCAAACGCCCTGCTGCCGGAACAGGTTAACTATTGGAAAAATACCCCCAAATTCTTTATCAGCATGATGAAGAGTTTCTACGGCGACCACGCTCAAGCAGAGAACAATTGGGGCTATGACTTCTTACCCAAGTGGGATCGTAGCTACGATGTGATGGTACAAACCGAGTTGATGGTTGAGGGTAAAATGAACGGCTATATCGTTCAGGGTTTCAACCCGGTTGCCGCTTTTTCTAACAAGAATAAAGCGACAGAAGCACTATCAAAACTCAAGTACATGGTAACCATTGATCCGTTGGTCACAGAAACGTCAACGTTCTGGCAAAACCACGGTGAGTTTAACGATGTCGATCCTGCGGCTATTCAAACTGAAGTCTTCCGCCTGCCCTCTTCCTGCTTTGCCGAAGAAAACGGCTCCATCGCCAACTCAGGCCGTTGGCTACAGTGGCACTGGGCAGCCGCTGAGCCACCTGGAGAAGCGCTGCACGACGGTAAAATTCTCGGTAAGTTGCTCATGCGTTTGCGCGAACTTTACCGTGAAGAAGGCGGGGCTTATCCCGATCCGTTGATGAATATCAATTGGAACTATCAGGATCAGGAAGACCCTACGCCGGAAGAAATTGCTCGTGAAGCCAACGGCATCGCGCTAGCCGATATCTATGATGACAGCGGCAAGCTGATTTTGAAGAAAGGTCAGCAAATTGCAGATTTTTCGCAACTGCGTGACGATGGTTCTACATCCAGTTTCTGCTGGATTTATGCCGGAAGCTGGACCGAAGCTGGCAACCAGATGGACAAGCGTGATAACGCCGACGCCGGTTTAGGTTGCACCCCTCACTGGGCGTGGGCGTGGCCGCAAAACCGCCGTATTCTATACAACCGCGCCTCTGCTGATCTGCAAGGTAAACCGTGGGACAGTAAACGTAAACTCATGGAGTGGAATGGTCAGAAATGGCAAGGCATTGATGTGCCTGACTTCGCCGCTACCGTTCCTCCGGGCAAAGACACCGGGCCATTCATTATGCTACCGGAAGGTCTTGCTCGTCTGTTTTCCATGGACAAGCTGGTCGACGGGCCGTTCCCTGAACATTATGAACCCATTGAGTCCCCCATCGGCACGAACCCGCTGCACCCTTCGGTGGTTTCCAGTCCGGCCGCGCGCTTGTTTGCACGTGATGCCAAAACAATGGGCACCGCGAAGGACTTCCCTTACGTCGCGACAACATACTCGATTACCGAGCTATTCCGTCACTGGACAAAACATGCGCGTCTGAATGCGATTGTTCAACCCGAACAATTTGTTGAGATCGGTGAAAACCTGGCACAAAGCAAAGGCATAAAAGCAGGCGACGATGTGAAAGTCTCTTGCCAGCGCGGCTACATCAAAGCCAAGGCGGTCGTGACCAAGCGTATTAAAACATTGCAAATCGCTGGTCGAACCGTGGAAACCATCGGAATTCCCTGCCACTGGGGTTTTGAGGGGGCCACCCGTAAAGGTTTCCTGGCTAACACGCTCACCCCCAGCGTCGGTGACGCTAATTCACAAACGCCTGAGTACAAAGCGTTTTTGGTTAATGTAGAGAAGGTGTAAGGGTAGCCAACCATGTCAATGCAATCTCAAGATATTATCAAACGTTCGGCCACCAATGACTTTACACCGCCGCCGCAGGTACGCAGCGATAAAAGTGAAGTGGCTAAACTTATCGACGTCACAACCTGTATTGGCTGTAAAGCCTGCCAGGTTGCCTGCTCTGAATGGAATGACATTCGTGATGAAGTGGGTCATAACGCAGGGGTTTACGACAACCCGGCCGATCTCAGCGCCAAATCCTGGACGCTGATGCGCTTTTCCGAAGTAGAGGAAAACGATCGTCTGGAGTGGCTCATCCGCAAAGATGGCTGTATGCACTGTAGCGATCCTGGTTGCCTGAAAGCCTGCCCGTCAGCAGGCGCAGTTATCCAATATGCCAACGGGATTGTCGATTTTCAGTCGGAACATTGTATCGGCTGTGGCTATTGCATCGCGGGTTGTCCGTTCAATATTCCTCGTCTGAATAAAGAGGACAACCGTGTTTATAAATGCACTCTGTGTGTTGATCGCGTTAGCGTTGGGCAAGAACCAGCCTGCGTGAAAACCTGCCCAACCGGAGCCATTCGTTTCGGCACCAAAGAAGAAATGAAGCATCTGGCAGAAGAGCGCATTGTCGATCTGAAAAAACGCGGCTATCAACATGCGGGGCTTTACGATCCTCAAGGTGTCGGCGGAACACACGTAATGTATGTCCTGCATCATGCCGATCGCCCGTCGCTCTATCACAACCTGCCGGACAATCCGCAAATCTCCACACCGGTGAATTTGTGGAAAGGCATACTGAAGCCACTATCCGCACTGGGGTTTGTCGCCACCTTTGCCGGGTTAATGTTCCACTATGTCGGTATCGGGCCGAATACCGAAGAAATGGAGCACGAAGATGAGGGAGAAGACAAACATGAGTAAGCAGAAAATGATTTTGCGTACCAAATTTATCGATCGCATCTGTCATTGGATTGTGGTGATTAGCTTTTTCCTGGTCTCCCTATCGGGTATAGCCTTGTTTTTCCCAACGCTGCAATGGCTGACGCAAACTTTCGGTACTCCGCAAATGGGCCGGATCATGCATCCCTTTTTCGGTGTGCTGATTGTGATTTGTCTGGTTCCAATGTTCTTCCGCTTTGTCGGTCATAACATTCCCAAACGCGGCGATCTGCCTTGGTTCCTGCATATCGTTGAGGTATTGAAAGGCAACGAGCATGAAGTCTCTGATGTGGGCAAATACAACCCTGGGCAGAAGATGATGTTTTGGAGCATCATGGGGCTGACATTAGTCCTATTGATTACCGGCGTCATTATGTGGCGGCCCTATTTCGCTCATCTTTTCCCTATTGATATCGTGCGCTACGCAATCTTGATCCACGCGGCTGCGGCAATTGTCTTAATCCACGCCATTCTGATTCATATGTACATGGCATTTTGGGTAAAAGGCTCAATTAAGGGCATGATAGAAGGCAAGGTTTCCAAACGCTGGGCGAAGAAACACCACCCTCGTTGGGCTCGTAGCCTAAAAGAAGAGAAAGAAATCAAAAAGTAAACAATACCCACACCGTCCCTGCACACGCAGGGACGGTTTCTGATCTCCCCCTATGCCTCTCCATCATTCTCACGCCAGCAGGAAGACCTTCTTCAGGTCATTTCATATTTTTGTCATTGGCAATTTCTATATTGAATGACCCGCATCAGAGACGAATACGCTCATTTCCACAACGATAAAAGGACCGCTATGAATATCGCTAACCCCTTTCCGATACGCCGTTGCGCTCTGGCATTCATCACAATACTCGGCTTCAATACTCATCTTTATGCACAAACAGCACAGGCCGTTCCCGCTATATTAAGCGGTCATGCCGTGATGCCGGTTAAGTCATTTATCACCACACCCGAGGATGCACCTTCCGATCTCACGATCAGCGGTAAATACACCAATGGCGAGAGAGTCACCGAATTAGGTCGCATAGCCGCCAAATCAGCCGATCGTCTGACGGGGATCGGTCTGCCAGTAGAAGGACAACCGCTGCAAGGGCATTCCGGAATTAAACATCTACCGGATGGCACTTACTGGGTATTGACGGATAACGGCTACGGAACCAAGGCTAACTCTCCTGATTCCATGTTATTTCTAAGCCATTACCAGATTGATTTTAAACAGGGTGATGTCAAACGATTAAAAACCATTTTCCTACACGATCCCGACAGACAAGTCCCGTTTCATATCGTGAATGAAAGTACCGAACAGCGTTATTTAACCGGTGCCGATTTCGATCCCGAAAGTTTTCAGTTCGCTGATGACAGCCTGTGGATCGGCGATGAATTTGGCCCCTATCTGATCAAAGCTGATTTAAATGGCAGAATACAGCGGGTATTCAGTACTCAGGTTGACGGCAAGGTAGTCAAATCGCCAGATAATCCAACATTGGCATCGCCAGGCACACCGGATGGCAAATTAAACTTTCAGGTTTCCCGTTCAAAGGGATTTGAAGGCATGGCCGCAGCAAAAAACGGCTCCATGTTATATCCCCTACTTGAGGGAGCATTATGGGATACTGCCGCACAAGAATATGAAAACCAGAACGGCAAACGCTACCTGCGCGTGCTCGAATTTGATGTTAAAAATCAGGCATGGACGGGTCGGAGTTGGAAATATGTATTAGAAGACAATCAGAATGCTATAGGCGACTTTAACATGATTGACAAGCAGCACGGGTTAATCATTGAACGCGACAGTAACGAAGGAACCGCCGATAAAGCCTGTGCGGCAGGCGCACCAACGGAACGCTGCTTTAGCAAACCTGCCGCATTCAAACGCATTTATAAGGTCACGTTTTCTGACGCGAATGTTGGCCAACCCGTAGAAAAAATCGCCTATATCGATCTGATGAACATTCAGGATCCCCATCATCTGGCACGCAAGCCGCTAACTCATGGCGTGTTAACATTTCCGTTTATGACGATTGAGAATGTGGATGTCGTTGACGATAGCCATATCATCGTGGGGAATGACAACAACTTCCCCTTCTCATCCAGTCGCGAGCCCAATTCGGCTGATGATAATGAGTTCATCCTGTTGGATGTCAAAGCACTGCTAGAAAAATAAACCGTCCTACTTTCCCTGTCGTTTCTCATCGGCAGGGAAAGCCTGTTTTAACCAGCAATAACAATTAACGCGCTAAAATACTCACCCACATCGGCCCTTGACCAACCGCATAACGGGCGAGTGGCTGTAAGCCGCCTGTTTCACCTTCAATACGGTACACTTCAATATGATGTGACGTTTGCCCGGCTGAAATCAGGAACTGACCAGAGTGGTCGATATTGAAACCACGTGGTTGCGTTTCCGTTGGTTGATGCCCAACTAAGGCTAGCGTACGCCCTTCTTCAGATACGCTGAAAATACTCAACAAGCTGGCAGTACGGTCACTGGTATACAGGAAGTGGCCATCAGGCGTGATATGAATATCCGCCGCCCAACGCGTGTCGGCAAACCCCGCAGGCATCGCATCCAGCGTTTGAACTTTCTGCAATTGACCATCGGCAGCGTCAAGCTGATAAACATCCACAGAACTGTCCAATTCGTTAACACAATAGGCGAAACGGTTATTAGGGTGAAATGCCATGTGACGCGGACCCGCTCCCGAGACCGTCGTCATTTGCGTCTGACGATGCGTACTCAGTTCCCCCGCCTCCCCCAAATCATATAAGCGAATACGATCCTCTTTCAGACAAGGTGCCCATAGCACCGTATTCGTCGGATCGATATTGGTTGAATGGCATCCTTCCAGCCCATCCAACTGCTGAATAGGTTCGCCGACCACACCGTCCTCACCAATAGGACTAACGCTCACACAGGCACCGCTATAGGAAGCACTAAACAGAAAACGCCCCTTGCGGTCGGTAGAAAGATGCGTCGGACTACCAGGTAATGTTGCCGCGCCAACATCAGTCAACCGGCCCTGATTATCAATATGGTAGCTAATCACACGAAACGAAGGGCGAACACCGACATACAGGTGGCGCTTATCAGGAGCAATGGTCATTGGCTGCACCTGACCGGGAACATCAACAACCTGCAATAACGTCAGATGACCTTCAGCTCCGAGCTGCCATACGTGGATCTGTTGGCTTTCCGGGCTGGCGACATAAACCACTTGTTGCATCGTACTCTCCTTAATGAACGCGAATTTTGCTGCTCAGGCACATGCTAACCGACCTTGAATAGCCGTTTCTACCCATTGCACCTTGTACAACCTGACTTACGGTGTACCATAGTGAATAATCGCTTTATTCTACAGACACGTAGCAAGACTACCATTCATTTATGGTGGCGACATTCCACATCAATGATAACGACATAACGCCTGAATAATGATGCCATTCGATACGCTGTTTATCCGATTATCCCGCTCTCGTTTTCGTCAACGTTTTCACCTCGGCGCTAAAGAACGCAACTATTGTTTTAATAAAGGTAAACCGCTGATTGCCTCCCACGCAGCCGACTTTGTTGCTCGCAGATTAGCGCCAGCGGACCCGGTCAACGATGGGAAACAAACGCCGATGCGCGGCCATCCCGTTTTTATCGCACAGCACGCCACCGCCACTTGCTGCCGTGGCTGTCTGGAAAAATGGCATAATATTAAGCAACACCGTCCGCTAAATGACGGCGAACAGCGCTATATTGTTGAGGTTATTCTGTATTGGATTGAAAACGATCTGAGTTCTGAGGTTGAGTCGTGACGGCGAATGAACAGAGATAAAAGCAAGGGATACAACAAATCGTTCAGAAATGCTAAAAACCATAACAGAACGCATTTATGTATTGTTGTGCGAGACAAAATCGGGATTTATCGGTGAAGTGGCGGAGGAGTAGAGATTCGAACTCTAGAACGCTTTCGCGTCGCCGGTTTTCAAGACCGGTGCCTTCAACCACTCGGCCACTCCTCCGCAACGGAGCAAACTATAAATAGTATGTCGGGTATTGTAAAGCCACACCGTAACCAATTGCTGAAAAAATAGATGACAACTTATTGAAAGCACAGAAAATCACCAACAAACGTCGATAATGTGGCAATCCTGCCGCATCAGACAATAACGAAAGCAATAAAAAACAGAGATAAAAACGCGACCGGAAGCTCGCGATATCCTGTAATGCCGTATTTATTGCGTTGTTCCCTATTCATTTATCATCATGTCATTTATCGTAAGGCGATTAATAATGGCCTTTTTATTTGCGAGATGACTATGACCTACCGTGTAATTGCACTTGACCTTGATGGAACCTTGTTGAATCAACAGAAAAAAATCTTACCGGAATCCCTTTCCGCACTGGCATTGGCTCGCCAGCAAGGCATCAAAGTTGTGATCGTTACCGGACGCCACCATTCTGCCATTCACCCGTTTTATCAGGCATTGCAGCTTGATACCCCCGCGATCTGTTGTAATGGCACTTATGTTTACGACTATTTGACAGGAAAAGCGTCTCACGCCAATCCGTTATCTGCCGTTCAGGCTAAAAGCGTTCTTAACATGCTGCATGAATTTGATATTCACGGGCTAATGTACGCCGACGATGCAATGTATTACCAATATCCCACAGGGCACGTAACACGGACCCAAGCCTGGGCATCCACCTTACCGGAATCACAGCGCCCTTCATTTAAACAGGTTGCCAATTTGATCCAACAGACCGAGGAATCTGTAGCCATCTGGAAATTTGCTACATCCCATGCGGACATCCCTACCTTGAACGACTTCGCCGGCGCGGTGGAGCAACAACTCGGGCTCGCCTGTGAATGGTCATGGCAAGATCAGGTTGATATTGCCCAAACCGGCAACAGCAAAGGAAAACTACTGCAACAGTGGCTTGCAGAGCAGGATATTAGCATGACAGATGTTATTGCCTTTGGTGATAATTTCAATGATATCAGCATGCTGGAAGGTGCGGGACTGGGCGTTGCCATGGGCAATAGCGCTGATGAAATCAAAGCCCGAGCCGATCTGATTATCGGCAGTAACGAAGAACCCAGCATCGCGAATGTCATTCGTACCCGAGTCCTGTCGTAAGCCCGACCCCCCCTATCAGGAAGCACGTTAGGTGCTTCCTGAACTCATGCTCATCGAGTGCTATGTTTTAAAGTCTATTGCCCAGTAATTGCCGGAGATGAGCCCCGGCACCCAATAATCCCGGTTGTTCATGTGTGATCAGATAAACAGGAATATCCTGGACGTACGCCTTAAATCGCCCCTTATCTTCAAACGCAGATCGAAAACCAGATGCTTTAAAAAACTCAAGAAAACGCGGAACAATCCCTCCGGCAATATAAACGCCCCCAAAAGTGCCCATCGTGAGAGCCAAATTCCCCCCGAAACGACCCAACATTACGCAGAATAGTGACAATGCCCGACGACAATCCATATCAGCATTCGCCAACGCTCTCTCAGTCACTTCTTTAGGTTCAATCTCCTCGGGGACTCGGCCATTGGACAATACCAGCGCACGATAAATATTAACGAGCCCCTGCCCCGAAAGCAGTCGCTCTGCCGAAACATGCCCCCACTCTTTACGCATAATAGTCAGAACACTTTCTTCTTCATCACTGCCAGGCGCGAAATCTACATGACCACCTTCACCCGGCAAACTTATCCAGCGCTCTGCGGCATAAACCAGATGCGCAACACCAAGCCCGGTTCCTGCGCCATATATAGCAATCGGCTTACCCGGAACGGGTGCGCCACCACCGAGCTGAAACACATGTGTTTTTTCTATAACTGGCACGGCCATCGATACTGCCGTAAAATCATTAATCACTTCGAAATGCTTTAGCCCAAGACTCACCTTCATTTCTGCAATAGAAAAAGCCCAGGTATGGTTCGTCATCGCAACCCAATCCCCGGTGATCGGACAAGCAATAGCGATACAGGCATCCTGTACCGATAGCGCCCGTTCTTCAAGGTAGTGACGAATTGTGGCTTCCAGCGACGGAAAATGTAATCCGGAGTAGGTTTTCGTTTGCGATAATTCGCCCGTTTCACGATCGCACAACGACAAGCGGGTATTGGTACCACCGACATCGCCGACCAAAACATAATGCGCCATGATTTCTTTCTCCAGATTAAAATAGATGCTCAGATCATCGCTGCACCATACCGCATGCAACAACCTTGTTATAACTTTCTAGTGATAAAGCTCGCATTTATCACTCAAAGCGGCGGAAAAATAAAAAGTAATCGATTACATTTTATTTTTCAAATTGTAATCGATTACTTTAAAAAGGGATACGCCATGGTTTCTTCATCTGAAAATACCGCATCCAAATCGTTACAGCCGGCATTTGTGGTTCCCAGACTGTCACTCATGATGTTTTTAGAATTCTTCATCTGGGGGTCGTGGTCAGTAACGCTTGGACTGGTGATGACACAGCACAATCTGGCTTCAATGATTGGTGATGCGTTTTCTGCCGCGCCAATCGCCTCCATTCTTTCACCTTTTGTACTCGGTATGGTGGTCGATCGTTTTTTCCCCTCACAAAAAGTCATGGCGCTATTGCATCTGGCTGGGGCCGTTATTCTCTGGTTCGTTCCTGCTGCTTTGACTAGTGAGAACGGCTCCCAACTACTGATATTGCTCTTCGCCTATACACTTTGCTTTATGCCAACACTGGCGTTAACCAACAATATTGCGTTCCACAATCTGACTAACAGCGAAAAAAGTTTTCCTGTCGTACGTGTATTCGGCACGATTGGCTGGATTGTGGCTGGCGTATGTATTGGCATAGCCGGCATCTCAGCCAGCGTCACCATCTTTTATGTTGCCGCCGTTTTCTCCACGATCCTTGCGTTTTACAGTCTGACACTACCGCACACGCCAGCCCCGGCCAAAGGTCAGCCGCTGGCAGTTCGCGACTTGTTCTGTGCCGATGCATTCGCCCTGCTAAAACAGAGCCATTTTCTGGTATTCGCTATCTGCGCAATGCTGATCTCTATTCCACTGGGGACCTACTACGCTTACACCGCGTCATTCCTAAGCGATGTTGGTATCAATAACGTCAGCACCGCCATGTCTTTCGGGCAGATGTCTGAAATTGTCTTTATGCTGATCATCCCGCTGTTGTTCAAACGGCTGGGTGTGAAATACATGCTATTTATCGGTATGTTAGCCTGGTTTGTCCGCTATGCCCTTTTCGCACTAGGGGTAAACGAAGAAGCCCGTTGGTTACTCTATATTGGCATTCTATTACACGGCGTTTGCTACGATTTCTTCTTTGTTATCGGTTTTATCTACACCGATCGTATCGCTGGCGAGAAAATTAAAGGCCAGGCACAAAGTCTTGTCGTCCTGTTCACTTACGGCATCGGCATGCTATTGGGATCCCAAGTTTCTGGCGCGATTTATAACAAGCTATTCGAAAACGGTACGCTCAATGCACCAGACATCTGGGCGACCTTCTGGTGGATCCCGGCAATTGCGGCCTCAATTATCGCGGCCATCTTCTTATTCTCTTTCAAATATAAAGAACGGGCATAACTGCCACCATTTTCTCCGAGGAGGTACAGATGAAAACGTTAAAAGGACCGGGCATTTTTCTCACCCAATATATTGGCGAGCAGGCTCCCTTTAACACATTGGAAAATCTGGCTGGCTGGGCAGCAGGACTAGGATTTAAAGCATTGCAAATACCCTGTCATCATCCACATATTTTTAATTTGGCTACAGCAGCTACCAGCCAAACCTATTGCGACGATGTTAAAGGCCTCCTGGCGCAGTATGGACTGGTGATAAGTGAACTCTCCACGCATCTGGAAGGGCAGCTTATTGCAGTGCACCCTGCATACAATGATGCATTCGATGAGTTTGCGCCCCCAGCCTATAGGCATAACCCACAGGCCCGGCAGCAGTGGGCTATTTCCACACTCAAACAGGCAGCCGTAGCGTCTTCCCGGTTAGGATTGCAGGCTCACGCCACATTCTCCGGGGCACTGGCTTGGCCCTACTTTTATCCCTGGCCACCACGTAACGAGAACTTGATTCAAGAAGCCTTTCAGGAACTGGCTCGACGTTGGATGCCAATTCTCGACCACTTTGACGAACAAGGAGTGGATGTTTGCTATGAGCTTCATCCTGGGGAGGATTTACATGACGGGGCCACATTCGAGCGTTTTCTCGCCGCGGTTAATCATCACCCACGCGCCAACATCCTCTATGATCCCAGCCATATGCATTTACAACACATGGACTATCTTGCGTTTATTGATTGCTACCACCAACGGATCAAGGCTTTTCATGTGAAAGACGCTGAGTTTATACCTTCAGGAAAGAGTGGCGTTTTCGGTGGCTATCAGACATGGACAGACCGAGCCGGACGCTTCCGCTCGCCGGGTGACGGACAAATCAACTTTGGTGCAATCTTCAGCAAATTTGCCCAATACGATTATGACGGTTGGGCTGTTCTTGAATGGGAGTGCTGCCTGAAAGACAGTGCTTGCGGTGCAAAAGAAGGCGCGGAATTTATTAAACGACATATCATTCCCGTTGCACAGCACGCTTTTGATGATTTTGCCGCCACCAGCCATGACAGCGATCTGGTGAGAAAGATGCTTGGGTTAGCAGAGGAGAACGCCAAATGATCCGTGTTGGCATTATTGGTTCTGGCTTTATTGGACCGGCGCACATTGACGCTATTCGTCGACTGGGTTTTGTGGACGTAGTGGCACTGGCTGAAAATTCTGTGGAAACCACACAGCAAAAAGCTCGCCAGCTTAATATTCCACACGCTTATGGTTCTGTTACCGACCTGCTGAATCATCCTGATATTGACGTTATCCATAACTGTACGCCGAATCATCTGCATGCTGCGATCAATAAACAAATTATACTCGCCGGCAAGCATGTTTTTTCCGAAAAGCCGCTGTGTATGACCAGCGAGGAAGCTCGCGAACTCGTATCGCTGGCGCAAAAACAGGGGATCGTTCATGGCGTCAGCTTTGTGTATCGTCAATTCGGCATGGTGCAACAGGCCGCCAGTATGATTAAACAACTGGAGATTGGTCGCATCTTTGCCGTCCACGGTGGTTATCTGCAAGACTGGATGCTATATGAAACCGACTACAATTGGCGAGTTGAGGCCGCGTTCGGCGGCATATCGCGCACGGTCGCAGACATCGGCTCACACTGGTGCGATACAATACAGTTCATTACCGGAAAGAAAATCACCGAGGTGTTTGCCGATTTCGCCATCGTACACCCAACGCGTAAATCAAGTCGGAGGGGAAGTTCAACGTTTTCATCATCGGATGCTACGACAGAGTACGATGATAAACCGGTGAATACGGAAGATTATGCCGCCATCCTATTGCGGTTCAATGATGGTAGCCGGGGATCATTCACCGTTTCACAAGTGAGTGCGGGCAGGAAAAATCGCCTGACATTCGAGATCAACGGAAGCAAAAAATCGCTCGCATGGGATCAGGAGACACCACAAAACCTGTGGATTGGTTATCGTGATAAGCCGAATGAATGGCTTTCCGACGATCCATCGCTGATGAATCGTGACGCGGCTTCCTCCGTCCATTTTCCCGGTGGACATATTGAAGGATGGCCGGATGCGTTCAAGAATATGATGGCGAACTTTTATACTTATTTACGTGATGGCAAACAGCCGAACGTCGATCCGACAAACTTTGCGACATTTAACGACGGTGCTAACGTCGTGTTTATTATTGACGCTATCGTACAGAGCCACCAGCAACAACGATGGGTTCACGTTGCCGATTAATGTACTGCTTACCGCTACGCCTCCCTTCAGAGGCGTCTTTATTCACGACCGCGTTGCTGATCTGAGGCGATTCAGCCAACTCTCGATTTATGATAATCTGCCTGACCTATGATAAGTGAGCACGAGCGCCTTCTGAATTATGTCGATTCAAAAAATAGCACGGATCGCCGGTGTATCGGTGGCAACCGTTTCTCGGGTGTTAAATAACATCGGTACGGTTAAACCTAAAAACCGCGAACGTGTTTTAAACGCAATAGAAACAAGCAACTACCAGCCAAATTTGCTAGCCAGACAATTACGCACCGCTCGTAGCCATATGCTGCTCGTTATGGTTTCCAATATTGCGAATCCTTTTTGTGCCGATGTCGTTAAAGGAATAGAAGCGGAGGCTGAAAAGAATGGCTATCGCATTCTTCTCTGCAATTCAGGCTCTGATACCGTCCGTGCTCAATCCAGCTTACAACTTCTGTCAGGTAAAATGGTCGATGGGGTCATCACCATGGACGCAATATCAACACTGTCAGAACTTCAGAACATTATCGGTGATGCGCCTTGGGTGCAATGTGCTGAACATGATGATCGCTCCTCCATTTCGTCCGTCGGTATCAATGATGTTGAAGCATCTCGTTTCGTCATTAACCATTTTCTCTCCAAGGGCCGCCGTCATATCGCGATGATTAATCACGATATGAATTACCTCTATGCTCAGTTACGTGAAAAAGGTTATCGCGATGTCGTTGCTGAAAACCAGCTCGACTATTGCACGGTCGAATATGCCAGCACACTGAGCTATGAAAGTGGAAAAACGGCGATGTCAGCATTACTGAACACGGAAAAACGACCAGATGCGGTTTTCGCCGTATCCGATACCTTAGCGGCTGGTGCACTCAGTGCTATCAGTGATGCTGGATTGCGTGTACCTGACGATATTGCTGTCATTGGCTTCGATGGCGTCGAACTAGGTTATATAACTTCCCCTCAGTTGAGTACCATACAACAGCCTTCGGCCGATATTGGTCGACAAGCCGTCAAACTGCTGCTGGCACAGATTGACCACCCTGATAGCGAAACGGAAAAGCGCATACTTGATTGGAAATTTATTGAACGGGCGTCGAGTTAACAAACCCGACAAACGGCACACATCATACGATGACCACGCATTCTGGCCTTACAACCATATGTTTATGCCGTAATCGATACGCCTTTCACTTGCGCATAAAGCTGCTGCTGTGGATGTAATGCCAGATCGTCGCGCGCCCAAGGCGTAATTCGTGCCCATAAAATTTGGCTATCAATGAGGAGTTTGACCTCTACCTGTCCATCGACATCAATAAACTCAACGACAGTAACCGGCAGGATATTACGAATACTGCTGACCTCTGGCGGTGTAAGCACTAATGAAACATCGGCAGCATTGATGCGAATGCGTAAGGCGGCATCCGGCTGAGCATCCAGTTTCGCCACCCACAGTTGCTGTTTTCCTAACGACAATGCCGTCATCGCATAGCGTTCGTGATGAGCCAACAACCTGACATTCAGAATGCTGCTTTGCTCATCGTGTGGCAACCAGGGACGTAACGCACTACTGGCCCAAACGTCTTCCAATTTACCTTGCGCCTTGATCTTGCCACTATCCAACACCAATACGCTATCCGCCAGCCGAACGATTTCTTCCATACTATGCGTAACATACAGAATAGGAATCTTTACTTCCTTAGCCAACCGTTCCAGATAAGGCAATAACTCACGTTTTCTGGGTAAGTCCAACGATGCCAGCGGTTCATCCATCAATAACAATTCTGGTGCAGTAAGCAATGCTCGACCAATGGCTACGCGCTGTTTCTCACCACCAGATAGCGTCAATGGATAGCGGTTCAACAACGGTTCAATACCCAGTAACCCCACGATGTCGTCAAACTGTGTCTTCATCACAGCAGACATGCCATAACATAAATTACCGCGAACACGATAATGGGGGAACAGACGAGCGTCCTGAAAAACATAACCAATATGTCGTTTTTCCGGCGGCAGAGAAATGTGCTGCGCCGTGTCAACCAGCACCCGGTCATTCAATACAATACGCCCAGAGTCAGGCTTAGTTAGACCGACAATCGCATTAATCAACGATGTTTTACCCGCACCGGAAACACCGAAGATGGCCGTAATACCGTTGGCGGGTAATTCTGCGCTGACGCTAAGAGAAAGCGCCCCCAGTTGCTGGTCAAAATCAAGTTTTAGCATCATCCCCCCAACCGCTTACGACTCCATGTCGTCAGCCACTCGGATGCCAGTAACGACACCAGTGATAAAACAATTGCGATGATACAAAGCCTGGCCGCATCAGCTTCCGCACCTGGCGTCTCAATCAGCGTATACATCGCCAGCGGTATCGTTCTGGTTTCACCCGGAATATTGGAAACAAACGTAATCGTCGCACCAAATTCGCCTAACGAACGCGCGAACGCTAATACCGTGCCAACAACAATACCAGGAAAGGAAAGGGGTAATGTGATAGTGAAAAAAACTCGCCACGGTGAGGCACCTAACGTCCTCGCAGCCTGTTCAAGGTGCGTATCCACAGCATCCAGTGACAAACGAATTGCTCGCACCATCAGGGGAAAAGCGACAACAGCCGATGCCAATGCCGCACCACGCCAGCTAAAACTGAAGCTGAAACCAAACCAGTCATGGAGCCACGCACCAATAACACCGCGTCGCCCCATGCCGATCAACAGCAGATACCCAATTACCACTGGCGGCAGCACCAGTGGCAAATGGATAATGCTGTCCAGAAGCGATTTACCAGGAAACCGGCAACGCACCAGAATCCACGCCATCAATATTCCGAACGGTAAGCTACATGCCACCGCCACAACAGAAACCTTGAGGCTTAATTCAACCGCCTGCCATTCATAATCACTCAGCATCATTAACGAGGAGTAAATCCATAACGTTTAAAGACTGCAGCCGCTTCGGGGGTTTTCAGATAGTCATAGAACCCGCTAACCGTTGCGTTCTTGTGATCTTTCACAATGGCCATCGGATATTCTACTGGCTTATGGCTGGTTGCCGGGAATACGCCAATAACCTTAACTTTATCACTGGCCACTGCATCCGAACCATAAACGATCCCCAGAGGAGCTTCTTCGCGTTCAACTAACGCCATGGCAGCACGCACGTTATTAGCACGCGCCATAATCGGGGAAAGCTCATCCCATGATTTTAAATTTTGCAGTGCTTCCTTAGCATAAAGACCCGCAGGCACATGATCAGGATCGCCTACCGCCAAGTGCCCCCCCTTCAGCAGACTTTTCCAATCCGTTTTTTCATTAACGGTGATCTCTTTTTGTGCGCTGGATTTAGGCGCAATCACAACTAACTCATTGCCTAACAGCGTATGACGGCTGTCATTATCCATCAGTTTTTTATCTTGAGCGTAATCCATCCATTGCTGATCGGCTGAAATAAACATATCAGCAGGCGCACCTTGCTCAATTTGACGTGCCAGCGTTGAAGAAGAGGCATAAGACGCGACAATTGTTACCTGTTTTTCTTTCTGATACTGGGCACCAATTTCCTGTAAAGCATTAGTCAGCGAAGCGGCAGCAAATACAGTGACCTTTTCTTCCGCAGCCAACGCCGACGATACCATCCCTGCACTAATTGTCAGCGCAGCAAACCATTTCAACCATTGCTGTTTCATTATTTATCTCCTGACCGTTATCATCGTTATACAGAGCATACTATAGCGCTGAATCAAACTATGTCACCTAATTTATCAGGGACATAAACAATTATTAGGGGGTAGATGCAGGCGTAATGAAGGGGTAGATAACGTCCGGCACAACGCCGGACATGAATCTAAAAAATCGATAATTAATGTGATTTTTTAACAGCTTGGTGATCAGAGTGGCCGATTCTTGAAAAAACATTAAACACTTCACCCAGACCATAAATAGCACCCAGAATGATCGCCATCATCACGGGAACCATCGCCACCGCAAACAACAGGCTAGTTAATAACTCCAACATGCTCACCTCACTTATCACAATCATCAGGGCTACGTCTGCCGTTCACATAACGTACAGCCTCGCCGTAAACTAGCATAGTCATACTTACATACCAACAGTTTACCGTAATGAAAGAAAATAATACGTCCATTTGTGCGATTTGCCCCTGATGAAAAAAATAGCGACAATACCCTTTATTACATCCGTCACCCGTGGACTTTCCCTATGCAGGCTGAAATTCTCCTTACCTTAAAACTTCAACAGCGTTTATTTGCCGATCCCCGGCGCATCGAACTCCTAAAACAAATCCGCCATACCGGCTCCATTAGTCAAGGGGCCAAACTGGCAGGAATCAGTTATAAAAGCGCCTGGGACGCCATTAACGAGATGAACCAATTGGCTGAACAAACCATTGTCGATCGCATGACGGGGGGTAAAGGCGGCGGCGGTGCGCAGGTCACCCGCTATGGCGAACGCCTGCTCCAACTTTATGATTTACTGGCTCAGATTCAGCAAAAAGCCTTCGATGTACTGCAAGAGGATGGGCTACCGCTGGATAGTCTGTTAGCAGCAATAGCACGTTTTTCGTTGCAAACCAGCGCTCGCAACCAATTTTTTGGAACCGTGCTTGCACGCAGCCATCAAGCCGTTCAACAACATCTGGACATTTTGCTCGCCGACGGTAAAACAACGGTTAGCGCACTGATCACCCGTCAAAGTGCGGAACGTCTGCGTTTGGATACCGGGAAAGAAGTGTTAGTGCTGATTAAGGCTCCTTGGGTAAATGTCTACGCCACCGATTTCCCTGAAATACAGGCCGATAATATTCTCACCGGTCAAATCAGCACCCTCGAAACAGGCAGCGACAACAGTGAAGTATTGATCTCGCTGGCCGGAGGAGAAACGCTGTGCTCAACCGTGCCTAATGAAGCCGTCAAAGCACAGGGCTTGCAACTGGGTATGGACGTCAAGGCATCTTTTAATGCCGATCAGGTGATTATCGCGACCCTCTGTTAGCGCTACGATGTGGTCACACCGGTAGCCCCCAGCCAAGGTCTCTCATGATAAGAATAGGTTATCGCTCTGCTGAGAAAGGATAAAAAATGTCGTTATTAAAAATATCGCAAGGATTGTTTCGTTTAAGTGATACGCGAATGCTACGACTGGATGATCTAGCGGTAACACAAGAGCAATGCTGGGCATTTGTGGGCGCAAACGGCAGCGGAAAATCATCATTAGCACGCGCATTATCCGGTGATTTGCCCATTCTGAGCGGTGAACGGACATGCAATTTCCACCAAATCGTCAGGCTATCATTTGAACAATTACAAAAGCTGGTTTCCGAAGAGTGGCAACGTAATAACACCGACATGCTCAGCGATGGCGAAGACGATACCGGGCGCACAACTGCCGACGTCATTCAGGATAACGTGAAAGATCAATTTCGTTGTCAATTACTTGCCGAACAGTTTGGTATAGAACATCTTCTCACTCGCCGATTCAAATATCTTTCTACCGGCGAAACACGCAAAACTATGTTATGCCAGGCGCTGATGCCCCACCCCGACTTACTCATTCTGGATGAACCGTTTGACGGGCTGGACGTCGCTTCGCGTCAGCAATTGGCTGAGCAACTCTCACAACTTGCCGACGATGGTTGCACTTTGGTCCTGATCCTCAATCGGTTCGATGATATCCCTTCTTTTATTAGCCATGTCGGTATTCTCGCCGACTGCACATTAACTCGCATTGGCGAACGCGAAAAGATTTTCTCTGACGCGTTGATTGCACAATTGGCTTATAGCGAAAAATTAACCGGCACGTCAATTCCCGAACCTGAAGATCCATTGCGGCACACCAAATTACCCACTAACCGTCCACTGATTACACTGCGTAATGGCATCGTTCAATATAACGATCGCCCCATCCTACATGGATTAAATTGGGAAGTGCTGAGTGGTCAACACTGGCAAATCGTCGGTCCTAACGGCGCAGGAAAATCAACGTTGTTGAGTTTGATTACTGGCGATCACCCACAAGGATACAGTAATGACCTGACGCTGTTTGGCCGCAGACGCGGTAGCGGAGAAACGATCTGGGATATCAAACGCCATATTGGTTACGTCAGCAGCAGCTTACATCTGGACTATCGAGTCAGTGTCAGCGTTCGTAACGTTATCCTATCGGGATTTTTCGACTCTATCGGGATTTATCAGGCTATTTCCGATCGTCAACGGCAGCTCACCGATCAATGGCTGGCGCTGTTAGGCCTTGATGGTGCGATAGCGGATAGCCCCTTTCAGTCATTATCCTGGGGCCAGCAGCGTCTAGCTCTGGTCGCCAGAGCATTGGTAAAGCACCCCGCGCTGTTAATTCTGGACGAACCGTTACAAGGTTTGGATCCGCTCAATCGTCAGTTGGTTCTTCGCTGGCTGGATATCTTAATTGGTGAAGGCGATACGCAATTGCTTTTCGTTTCTCACCACGCTGAAGATGCCCCGAAATGCATCACTCACCGCCTGACATTTCTCGCTGAAGGCGATATCTATCGCTATCAGATAGAAGGAAATAAGGATATATAACCCCTAAACCAGGGATGATAACGCTACCACAAAAATAAATATATCAAAGAAAGAATGTGTTTATACTCTACACAATTCAAGTTTCAGGATTTCGTTATAGATCACCTTTCACTGTATAAAGTCGTGTTATTTTCTGCTTTGTTGTCACAAAAGAGGTCATTATGAACGTTTTAGTTACTGGTGGTAGCGGTTACATAGGTAGTCATACTTGCGTGCAATTACTCACGGCAGGACACCACCCTATCATTCTTGATAATTTATGTAACAGCAAAGCCAGCGTAGTGAAAACTATCGCGCAATTAACGGGTAAGACGCCCGACTTTTACCAAGGGGATATTCGTGATACTGCATTGTTGAATGACATATTTTCTCGCCATGCTATCGATACGGTGATCCATTTTGCCGGTCTGAAAGCCGTTGGGGAATCTGTCCGCAAACCGGTTAGTTATTACGATAATAACGTTTACGGCACCCTAACACTGGTGGAAGCCATGAAAAAGGCTGGCGTGAAAAACCTGATTTTCAGTTCTTCCGCTACCGTATATGGTGATCAGCCTCAGATTCCGTATCAGGAAAGTTTCCCGACAGGTCACCCTGCTAGCCCTTATGGCCGTAGTAAATTGATGGTGGAACAAATTCTGCGGGACCTGCAGCAAGCTGAGCCTGATTGGAGCATCGCACTACTGCGTTATTTCAACCCGGTAGGTGCGCATCCGTCAGGCCAGATGGGTGAAGATCCACAGGGTATTCCTAATAACCTGATGCCTTATATCTCTCAGGTTGCCGTTGGTCGTCGGGAGTCACTGGCCATTTTTGGCAATGATTATCCAACAGAAGATGGCACAGGCGTGCGTGATTACATCCATGTCGTTGATTTGGCTGATGGACATGTTGCCGCGATGAAAGCATTGCAAGATCGCGCTGGCGTACATGTTTATAACCTTGGCGCTGGCGTGGGCTATAGCGTATTACAAGTGGTCGATGCTTTCAGCAAAGCCTGCGGCAAACCGCTGGCCCACCACTTTGTGCCGCGCCGTGAAGGCGATTTGGCCGCTTATTGGGCTGATGCCGAGAAAGCAGCGCGAGAGCTAAACTGGCGGGTCAGCCGTTCATTGGAAGAGATGGCGCAAGACACTTGGCGCTGGCAGTCCACACATCCTTATGGTTATCCGGACTAAACGTTACTCGGACGAAAAAACATCAAAACATCGCATAAACTAACATTATGCGATGTTGGTCGGTCATCTACAGGAGTTGGTCATGTTGAATGAAAAAACGGCAGCGTTAGCACCCGATGGTCAGCCATTTCAATTAACTACCTTACAGAATTTGGCTGGCATGCGCGTTTGCCTGATGGATTGGGGGGCAACCTGGCTTTCTTGCCAGATTCCCGTTCTAGAGGGAGAAGTCAGAGAGGTACTATTAGGATGTGCTTCGCCAGAGCAATATCCCCAGCAGAGTGCCTACCTCGGCGCATCAATTGGTCGATACGCTAATCGCATTGCCAATGCCACGCTAACCCGTGGTGATGAAACCTATTCTCTCACCGCCAATCAGGATATCCATCAATTACACGGAGGACCTGAAGGGTTTCATGCTCGACGCTGGACCATCCTCAGTCAAGATGCCTCACAGATTACCTACCAACTCTATTCGTCAGACGGCGATCAGGGGTATCCCGGACAGCTCAATGTGCAAGTCTGTTATCGCCTGACGGAACATCATTCACTGGAAATCACCTATCAGGCCGTCACAGAGAAAACCTGCCCGGTCTGCCTGACTAATCATGCCTATTTCAACCTTGACGGCGGCACAACCGATGTCCGAAAACACCAGTTACAGTTGTTTGCCGATTACTACTTACCGGTAAATAGTGCGGGTATTCCTTGTGCTGATCTTAAACAGGTTAAAGAGACAGGAATGGATTTCCGGCACCCAAAGACTTTGGAACAGGATTTCCTGCGGGATGACGATCAGGTTGCGGTGAGCGGCTACGATCATGCTTACCTATTACATAGAACATGCGGATCCAGTGAAAGCCCAGCAGCCAATCTATGGTCATCAGATGGCCGGGTAATGATGAGTGTCTTTACCAGTGCGCCTGCATTACAGCTATACAGCGGAAACTTCTTATCCGGCACGCCATCAAGAGAAGGTGGAACCTACAAAAATCATGCTGGTGTGGCACTGGAAAGTGAATTTTTACCGGATAGCCCTAATCATCCGAACTGGCCACAACCGGATTGTTGGCTAAAACCAGGCAAAGTCTATCGTTCTGAAACCATTTATCAATTTTTTACTCAATGACGAAGATAGCCACCTCTGACCAAGTGCCCGACATCAGCGTGAGAAAAAGCTGAAACGGTAAAGCAGTACGTGATTTCGAACAAATAGCATGCGGATAAATGACGTCCTTATTGACAATCCATTGCCGATCACCGCTCTCCGCCCCTATAATGAAATGAGTTATCACAGAAATCTTAGGATATGAAGGAGTTTAGCTATGGCTGTAACTAAGCTGGTATTGGTAAGACACGGTGAGAGCCAGTGGAACAACGAAAACCGCTTCACGGGCTGGTACGATGTTGATCTGTCCGACAAGGGTCGCACAGAGGCTAAAGCCGCCGGTAAATTGCTGAAAGAAGAAGGCTTCGCCTTTGATTTCGCCTATACCTCCGTGCTGAAACGTGCCATCCATACACTGTGGAATGTACTGGACGAGCTGGATCAAGCCTGGCTACCAGTTGAAAAATCCTGGAAACTGAATGAACGTCATTACGGTGCGCTGCAAGGTTTAAATAAAGCCGAAACCGCTGAAAAATATGGCGATGATCAGGTAAAACAATGGCGTCGCGGCTTCGCGGTGACACCACCGGAACTGACTCGTGAAGATGAACGTTTCCCTGGACACGATCCGCGCTATGCATCTTTGAGTGATAAAGAGCTGCCGTTGACCGAAAGCCTGGCGCTAACGATTGAACGTGTTGTGCCTTACTGGAATGAAACCATCCTGCCACGCATCAAGAGTGGTGAACGCGTTATTATCGCTGCTCACGGCAACTCACTGCGTGCTTTGGTTAAATACCTGGACAACATGGGTGAAGATGAAATTCTTGAGCTCAATATCCCAACCGGTGTACCGCTGGTTTATGAATTCGATGAAAACTTCAAGCCAATCAAACACTACTATCTGGGCAATGCTGACGAAATCGCAGCAAAAGCAGCAGCCGTAGCAAATCAGGGTAAAGCCAAGTAATCTCAGACATTCTCAAACGCATGAAAATGTTGCGCTAATAACCTGAAGGTAAGATTTATTACCTCCATAAAAAAACCGGCTAATAAGCCGGTTTTTTGTGATCATAACCCGATCGTTATTTGCTGCGACGCGCACGCACGGCGGCCGCTAACTGACGCAACAACACTTCAGTATCTTCCCAGCCGATACAGGCATCAGTGATACTCTGTCCGTAGACCAACGACTCGTTTCCTTCCAGATTCTGATTACCTTCAACCAGATGGCTTTCCACCATCACACCCACGATCGCTTTTTCACCCTGAGCAAGCTGACCACTCACGTCTTCGCAGACTTCCATTTGCTTTTCGAACTTTTTGCTACTGTTGGCATGGCTAAAATCAATCATCACCTGCGGTTTTAATCCTGCTTTTTCCAGACCCACTTTCACATCTTTCACATGTTCAGCGCTGTAATTCGGCGTTTTACCGCCACGCAGGATAATATGGCAATCATTGTTACCACTGGTGTTAACGATCGCGGAGTGCCCCCACTTCGTCACGGACAAGAAACAGTGTGGCGCACTGGCCGCATTGATAGCATCAATGGCTACTTTGATTGTACCATCCGTGCCATTCTTGAACCCAACCGGACAAGACAAGCCCGAAGCCAATTCACGATGAACCTGAGACTCGGTGGTACGCGCCCCTATCGCTCCCCAGCTCATGAGATCTGCCAAATACTGTGGCGTAATCATATCCAGAAACTCACCAGCCGCGGGCAGCCCCAAACTATTAATTTCCAGCAGCAGTTGACGGGCGATACGCAGACCATCGTTAATCTGATAGCTATGATCCATATGCGGATCGTTAATTAATCCCTTCCAGCCAACTGTCGTACGAGGTTTTTCAAAATAAACCCGCATGACGATTTCCAGGTCGTCATTCAATTCCTGACGCAACTTGAGCAAACGAGCAGCATATTCCTTGGCCGCTTTTGGGTCATGAATAGAGCAAGGGCCAATAACAACCAGCAAGCGATCATCGTTACCGTTGAGGATTTTATGGATAGCAGTACGCGCGAACGATACCGTCTCCGCAGCTTTATCCGTAGCGGGAAACTTCTCCAACAGAGCAACCGGCGGCAAAAGTTCTTTAATATCTTTAATTCTTAAATCATCATTTTGGTAATTCATAGTAATTCCATCGATTCCAGAACGGTATTTTTAGCTTACACGCAACGCGTATCGCTCGTACACAAGACAGCTGCAAGCTTGAGAAACAGTGATATTCACGCATTATATGTCAATCAGGTGGCATCATGGCGCTAAATTCGAGCAATATTATTCGATGAAATCCTATTCACCATGAAATATTCTTACCTTTTCAGCATATCGTCACTTTAGCATCCGAATGTGGGTAAATTAATTAGGTGGTCAAACGATGGCACACGATCATAACCATGCAGAGTCAGGCAACAGTCAGCGTCTTCTGGCTGCGTTTATTATAACGGCTACCTTTATGGTGGCAGAGGTAGTAGGCGGGTTGCTATCTGGCTCCTTAGCGCTGCTTGCCGATGCTGGGCATATGTTAACTGACGCCGCCGCTTTATTTGTCGCGCTACTGGCTGTTCATTTTTCCCAAAAGAAACCAAATTCTCGTCATACGTTTGGCTATTTGCGTTTCACTACGCTTGCCGCATTCGTCAATGCCCTAACGCTGTTAGTCATTACTGCGTTCATTGTTTGGGAAGCGATCCAACGTTTTTATGAACCCCAACCTGTGGCGGGTATTCCCATGTTACTGGTTGCCGTCGGCGGTTTATTGGCGAATATCGTCGCGTTTTGGTTATTGCATCACGGTAGCGGAGAGAAAAACATCAATGTCCGTGCGGCAGCATTACATGTACTGGGTGATTTACTCGGTTCCGTTGGTGCTATTATCGCTGCACTCATTATTTTGCTGACCAACTGGACGCCTATCGATCCTATTTTGTCGATTTTAGTCTCCTGTCTGGTACTACGTAGCGCCTGGTCCCTGATGAAAGAGAGTATTCATGAACTGCTGGAAGGGACACCCGGTGCGATAAGCATTGAATCACTGAAGAAAGATTTAACGATGAATATCCCCGAAGTCAGAAATATTCATCATGTACACATATGGCAGATTGGCGAACAACCGATGATGACGCTACATGCGCAGATCATTCCGCCTCACGACCATGACGCTTTGCTAAAACGGATTCAGGAATACTTACGACAAAACTATCAGATTGGTCACACAACGATCCAAATGGAGTATCAACACTGTGATGATGACCATTGCGATATTCATCCCACAACTCGTCATCATCACCATCACGAATAGGTTGATCCGATGATTAGGCTCCACGCGCAAGTGGGGCCGAGCGGTTTTCGCGAGCGCTTTTAATCCACATCCACGAACCGTTCATCGCAATCAGCGTCAGAATCACGTATTCCACGGCCATGGCATAGACCCCTTGATAAGCAAAAATCACGACGCTGATGATGTCAATCACGACCCACAATAGCCAGTTTTCAACATATTTACGTGTCATCAATAACATCGCCACAATAGATAGTACCATCATGGTTGAGTCCCAGAACGGGAATGCATCAGGTTGCAATTCTGGCATCTGTATATCCATTCCTGCTATTTGCATCCCTGATACCGCAACACGCGTCAGTACAGCAAAAACCGGATCGATGTAGGCCGTCATCAAACCAATCGCGATAACACTCACCGCAGACCAGCCAATCAACTTAGGCAAGGGAAGCCAACGGATCCTGAGTTCGATCTCATTGGCATCCGTTTTACGCGTCCAGGCATACCAGCCGTATACGTTGGCAGCGAAAAAGAAAATCTGCAACAACAGGCTTGCATAGAGCTGAATCTGGAAGAAAATCACCGCAAACAGGGTGACATTAATCAAGCCAAACAAATAGTTGATGGTTTTTTCCAGGCTCGCGAGCCAGATACACAGCAAACCAAACACTGTGCCAATCGCTTCAATCCAAGAAAGATCGTATCCTCCCGCACCCAATGGAATATGAATCAAGATATTACTGGTACTAAAAAAGTCCATCTCCGCCACCCTATCTTATTGATTAAATAAAATTTGTTATGTTTTTAATCAAGACATAACAAAAAATATCGGTATCAGGCATTCCCGCGTACACGTAATTTTAGTTCTGCCGCAAAATCCAGCATCCGGTTCAATGGAATGAGCGCGCCTTTACGTAGTGATTCATCAACATGAATTTCATGATTTCCCCCCTGTTGCTCCAGACTCTGAGCAATTGCCTCAAGGCCATTCATTGCCATCCAGGGACAATGCGCGCAGCTACGGCACGTAGCTCCTTCCCCCGCCGTCGGCGCTTCTAACAATGTTTTATCTGGGCATGCCTGCTGCATTTTGTAGAAAATACCGCGATCGGTCGCCACAATCAGTTCTCTCTGGGCCAACGTCTTTGCCGCTTGAATCAACTGACTCGTCGAACCCACCGCATCTGCCATTTCAACAACGCTTTGAGGGGACTCTGGATGCACTAAAATTGCCGCATTGGGATAAAGTACTTTCATGCGTTTCAGCGCCTGAGTTTTAAACTCATCATGAACAATACAGGCTCCCTGCCAACACAGCACATCAGCACCAGTCTGTTTTTGCACATAGTTTCCTAAATGGCGGTCTGGCGCCCAAATGATTTTTTGTCCCAGACTGTCAAGATGCTCAATCAACTCAACCGCAATACTCGACGTCACGACCCAGTCCGCTCGCGCCTTAACCGCCGCGGATGTGTTGGCATACACCACGACAATACGATCGGGATGGCTATCACAAAACTGATTAAACGACTCAACAGGACAGCCAAGATCGAGCGAACATTCGGCCTCCAGCGTCGGCATCAGTACCGTTTTTTCGGGGTTGAGTATTTTCGCTGTTTCGCCCATGAAGCGAACACCCGCCACTAACAACGTTGACGCGGGATGCGAACGACCAAAACGCGCCATTTCTAGCGAGTCCGCCACACATCCTCCCGTTTCTTCCGCTAATGATTGGATTTCCGGATCGGTATAATAGTGAGCAACCATTACCGCATTTCTCTGCTGCAGTAAGGATTTTATCCTGCTACGGTAATGCAGCTTTTCTTCGGCAGACAGAGGCTTTGGCTTCGCGGGGAAGGGGTAAATTGTTTCATTGCTATCGAAAAGGATACTCATTATGGATTTCCATGATGACAATGTAGAATACCGAACGAACATTTCCGCATCGGTTTTACTCTCATGTGTTTTTTATCCTAAACAAAATACCGAAAAAAACGCCTAAAGTCGCTTTATTTTTACATAACCATGGCTTAATTGTTTACTCTGCTAAAAACAACGTTATAAATCATTCATCAAGGAAACGGGAGATTCAGTGGCGCATATTTATATCAAAATTTATCGCAATACGTTGATCGTCAGAAATGTGGATACTGGGGAAGAAGTGACGGGAAAACCGGAAACACCGTTTACCACAGCACGGTTGCTGCTCGGGCAAATGATTCCGGCGATGAAATTACTGCAACAATTAACCAAAAAGGCCGCACCCAAACGACTCGTCAATTGCTTCTTTCCTCATAAAGTGATTATTCATCCGATGGAGATGAATGAAGGAGGACACAGTCAGGTTGAGTTTGCCAGTTATATCGAACTTGCCAAAACTATTAGCCCACAAGGAAAGCAAATTTACGTATGCAGTAAACCAGCCTTGTTAACCGATCAGGAGATTATTCAGATAGTTAGCGGCCAACAGAGCGGTGTTGTCAGCCGTTAAGCGATCGCCATATCGCCATCGAATGCTAGCCAATGTGACAGAAGAGCACTAGCCAAAAATCCGGTGCCAGTAAAGGGATATAGGGATAATAAGTACTAACGCTGGCAGAAAATTGACAACCGCAAAGAGTTTAATCTGAGCAATCCTCAGCCCTACGGCAACCATAATAATGCCACCACAGGCGGAGAAATCGCCCATCGTGATATCGGTCATAAACGGCATAATCAGCTTAGCGGAGAAAAAGAGCAAAGCCTGAATAATCAACTGTGGGACAGCTATCGACATCACCGCGAAACCCAGCGTAATGGCGAAAATCAGTGCGGTAAACACATCCAGCGCCGACTTGATAATCAATAACTGATAGTCACCGGTCAACCCTTCTGTTAATGCACCAACTACCCCCGTACCACTGGCACAAAACAATACGATAAGTGCCGTAAAATTCTGTGTATAAACATCCTGTGGCAACCGGTGTTCAGGCGTAGGCAAAACACGGCTTAACATTCGTTGGATAAACACACCAAACTTTTGAACGCCATATTCCATACGCAGCAACTCACCAACGGCAACACCGATAACCGTTGCCAGCGCCACTGCGGGTAATTGCTGAACTTTTACGATCAGCGTAATTCCCATCGCAATAGACACCATGGCAAATGCCGGAGGCAAACCATCTTGTAAGCGTTGTGGAATAAAACGACGTAATGCAATACCCAAGCCGCCACCAATCAGGATAGCAGCACCATTAATCAAAGGACCAACCATAAAAATCTCCCTAACCACGGCAAAACATACGTTTCCGTAGCGACGACTCCACAACAACTATAGGTTTTGAAATATAAATGACCGGATGGGCTTTACGGCGCTATAGCGAGGGATTAAAAAACATAATATACCCCAAAGTGGAGGTGAAAGGAGAACATTAAAAAACGGCAACGGCAGTGCGGAGAGAGACGGATTCAAACAGAGATGGCTGCGAGACAAGTGACTCGGGGTATCATCCACACGCTACTTTTGCCAACGTTATTGGCGTGGGGTCCCAGCTTCCAGCCGGGACCCGATTATCAACCTGATGGATCTGTGCCGCGAGTTTTCTGCGGCTAATAAGAATGGTTGCTATGCCGACGTAACCAGATCAATTTATAGGCCGCAGGAATAATAAACAGCGATAGCAATGGCGCAGTGATCATACCGCCAATCATCGGTGCCGCAATACGACTCATCACTTCTGAGCCCGCGCCAGTTCCCCATAAAATGGGCAGAAGACCGGCAATAATGACAGCCACGGTCATCGCCTTTGGCCGCACCCGCAATACGGCACCGTGGTATAACGCGTCATCAAGCCTATCCGAGGTAAATGTATCCTTATTGGATAATGCAGGATCCGCTTCGATAGCATGACGCAGATACATCAACATCACGACACCGAACTCTGCGGCTACCCCCGCCAGCGCAATAAACCCTGTCCCCGTCGCGACAGACATATGAAACCCCTGCCAATACAAGAACCATATCCCCCCGATCAGCGCAAACGGCAGGCTCATCAGCAGCAAAAGCGCTTCATCAACGCGACGAAATGCCAGATAAAGCAGGATGAAGATGATCATCACCGTCATGGGAACCATCAACTTCAATTTTTTATTGGCATGCTCCAGCAATTCAAATTGTCCAGAGAAAGAGACGCTGATGCCGGGTCGAAACTTAACCTGCTCACCGATAGCAGTCTTCAGATCGTTGACAACAGAGACCATGTCACGGCCACGAGCGTCAATATAGATCCAACTGGCAGGACGCGCATTTTCGGTCTTCAGCATTGTCGGGCCGGAAACAACCTTCACCTCAGCCACATCACCCAGTGTAATTTGCTGCTTCATCGGTGTGAGTATCGGCAACTGCCTCAGCGCTTCTGGACCATCACGAAATCCCTGGGGGTAACGAATATTGATAGGATAACGCGCCACGCCTTCGACGGTTTCACCTACCATTGCCCCTCCGATAGCAGAAGAGACAAACAGTTGCACATCCCCCACCGTCATTCCATAACGTGAAGCTTTCTCCCGATGAATATCCACATCAATATAGCGCCCGCCCCCCAGACGCTCAGCCAACGCGGAAACAACGCCAGGAACCGTTTTAGCCACATTTTCAATTTGCTGGGCCGTTTCATCAATATCCGAGAGCACCGTGCCTGATACTTTTATACCGATCGGACTCTTAATCCCGGTGGATAGCATATCAATACGATTACGGATCGGCGGAACCCAGAGGTTAGCCAGCCCCGGCAAACGGACCGTTGTGTCTAATTCCTCAATAATCTTGTCCAACGTCATGCCCGGACGCCATTGATCTTCCGGCTTAAGCTGAATGGTGGTTTCCACCATCTCCAACGGAGCCGCGTCAGTTGCCGTTTCTGCTTTCCCCGTCTTACCAAATACCGATGAGACTTCGGGTACCGTTTTAATGAGTTTGTCCGTTATCTGCAAAAGTGCAGCGGCCTGCCCTGGCGAAACGCCCGGCAGCGTTGACGGCATATAGAGTAAATCGCCTTCATTCATTTTTGGCAGGAATTCCCCCCCGACTTTACTCAATGGCCATATCACGGTAAAAATCGATAACACCGCAACCACCAGCGTCAGTTTTGGCCAGTGAAGTACCCTGAGCAGCAAGGGGTGATAAATTCTGATCAAAAAACGGTTCAGTGGATTACTGGTTTCAGCCGGAATTTTCCCCCTAATCCAGAATCCCATGAGAATAGGGATCACCACAATAGCCAGTGCTGCCGCACCAGCCATAGCGTACGTTTTAGTAAAGGCGAGCGGACCAAATAGACGACCTTCCTGTCCTTCCAGCGTAAAAATCGGAATAAACGATAACGTAATAATCAGCAGACTGATAAACAATGCAGGACCCACTTCAACCGACGCATCCGTGATCACCTTCCAGCGCGTTTCATTGTTTATCTGCTCATCCGGATGGTTATGCTCCCACTCTTCCAGTCGCTTATGTGCATTCTCTATCATCACAATAGCGGCATCCACCATCGCCCCAACGGCAATCGCGATGCCTCCCAGTGACATGATATTGGCATTCAGTCCTTGAAAACGCATGACGATAAAAGCAATGCACAGGCCCAGCGGCAACGAGATGATCGCAACCAGCGCTGAGCGCACATGCCAGAGGAACAGCGCACAAACAATGGCGACGACAATAAACTCTTCCAATAATTTATCGCTAAGGTTATCAATCGCACGATCAATGAGCTGACTACGATCGTAAGTCGTGACCACCTCCACCCCTTCCGGCAGGCTGTTTTTCAGCGTTTCAAGCTTATCTTTCACCGCGGAAATGACTTCGCGGGCATTTTTACCTGAACGTAAGATCACCACGCCACCGGCCACCTCACCTTCACCATCCAGTTCTGCGATGCCACGCCGCATTTCCGGTCCGATCTGAACACGGGCTACGTCGCTCAGATAGACTGGAACGCCGTTTTCCCCCGTTTTAAGAACAATATGATTAAAATCATCAATGGTTTTGAGGTATCCGCTGGCGCGGACCATGTATTCTGCTTCTGCGATCTCTACCGAAGAGCCACCAGCCTCCTGATTGGAAGACTCAAGCGCCTGTTTAACCTCCTGAAGACCAACGCCGTACTGGGCCAGTTGCATCGGGTTAACCTGAATCTGATACTGTTTTACCACTCCGCCCACGGAGGCAACTTCCGCTACATCAGGAATGGTTTTCAATTCGAATTTTAAAAACCAGTCCTGAAGAGAACGTAGCTCCGCAAGATCATGCTTGCCACTGTGATCGACCAGCGCATACTCAAAAATCCAACCTACACCGGTGGCATCAGGGCCAATCTCTGAACTGACTCCGGCGGGTAATTTCCCTTGAACCTGATTGAGATATTCCAGTACGCGCGACCTTGCCCAGTACAAATCGGTGCCGTCTTCAAAAATCACATACACATAGGAATCACCAAACTGGGAAAAACCGCGTACCGTTTTTGCACCGGGTACAGAAAGCATGGTTGTCGTCAGAGGATAAGTTACCTGATTCTCAACAAGTTGCGGTGCCTGCCCTGGATAGCTGGTTTTAATAATCACTTGTACATCGGAGAGGTCAGGCAACGCATCAACGGGCGTATTGATGATCGTCCAGGTTCCCCAGACACTCAGGAACAAAACCCCCATCATCACCAGAAACCGGTTGGCGACCGAACGCCGGATAATCCATTCAATCATCGTCGTCTCCTCAGTGACCAGCATGTGCATTTGCAGAATGGTCAGCGTGCTCTGGCGTCGAACTTTCTGGCTTATCCGAATGGCGCATACGTTCCAAGGCACCCGAAATATTGGCTTCCGAGTCAATCAGGAAAAGGCCATTAACAACGATAGATTCCCCTTCACTCAACCCAGCCGCTACCCCCGTCTGTCGTGGCGACGCATGCGAGATTCGAATTGCTTTAGGAACAAAACGACCATCGTTGTCTACGGTAATAACGCGCTGTTCGTCACCGGTATCGATGACAGCCTGAGAGGGAATGAGCAACATTTCCTGGCTCTGAGTGCTGAGCTTGAGATAGGCATTCATGCCTGGTTTGAGTAATTCATCTTTATTATCTACCTGAAAACGAACCTGAAGCGTCCGGGTCGTCAGATCAACGCTGGGGAGAATACTCCATTTCTCAATATGGAAAGTCTTATCCGGGTAAGCCGGAACGGTGATATCAAACTGGGAAGAATCCTTAAGCAGAGCGGCAATAGACTCAGGGACTGCGGCACTCACCCAGACCGGATCCATTCCTTGAATCTGAGCCACAACATTATCCTTTGAAATGTTCATCCCGGTTCTCAAATCAAACGCGGTGATCACACCATCAATAGGTGCTTTAATCGTAAAGCGAGTCTGAATGGTACGAGCCGTGCGTAAGCGGAGGATATCCTCTTCCGACATGCCGGTAAGACGAAGCCGTTCAAGTACACCTTTAAGCTGTGTTGCCGAGCCGCCTGTTCCCTGCAACAAAAGATACTCACTCTGGGCTTCCACCCAGGCAGGAATGGTAATATCTACCAGAGGTGTTCCCTTTTTCACCTTATCTCCGATAGTCAGCGGATAAACTTTTTCAATAAATCCGTCCGACCGAGCCTGAACGATGGCAAACTGATATTCATTAAAATTGACATTGGCAGGGATAGTCTGAAAATACGTTAGGCGACCTTTACTCACCTTTTCTGTTTTAAGCCCCAGATTCTGAACCTGAGTTGGATCGATACGGATACCGTTGTTGTTCTCAGCGCCCCCTTCATCGGCGTACTTGGGCACAAGATCCATATCCATAAACGGCGACTTTCCTGGTTTATCGAACTTGGTATCAGGCTTCATCGGGTCATACCAAAACAGCACTTTCCGCTCCGATGGTTGGATCGCCGTTTTATCCGCTGAATTGAAATACTGGTAAGCACTAACAGATATAAGCCCTCCGATAACAAGGCTACTCACAGTCACTACAGCATATTTTAATTTTAAAGAAATCATTATTATTCCCGCTGAGTTTATAGCCTATCCCAGTAGGCGTGATTGATGAAGTATGACGGGTATATCTGCCATAACCGCGTTACGGCAGACAATACAATGACTCATCAGAAAATAAATCAAGGCTGAATGGTTGTTATTTCCTTAAGTAAGGAAATATTCCCCTGTTGCACAAACGAAAAATTTACATGATTGCCTATTTTCAAATCACTGATGCTGCTATTGAGTGTGGTGAAAGTAAACCGCATCGTCATTGCAGGCCAATTTATTGACGGAATAACACCGTGCTCGATAGTAATTTTCTTATTATCAAGATCGATACCTTTAATTATTCCGCTCGCACTGACAACCTGTTGCTGAGAGGGTGTTTCAGCGACAGATGCCATTTCGCCGTGGTGATGTTCATTTGCCTGAACTCCCGTCATTGCAAAAACGGAGATAAGACCAAACAAAAAAATGCTCATTGATTTATTCATATTAACTGCCCTTAATTTCTTAAAGTTAAAATAATTATTCTGCCCAACCACCGCCAAGTGAGGTAAATAGATTTATTTCATTTACCTGCTGAGCATATTTCAAATCAAGTATTGACTGCCGAGTAGAGAATAAAGAACGCTCAGCATCCAGCACTTCGATATAACTCACCGCACCATTAGCATAAAGCCCTCGAGCACGTTGCAGCGTTATTTGAAGAGAATTCAGATAACGTTGCTGCGCCGTAATCTGGCTGCGAAGGCTTTCCCTAAGCGAAAGTGCGTCAGCAACGTCTTTGAATGCTGTCTGGATTCGCTGCTCATAATTGACGATTGACTGTTGCTGACGAATTTCTGCCAGTGTCAAATTCGCCTTATTACGACCAGCATTAAAAATGGGTATATCTATTTTCGGAATGAAATTCCACATACCACTGGCGGCATTAAACAGGCTCGACAGTTCTGTGCTATTGCCTGAAAGCCCACCGGTCAGGGAGATCGAGGGAAAGAATGCGGCCCTTGCCGCACCAATATTGGCATCTGCTGCTCTCAACAAATATTCTGCTTCCATAATATCCGGTCGTTGTAACAAAATTTCAGATGACAGGTTCGGAGGCAATTTTACAGGGTTGAGATCATCCTCGGCGCTACCGTTATCATCCGGGAGTGCGTTGTAGGTTCCCAGAATAAGCTGAAGGGCATTGTTTGCCTGAGCTAACTCGCCTTCCCTCTTTGCAATTTCCGCCTGAGTGCTTTCTATCACACCTCGCGCCTGTTCCAGAGCAAGCACATTGGTGCTCCCCGTAATAAGCTGCTGCTCAACGAAAGCATATGACTGCTGATAATTCTGTAATGTCTCTCTGGCGATATTCAACTGCGCATCAGCCAGTCGCCGACTGAAATAATTTTTGGAAACATTTGAAACAAGAAGAATATGTACGGCGCGTCGAGCTTCCTCGCTAGCAAAGAAACTCTGCCGATCGGCTTCGCTCAAATTTTTTAGTTTACCGAAAAAATCCAATTCAAAACGCAGATCCAACCCCGCTTCATATTCTCTGGTTGTTGAACTTTCGCTTTTTAATCCACGTCGATAGGTACTCTCGGATGAAGCATTCAACTGAGGATACCTATCAGCATCGGTCACATTAAACTGCGCCCTGGCCTCCTGTACTTTTAGGGTCGCCATTCTCAGATCACGGTTATGAGTCAGAGCCTCACCAATCAGTCGCTTTACCTGAGGGTCAGTAAAAAATGTACGCCATCCCGTCTCCTGATAGCCAACGGTTGCGGGCACAAGAGCGTTACGGGACTGCGAAAATTGCTGTGGCACCGGAAGTTCTGGATGCGGAGATTCAGGCGTCAAGGAAACACATCCCGCCAGAATAAATGCCGTGCCGATGGTCAGCCGTTTTAATGTGAACATATCCATTCCTGCCCAGGAGACCTTAATAAAAGGGTTCAAATGCTTTCCGGAGATTTACTGTAGCTACCTTAGCGGACCAACTCTGTTTGGCGGGTGACAGGATAATGACAAAATTGTCATTTTCGATTTAAGTCGTTGATATCGTGTTTTGGCCCACTAGAATGACATCATGACTTGATGTGCCGGAGACCATATGAAAATACTAACTGTTGAAGATGAGGTGAAAACAGGTGAGTACCTAAGTAAAGGTCTCACGGAGGCTGGTTTCGTGGTAGACCTCACCAATAATGGTATGACCGGCTACCACCTCGCTATGACGGAAGAATATGACCTTATTATTCTGGATATCATGCTACCGGACGTTAACGGTTGGGATATTGTCCGTATGCTGCGTGCGGCAAATAAGGGAATGCCCATTTTGCTACTGACAGCACTCGGAACGATAGAACATCGGGTGAAAGGTTTGGAGCTCGGCGCTGATGATTATCTGGTGAAACCTTTTGCCTTCGCTGAACTTCTCGCACGCGTCAGAACGCTACTACGCCGAGGCGCGACCTTAATACCAGAAAGTCAGTTTCAGGTTGCTGACTTAACGCTGGATCTTGTATCCAGAAAAGTAAGTCGAGGGGGAGTCCGTATCACGCTGACAAGCAAAGAGTTTACCCTGCTCGAATTTTTCATTCGCCATCAAGATGAGGTTTTACCCCGCTCTCTCATCGCTTCACAGGTTTGGGATATGAATTTTGACAGCGATACCAATGCCATCGATGTCGCCGTTAAACGATTACGAGCCAAGATCGACAACGATTTTGAACCTAAATTGATCCAGACGGTACGTGGCGTAGGTTATGTCCTTGAGGTGCCGAATGGGGATTAACCGAATCCACCGCCCGTTCTCTTTGGCAACCCGACTCACTTTCTTCATCTGTGTTTCAACCATTATTGCACTCGTGGCTTTTACCTGGATTATGCTGCACTCGGTGGAAAAACATTTTGCAGATCAAGACATCAACGATCTCCAGCAAATCAGTGCCACATTAAGTAACATAATGGAAAATACGACAGAATCAGAACCACAAAAAATAAAACAATTTAGTAATGTTCTCGCCAGCTACCGAAATATCTCGGTATTGCTCCGTCATCCAGATAACCAGATACTCTATCATTCCCCTAATGGGCCGGATCTGACGTCCATTTTTAACACAGAAAATTTCAAACAATATCTTGATAGCAACAATATATTTCTCTGGTCAGGGGAAGCTTCTCCAGGTAAAACACATACTATTGAGGAAATGAAACACACTAGCTATCGAGTTATTGCGACGTCTATTTATCCCTCGAAAAATGAACAAGGTTCCCCTTATACATTGTTGGTAGCCCTTTCTATCGATTTTCATCTTCATTACATTGATGAGCTCAAAAGAAATCTGATTATGATCGCTTCCGCGATTAACCTGATGATTATTTTTATCGTGTTGATTGCTGTCCATAAAGGGCATCAGCCCTTACGAAATGTCAGCATGAAAATTAAAAATATTACGTCCGAAAATCTCGATGTCAGGCTTGAACCAGAACGAGTGCCAATTGAACTAGAGCAACTCGTCATTTCCTTTAATCATATGATCGAGCGCATCGAAGACGTATTTACGCGTCAGGCTAATTTCTCGGCAGATATCGCACATGAAATCAGAACCCCAATAACTAATCTTGTTACGCAAACTGAAATTGCGTTAAGCAAACATCGTTCAGAAAAAGAGCTGGAGGATGTCCTGTATTCTAATCTGGAAGAATATCGCAGGATGGCAAAAATGGTCAGCGATATGCTATTCCTTGCTCAAGCGGATAACAATCAACTTATCCTTGAGCGTTTACCGCTGGATCTGCAATCCGAAACGATCAAAGTGTTTGAATTTTTCGAAGCCTGGGCTGAAGAACAAGAAGTAGGGCTTAGATTTGAAGGTCACTCCTCCATTGTTGAAGGTGACCCCCTGATGCTCCGACGCGTTATCAATAACCTATTATCCAACGCGATTCGTTATACGCCTGCCGGACAGTTTGTTACCGTTCATCTGCATGAACAAGCAACACAGATTGAACTTACCGTTGAAAACCCGGGCTCCCCTATTCCGCAAGATCATTTGACCCATCTTTTCGATCGATTTTATCGTGTTGATCCCTCGAGGCAGAGAAAAAGTGAAGGGAGCGGCATCGGCCTTGCAATTGTAAAATCCATTGTAAATGCGCATCAGGGAAAAATACGTGTCGCTTCCGATACGATATCAACTCGTTTTACCATCTCACTTCCACGACCCAGTAACTAACACAGATACGGATCTGCAGCATGCAGATCCCATTTCAAATGCCAAGAGACAACGTCAATGCGACAATATTCTTAATATTGCAACCATTTGATTGTCATCACATTTACCTATTTTCAGCACATGACACACTTGTCATTGCCCCGTCACGCAGCTAACAGAACAACCTCTTTATAATCAATCACATCTTAAATAAACAACGCGAAAATAACGCATTTTGTTGCTCATTGCTCGGTTCGAGATCGTGTATCAAAAATCTTTCATAGCGGGCATGACCAGCACGCCACATTACCACGGCTAGTTAGAGGCCTTTAACTTAACTATAGGGGACATACCATGAAAAAATTTTTTATCGTCACGGCTATTGCCATGAGTTTTACTGCGCCTGTATTAGCAACCGATACAATGAGCTCAATCGGCAGAACCAATCACGTTCTTATACCAGCAAATCAAGTGCAGGCTTCCACTCAGGACTCGGCAATAACAGGGAAAAGTAAAAAAATGACAGAGATGGATCAACATCAAAGAGCAATGATTGCGCATGGAACGATGAACAATGGTACTTCTTACGCTCACGAACAAATATCGGAGCGGCATCAAAAGATGAGTGAAAATCAGGCTGCTAAAAACGTCATCGGTGAAAACATTCACCCACTCTCACCAACAAATGAGCATAAAAGAACCGAGATCCATGGATATACGATTATCGGTCACGTCTCTGTCCACGGTAAAGCGACCCCTGATGACGTTGTTGCAGGGCTGGCTGAAAAGGCACGAGATGCTGGTGCACCATTTTTTAAAGTGATATCAGTCAGAGGAAACAACCAACTGTTCGGCAATGCAGTGCTACTGCAATAATGGATACGCCCTGAGAGACGCTAACTTATTCAAGTCCCAGGGCAAAACGTTAGCGTATTGAACCACGCAGCAAAAATAAGGCTCATGGATGGGCCAAGGGACGAATATAGTCAACTTGAAGTATGACGGGGATATATCTAACTCGTGTTGAGCGCCTACGGTTAAACCCCAACGGTTAATCGATTCAGGAACCCCAAAGTCCGATCTCTCCTTCCCGCATCGTAGCAATGCCACAAGGCTATCCAGGAAAATAGTCATGCATTTCCACCAGAAGGACAAACAGAAGGCTTTGTCACGCCATTCTGGGGCCACCCTGCCGACTATTTGGCATCAACCTAACCCCTGAATACCAACTACCGAGGATTTTCCTCTCACATCGACCTGTTTACAAAGATGAGCGATTTATCGCGACGAGAACGGTGGCTGGCAGATCGCCAAAAAAGAGGAGAGGTCGTATGATTGTTGCGGTCTCGCTTCGCTCGGCTAGAATCTGAGCACAGGTTGTTCACCTACACGATACTTGGGATATATGAGTTAAAATGACTTTATTCGAGAAAGGAATTCTACTTCTGATTTGGTGGGTCGTGCAGGATTCGAACCTGCGACCAATTGATTAAAAGTCAACTGCTCTACCAACTGAGCTAACGACCCGCAATGCGGAATTTTTGAGAAATCCAATAACACTTCAAATTTAAATTGGTGGGTCGTGCAGGATTCGAACCTGCGACCAATTGATTAAAAGTCAACTGCTCTACCAACTGAGCTAACGACCCAATTTCTCCGCTGCCTTAACGTTTCACGCTTACCTTGGCAACGGCGGCATATATTACTAATTTAAATTTTCAGCGCAACCTATTTCCTATAAAAATAGTTCAACTGTCTATTCTTAAGGCATTCAGGCATAAAAATTGCTCGTTATGAGTAATTTTTATGCCTGATGATAACGATCATGATGCGGATAAGCGTTTCTGAGCCTGCTTTGCACTTTCCGTATTGGGATACGTCTTTACGACCTGCTGGTAAACGGCCTTGGCCTTATCCGTTTGCCCTTTTTCCTGCATGATCACCCCAACCTTAAATAACGCTTCCGCACTTTTAGGTGATTTGGGGTAATTTTTTACCACATTGGCAAAATAATAGGCCGCATCGTCTTTTTTGCCCTTATTGTAATTCAACTGCCCAAGCCAATAATTGGCATTAGGTTGATACGTTGAATCAGGGTATTTTTTGACGAAGGCCTGAAATGCGTTGATTGCCTGATCGTACTGTTTTTTCTCCAGTACCAGTGCAACAGCGGCATTGTAATCACTGTTCACATCACCCGTCGTCGCAGCAGGTGCCGCATTATTTGCGGCACCTGTATCAACGGAAGAAGTGTTACTTCCTGTCGTTGCTGTTGATGAAGAACTTAATCCATCAATCTGCTGATAGATCTGTTTCTGACGTTCAACAACTTGATTCAGTTGGTACTGACTTTCCTGAATCTGCCCACGCAAACTGTCAATGTCACGCTGCGTATCAGAGAGTTGTTGCTGAAGTTGAGTTAAAAGCTGACTGTGAGCGTTAGAAATACGCTCCAATTGCGTGACGCGGTCTTCGACCGAGCCCGAGCCGACATTACTGATTGGCGCTTGGGCAGTAGCGGCCCAAGGGACCGCTACGCCAACCAGTAACGACAGACCCAACAGGTGACGTCTGAAGTTACTGCTCATGCGATTCTCTTAATATACCAGAACGGCACGACGGTTTTTGGCATACGCCGCTTCGTCATGACCGAGAACAGCTGGTTTCTCTTTACCGTAAGAAACGATAGAGATCTGATCGGAAGAAACGCCTTTACCTTGCAGGTACATTTGTACCGCGTTGGCACGACGCTCGCCCAGTGCGATGTTGTATTCTGGCGTACCGCGTTCGTCCGCGTGACCTTCAATAGTCACTTTGTAAGACGGGTTGCTACGCAGGAATGCAGCGTGTGCGTCCAGCATCTGAGCAAATTCAGAGCTCACATCGTACTTATCCAGACCGAAGTAAACGATGTTATTACGCTGTAATTCTTGCATCTGCAAACGAGCTTGCTCAGAAGAAGACATGTTACCGCCGTCCATCATGCCGTTGTTACCAGCACCCATGGAAGATTGGTCATTGTCCGCATTCTTGTTGGAGCTACAAGCGGCCACTGCCAGTACCGGCAGAGCCAACATCAGGCCTTTCAGCACTTTATTGAATTGCATTTCTTATGTCCTTTGACGAGTTTATTGTACATATCTGTACTTATAGATACGGCGACCAGGCAGGGAATTTAACCTGTCCATCAGTAGCCGGAAGACGCGCTTTGAAACGCCCGTCAGTCGAAACCAGTTGCAGCACGGAACCCAAGCCCTGTTTAGAGCTATAGATAACCATGGTGCCATTCGGCGCGATACTTGGCGTTTCGTCCAGGAACGTGTCCGTTAATACTTGTACGGCTCCCGTTACCAGATCCTGCTTAGCAATGTGCTGAGCTCCACCATTAGAGCCAACCATTACCAGAAATTTACCATCGGCGCTCACTTCTGCATCCTGATTCTGGGAACCTTCCCAAGTCAGACGCTGTGGTGCACCGCCGTTGACATTCATTTTATAAACCTGAGGGCGTCCGGCCTGATCGGAAGTATAGGCCAGAGTCTGACTGTCTGGGAACCATGTCGGTTCTGTATTATTACTACGACCATCAGTAACCTGGCTAATTTGCCCTGAGCCCAGATTCATCACATACAAATTCAAGCTACCACTCTTAGATAACGCAAATGCCAATTTGCTGCCATCAGGAGAGAAAGAGGGTGCCCCATTATGACGCGGGAATGAAGCTACCTGACGAATGGCACCATTCGCCAGCGTTTGAATCACCAACGCCGAACGCCCGCTTTCGAAGGTAACATAAGCAAGCTTGCTGCCATCTGGAGACCAAGACGGAGACATCAACGGTTCTGGAGAACGGTGCACAACGAACTGGTTGTAACCATCGTAATCCGCAACACGCAGTTCATAAGGGAACTGACCACCATTCGTCTGCACAACATAAGCAATACGAGTGCGGAACGCCCCCTTGATACCACTCAGTTTTTCAAACACTTCATCACTAGCAGTATGCGCGGCATAACGTAACCATTGTCTGGTCACTTTGAACTGATTTTGCGCCAATACGCTACCGGGGTTACCAGAGGTATCAACCAGTTGATAAGAGACGACATAGCTACCATCTGCGCCTGGTTGAACCTGTCCAATGACGACAGCATCAATACCCAACGCGGTCCAGGCTGCCGGAGTGACTTCCGATGCCGTAGCAGGCTGCTGAGGCATGCGGTTGGCATCGATCGGATTAAATTTACCACTGTTGCGCAAATCAGCGCCGACGATACCGCCCACGTCTTCAGGCGCAGCTCCTGGCCCCGCCCATTTGAAAGGCACAACACCAATCGGACGCGCAGAGTCTACCCCTTGGGTAATCTCAATGCGTACTTCCGCGTGCGCCACCGCGGCAAACAGCATTAAAAATCCTAATGCAACTTTAAGTACCTGCTTCATTTCATCTCCCTTATCCAGACGCAGAGTCTGCGATAAATTAGCAGAATTTTAACAAAAACAAACCAATGTTAACAAAACACTATAACCTGGTTTGCTTACCATAGTAATAATCCTAAACCTATAGGGTAAACAGCCCAAGTTACTGCGGTTTAAAATCTATCGGCGCATTTTTGAAAGCCTCATAAACATCTGAACTTGGCGGCTTAGGAATTCTAGCCTGCTTAGCCGCAGCAATCGCAGCCTGACACAAGGCGGGATCGCCACCTTCAGCGTTCACATCGATCAACAGCCCATCGGGAGCCAGCTTAATACGTAAGGTACAGGTTCGGCCTTTATACAATTGCCAGTCGTAAAATTTACTCTGGATTGCCGAACGAACCTGACTACCGTAACTATCAAGCGCAGCACCTGATGCGCCACTCTTCTTGTTATTACCGGTTCCGGCAGGCGCACCTCCGCCCGATTTAGGCGCATTTTTTGATGACGCCAATCCACCCAGTAAATCATCAACCGCACTTTCCTGCTTAGCCGCTTCAGCCGCTGCTTTTTTCTTATCTTCTGCCGCTTTCTTAGCCGCTGCCGCTGCTTCCGCTTTCTTGGCTGCCTCAGCATCGGCTTTTTGTTTAGCGGCTTCCGCTGCTTTCTGTTGTTTTGCCTGTTCGGCTTCCTTCGCCGCCTCGGCTTTTGCCGCTTCTGCTGCTTTTTTCTTCGCGTCTTCGGCCGCTTTAGCCTTCGCGTCGTCTTCTGCCTGTTTCTTCGCTGCGGCTGCGGCGGCAGCTTGTTTCTTAGCTTCTTCTTCCGCTTTCTTCTTTGCGTCTGCCGCTGCCTTAGCCTGCTGCTCAGCTTCCGCTTTCGCCTTCGCAGCCGCTGCTTCAGCTTGCTTTTGCTGCTCCTTCGCTTGTTGAGCAGCAGCTTCGGCCTGCTTACGTTCCTGGGCTTGTTCCTGAGCCTGCTTTTTCGCCTCTTCCTGTGCTTGTAAGCGCTCTTTCTCCAGCTCTTTTAACCTTTGTTGCTCTGCCGCCTGCTTCTGTTGCAATTCTTCAGCCTGTTGCTCGGCCTGCTTCTTACGCAATTGTTCTGAGCGTTTAGCATCAGTCTGCTGTTGCTGTTGTCGGTTGTATTGCTCAACAACCGCGCTAGGGTCAACCATGACAGCGTCAATGGATGACCCGCCTCCTCCGCCTCCACTGGCATCCATCGTTTGAGTAAACGAGCTCCAGAGCAGCAAAGCAATCAATATGACATGCAAAACAGCCGAGATAATAACGGCACGTTTCAGCTTATCGTTTTGTTCGGTTGCCTTTAGCACAAGCGATTCCCAAAAACTGTATTGCCAGAAATATGTCTAACGCTCATTACGGTGATTCGCTCATTTAAATCGGTTGTGTCATCAAACCCACGGATTTGACCCCGGCCTGATGCAACAGATTCAACGCTTTAATAATCTCATCATAAGGAACATCTTTTGCGCCACCAATTAAAAACACCGTCTTGGGGTTGGCTGTTAAACGTGATTGCGCTTCAGCAACCACCTGCTCCGCAGGAAGTTGTTCCATTCGGTTTTGTTCGATCACCAAACTGTATTGTCCCACCCCTGAGACTTCAACAATCACAGGTGGATTATCATTGCTGGACACCGTTTTTGAATCCGTCGCATCGGGTAAATCGACTTCAACGCTTTGCGTAATAATGGGTGCCGTTGCCATGAAAATGAGCAATAACACCAACAACACATCCAACAACGGAACAATGTTAATCTCGGACTTAAGTTCGCGATGGCCTCTACGTGCTCGAGCCATGATTCCCCCTGATTATTTGCTGCTATCGCTGGAGAAAGCCTGGCGGTGCAGGATGGCAATGAACTCTTCCATAAAGTTGTCGTAGTTCTGTTCCAGTTTGTTTACCCGCTGGTTCAAGCGGTTATATGCCATCACTGCCGGGATAGCAGCAAACAAACCAATCGCCGTTGCAATCAACGCTTCAGCAATACCCGGAGCAACCATTTGCAAGGTAGCCTGTTTTACAGCACCCAGAGCGATAAATGCATGCATAATCCCCCAAACCGTACCAAACAGACCGATATAGGGGCTAATAGAGCCGACCGTACCTAAAAACGGAATGTGCGTTTCCAATGCTTCCAGTTCTCGGTTCATGGAAATACGCATCGCACGGGAAGCGCCTTCAACCACCGCTTCCGGCGCATGGCTATTGGCACGATGCAAACGGGCAAATTCTTTGAAACCTGAATAGAAGATTTGTTCCGTGCCCGTCAGGCTATCGCGGCGAGTTTGGCTTTCCTGATACAGACGAGACAGTTCAATACCTGACCAAAATTTATCTTCAAACGCTTCAGCATCGCGCGTTGCCGCATTCAGAATGCGAGTACGCTGAATGATAATCGCCCAAGAAGCGATGGAAAAACAGATTAAAATCAGCATGATTAGTTTGACCAGAAGGCTTGCCTTCAGGAACAAATCAAGAATGTTCATGTCAGTCACTGCTTAAACTCCGCGACAATAGACTTAGGAAGCGCAATTGGCTTCATTTGATGTGGATCGATACATGCGATCAAAACGTCAGCATGGCTCAATAAGGTACCATGTGAATTGAGAATGCGCTGTGCGAAAGTCAGAGAAGCACCACGTATCGAAACGATCTCGCTTTGCACTTCCAACATATCGTCAAGGCGCGCCGGGGCAAGATACTCCACCGTCATTCGACGAACAGCGAAAGCGACATGCTCACTCATTAAAGTGTGCTGATGAAAATTGCGCTCGCGCAACATCTCCGTTCTCGCCCTTTCATAAAAGGCGATATAACGCGCGTGGTAGACAACACCACCTGCATCAGTGTCTTCAAAGTAGACTCTAACTGGCCAGCGGAACAACGTATTACTCACTCTACATCCCGGTAATGCAATAAACATCGCTACTATACGCAAGAGAAATGAGGTTTGGAATGGATTGTCACTGAGGAAAGAAAATAGTTATGGGTTGCAAGCAACCCATAACTAAATGGAATAGACAGCTATTTTAGCTAAAGAAGTAATACAAACCTGCGCCCAAGATCACAAAGGCCGGAAGCGGTGCGAAAAACGCGCGCCAGCGAACCCGTTGAGGACGAAACCCCACACCGTGAACGACGCCAGCACACACCGCCCAAATCAGCAGAAAACCCTGCCATACTGCTAGTTCACTGGTACGGGCAGCAAAACGTGCTGGGTCCCAGAAAACACAACCGGCCATAAAAAGAGCCATGATTAGGGAAAGAGCCCTTAGCAGGCTCTTATCCATCAGGCGATAAAGCTTATCGACCAAATCACTCATTGAGTTTTATCTTCAGTCGCTTTACTTGCCTCGCTCTGTTCTAGCGCCAGGGCGGTGATAATCCCCAGAGAACAAGCAAGAAGCGTTCCGAGTATCCAGGCAAAATACCACATAAATTAAGCTCCTTACTTAGTACATAGAATGAGTGTTTTGCTCAATCTGTTCTTTGGTGATCCGTCCGAACATTTTGTAGTAACACCATGCAGTATAAGACAGCACGATGGGGACAAAAATGATCGCCACAACCGTCATCACTTTCAGCGTTAACAGGCTAGATGTCGCATCCCACATGGTAAGGCTGACATTTGGCACGGTTACCGAAGGCATAATGAACGGGAACATCGCAACACCCGCCGTCAGAATGACACAAGCAATGGTCAAGGAAGAGAACAAGAAAGCCCATGCACCCTTTTCCATTTTAGCCATCACAATAGTCAGTAAGGGTAACACCACGCCTAATAAAGGAATCGCCCACAAGATCGGGTGATTGCTGAAATTAATCAGCCAGGCTCCCGCCTGATGCGCAACTTCTTTATGCAGCGGATTAGATTCCGCCGCCGTATTCAAGGCAGAAGTCACTACATATCCATCAATACCGTAAACGACCCAAATACCGGCTAACGCAAACGTCACCATCATGGCCAACGCAGAAATCTGAGCCGCCGATCTAGCGCGAACGTGTAAGTCACCCGTTGTCCGCATCATCAGATAAGTAGCTCCCTGCGCAACAATCATGGTCAGGCTGACAATACCGGTCAGTAAACCAAACGGATTGAGAAGCTGGAAGAAGTTGCCGGTGTAATAGAGACGCAGGTATTCGTCAACATGGAACGGCACCCCTTGTAACAGGTTGCCGAACGCCACACCAATCACAACCGGTGGAACGAAGCTACCGATGAAAATGCCCCAGTCCCACATATTACGCCAGCGCGGATCTTCTATTTTCGAGCGATAGTCGAAGCCAACGGGACGGAAAAACAGTGATGCCAGAACCAGGATCATCGCGATATAAAAGCCGGAGAATGCCGCAGCGTAGACCATTGGCCAGGCCGCGAACAACGCCCCTCCGGCGGTGATCAACCACACCTGATTTCCATCCCAATGCGGAGCGATGCTGTTGATCATCACACGACGTTCGGTATCGCCGCGCCCCATTAAACGGACCAGCACCCCGACACCCATGTCAAAACCATCGGTGACAGCGAAACCAATCAGCAGGATGCCGATCAACAGCCACCAGATAAAACGTAAAACTTCATATTCAAACATAGTGGACTCCTGTTTACCGTGCTTCCTGCGCAACCGCTATGGGTTGTTCAAAGTGGTAACGCCCTGTTTTCAGGCTGCTTGGGCCAAGGCGAGCGTATTTGAACATCAGATACATTTCTGCGATCAGGAATAGCGTATACAGACCACAAATCAACGCCATAGAGAACAGAATGTCGCCAGCGGTCAGTGATGAAGTTGCCACCGCTGTCGGCAGTATCTCACCGATAGCCCAAGGCTGACGTCCATACTCGGCAACAAACCACCCCGCTTCAACAGCAATCCACGGCAATGGGATCCCGTATAGCGCTGCACGATGTAGCCATTTTTTCTGACCAATCTTGCCGCGCAGCACCGTCCAGAAAGACAAGCCGATAATCAACAGCATCAGGATGCCGCATGCCACCATGATACGGAAAGAGAAGTACAACGGCGCGACGCGTGGAATAGAATCTTTCGTTGCCTGCTGAATCTGGGCTTCTGTTGCGTCAGATACCTTCGGCGTATAACGCTTCAGCAGCATACCGTAGCCCAAATCCTGCTTGGATTGGTTAAACGCTTCTTTAACAGCAGGGTCAGTGCTACCCGCACGTAACTCTTCCAGCAGTTGATAGGCCTTCATGCCGTTACGAATACGCACCTGGTGCATTTCCATCAGCTCTTTCAGACCAGTAACTTGCTTATCAGTAGAACGCGTCACAATTAGCCCCAGAACATAAGGGATCTTGATGGCATAATCGTTTTTCATATTCTCCTGATTAGGTAAACCAATCAGGGTAAAGGAAGCGGGTGCAGGTTGCGTTTCCCACTCGGCTTCGATAGCGGCAAGCTTGGTTTTCTGCACATCGCCCATCTCATAGCCGGATTCATCACCCAGTACGATAACGGATAAGACAGAAGCAAGACCGAAACTGGCTGCAATTGCGAACGAACGCTTGGCAAAGGCAATGTCGCGGCCTTTCAGCAGATAGTAAGAACTGATACCCAGAATGAACATGGCACCAGTACAATACCCCGCAGCCACCGTGTGAACGAATTTCACCTGTGCGACCGGATTCAGCACTAAATCAGCAAAGCTCACCATTTCCATACGCATGGTTTCAAAATTGAAATCAGAGGCGATAGGGTTTTGCATCCAGCCATTCGCGACCAGGATCCACAACGCTGAAAAGTTTGAGCCCAACGCAACAAGCCAGGTGACCGCCATGTGTTGAACTTTTCCTAAACGGTCCCAGCCGAAAAAGAACAAGCCAACAAATGTGGATTCAAGGAAGAATGCCATCAAACCTTCAATGGCCAGAGGCGCCCCAAAAATATCCCCAACATAATGCGAGAAATATGACCAGTTAGTACCAAATTGGAACTCCATGGTCAGACCGGTAGCAACCCCCAGAGCAAAGTTAATCGCAAATAACTTGCCCCAGAACTTGGTCATATCTTTATAGATTTGTTTACCAGACAGCACATACACCGTTTCCATAATCGCCAACAGAAACGCCATCCCCAGCGTTAATGGTACGAATAGAAAATGGTACATTGCAGTTAAGGCAAACTGTAAGCGTGACAGTTCGACTATATCAAACATCTTGACTCCTTGCTCCTCGCAGGAAGATTTTAGCTTGCAGAAACTGACAAGCCGCTAAAAACCCGGCAGTAAACACCCAAAAAAGAACACAACAGAAAATTGCCTTCGCATAGGCTTACACTGTCGAAAATAAATCAGCGAATCCAACAGTAAGCCCAAAAAAAGATCATAAATATTACAAATATCCTACCCTAGAAGGGGTAACGGTATATTACGCCTGTAATCCCCTACAATAAATAGGTTTTTACGTGACACAGATTGGGTTTTTGGTTTCAAATCAACTTTCCCAATTTAGATGCCATATGCGCATAATTGATCTGCCGCAATTTAATCTTATTTCTCTAAATATATCCAGATGAACTTTTTGATCTAAAACAATTTAATGTTTTTTAGTAATTAAAACGTTGCATTAATTTCCCCATTAGATCAATTGTTAATGTAATGTGATTTTTAGGTTTAATTAAAACCAATAAAAAAATATATTCTTTACTTTCCATTATCGATTAATACCCAAAAAAGTGGGGATCTGAAAAATTTCCACTGTGGTTATAAATTATGTCGTTATAAATTAGCGGGGTGATATGTTCATCAGAATTCAAACGACTAGCGCTACTCATCCCTGACAAAGGCACCACTCCAATCCGCATCTACATCAGCGTCTGACAGATTTGTCAGTCACCCGAAACTACCCGAGTAAATTTATCGAAAGAGGGTCTCTTAACGCATGAAGAGGCACATAATGTGCCTCTCTGAGAACCAACGCGATATATTGTCTAAACGCGGTAACGATTATTCCTGCGACCTAAAAAATAAGTAAATAAACTCATTGAGTTACATCTTACTTTTCACACGTTCTATTGCCTTATCGTAAACCACGTTACTTTTCTGACTTTTTGCGAATTCATAATGCTGAAGTGCATCGTTGAGCTGACCAGCATTTTCGTAGATTCTTGCAATGTTGTAATACGAACTGGCACGAATAGTTTCAGCCTTGCTACCACTTGCCAATGCAATCGCTTTACGATTGGCCCAAATTGCCTCAGCGATATTCCCCTGCTTGTGATAAGCCAGACCCAGATTGCTATATGCCTGACCAAACGCACTATCCTCTTCGATCGCGGCAAGAAATAGCGCGGTGGCCTGCGCAAGATCACCGCGACCATAGGCTGCCTCACCATCACGATTAAGATTTTTTGCTAACTCGGTATTTCTCGTAGCGGGAACGTCTGCATGGAGGGCTGCCTGCGCCGAATTAAGCACTGTCGGTAGCGAATCAACACCGCCAGTCACTTCGCCGAAATTAGCCGCAGTAACAGTATTAATGTCCTCAAAATCTCCGTTAGGGTTAAGCCGGAAAACGGTCCAGATATTTCCTTGCTTATTCAGCGGAACAGAATAGGTTCGTACCTGCGAGCTCCCTACATAGACAAACACCTTTGCATCACTTGAGGAAAGAGCCAATGACTGAGTGATATCACTATTCGAATAGTCTTGCACCGCATACACATAACTTTCACCTAAATGCTTTTTATCAATGGTGATCGTTTCCGGGCCAAAGCTATCGGTATCATCAACATCCAGATTCGCATCACGACCATTTTTTCTGGCGAAATAAATATGATTCTTCGAGTAAATAAGATGAGAATCCAAATCGGATGGTGTTTTACCCCAGGTTAATACAATTCGCATGCCATCCAGGTTTTTCATTACTGGGCTAACGGCATAAGTCATGCCATTACACGGACATTTCACCACCAGATCAGAGTAACCTGCTTTTTTTATGATCAACAGGCTGTCATTATCGTCCTCGAATGTTGAGTTAAGTGCCACTCGACCAGCAATATCAGAGCGAGCGATGACGGACTGCGCCCCATTTTTTTGCAGAATAACTTCTGCATCATCAATTTTTTTATCTTTAACTGTTGCACTTAGCACTTCGAGATTAATAGGTTGTGCGCTAGCCGCACAGGTAAATGCAGATAATACCAGTATCAGCGCTTTTATATTTCCTTTCACACAACCCTCTCTTAAAGTCAATTAATTACACCTATTTACATTCACCCAATGGGATAATTTCCATTCTATAAATTACTAGCCAACATGTTTAACTGTGTGAATTATCCAGTAAAATGATATCAAAGTCATGCGTCACTTAATTACGCCGTTTACTCAGATAAGCTCGCTTAAAAAAAAGCCACCCGAAGGTGGCTAGAGTATTTAAGCGAATAATTAATTAACGCGCTATACCCGTCATACTTCAAGCTGCTTGTGCGTTGGCTGCCCTTACTCACCCCAGTCACTTACCTAAGTAAGCTCCTGGGGATTCGTTCGGTTGCCGCCTTCACGCAACTTGAATTATTTTGGGTATAATACCGATTTAACTGCCTCACCGATATCAGCCAGACTGCGCACGGTTTTCACCCCAGCCGCTTCCAACGCAGCAAATTTATCATCGGCAGTACCTTTACCACCGGCAATAATCGCTCCCGCATGCCCCATACGTTTGCCTTTTGGCGCCGTTACGCCTGCGATGTATCCGACAACCGGTTTAGTCACATGATCTTTAATGTATGCTGCGGCTTCTTCTTCTGCGGTGCCACCGATTTCACCGATCATAACGATGGCTTCCGTTTGTGGATCCTGTTCAAACAATTTCAGGATGTCGATGAAATTGGAACCGGGGATAGGATCGCCACCGATACCTACACAGCTGGATTGCCCCAGACCAGTATCCGTTGTCTGTTTTACCGCTTCATACGTCAACGTACCAGAGCGGGAAACAATCCCCACCTTACCCGGCAAGTGGATGTGTCCCGGCATAATGCCAATCTTACATTCGCCCGGCGTAATCACCCCTGGGCAGTTCGGGCCAACCATCCGAACACCGCTTTGTTCCAGTTTGACCTTCACCGTCAGCATATCCAGCGTTGGGATACCTTCAGTGATACAAATAATCAGCTCGATACCTGCGTCAATCGCTTCCAGAATGGAGTCTTTACAGAACGGAGCGGGAACATAGATAACCGATGCGGTCGCGCCCGTCGCTTCGACAGCCTCACGTACCGTATTAAATACGGGCAGACCCAAATGTTCCGTACCGCCTTTACCCGGCGTTACCCCACCAACCATTTGCGTACCGTAAGCAAGCGCTTGCTCAGAGTGAAATGTCCCCTGACTACCGGTGAAGCCCTGACAGATAACTTTGGTATTTTTGTTGATCAGAATGGACATTATTTACCCTCCGCTGCCGCAACAACCTGCTGAGCCGCGTCTGTCAGACTGGTTGCTGCAATGATATTCAGGCCACTATCCGCTAATTTTTTAGCGCCGAGCTCTGCGTTATTCCCTTCCAGACGGACAACAACAGGTACGTTAACGCCCACTTCAGCTACCGCGCCGATAATGCCGTCAGCGATCAGGTCACATCGAACAATGCCGCCAAAGATATTGACCAGCACAGCTTTCACTTTGTCATCGGACAGAATGATTTTGAACGCTTCGGTCACACGTTCTTTCGTCGCGCCACCGCCGACATCCAGGAAGTTAGCCGGAGCGCCGCCGTGCAATTTAACAATGTCCATGGTGCCCATCGCCAAACCGGCACCGTTCACCATACAACCAATGTTGCCATCCAACGCCACATAGTTCAGTTCCCACTGTGCAGCATGTGCTTCACGGGAATCTTCCTGACTCGGATCACGCATTTCACGCAATTCTGGCTGACGGAACAACGCGTTACCATCTACCCCCAGTTTTCCATCCAGGCAAATTAAATCGCCTTCTTTGGTGATGACCAGCGGGTTAATCTCTATCAGGGCCAGATCGCGTTCCAAGAATATCTTTGCCAGTCCCATAAAAATTTTAGTGAACTGAGCAACCTGTTTACCACTTAAACCCAATTTAAAGGCTAATTCGCGCCCTTGATAAGGCTGTGGCCCAGCCAGCGGATCTAACGCGGCTTTATGGATCAGCTCAGGCGTTTCTTCCGCGACCTTCTCAATTTCAACGCCACCTTCGGTAGAAGCCATGAACACTACGCGGCGCGTACCACGATCGACCACCGCGCCCAAATACAGTTCTTTATCAATATCGGTAGCCGCTTCAACCAGGATCTGGTGAACGGGTTGCCCATTTGCATCTGTCTGGTAAGTCACCAGATTTTTACCCAACCAGTTTTCTGCAAACGCACGAATATCTTCTTTATTACTCACGACTTTCACGCCGCCCGCTTTACCACGGCCACCAGCGTGAACCTGACACTTAACAACCCACGGGCCCGCACCAATCTTTGATGCAGCCTCTTCGGCTTCGCGCGGGGTCGTGCAGGCATAACCGGTTGGTGCCGGTAAACCATATCGAGCAAAGAGTTGTTTTGCCTGATATTCATGTAAATTCATGATGTTCTATCCATTTAAGTTTGAAGAGAGGACGCAAGGCTCTCTGATATTTTTGGATAAAGCCGTTAATAAGAACGGCCTGCATAGCACACATTTTCAGGCAGTAAGCCTTTACTGGCTTACCGCCTTATTCGATCAAACGTCCAGCAACAGACGAGCAGGGTCTTCTAACATTTCTTTCACGGTGACGAGGAAGCCTACGGATTCACGTCCATCGATCAGGCGATGATCGTAGGACAGCGCCAGATACATCATCGGCAGGATAACCACCTGACCGTCCACCGCCATCGGGCGATCTTTAATCGCATGCATACCGAGAATCGCACTTTGCGGCGGGTTGATGATAGGCGTTGACATCAACGAGCCGAATACGCCACCGTTAGTAATGGTAAAATTACCACCGGTTAACTCTTCAACCGTTAATTTTCCATCGCGCCCCTTCACTGCCAAATCTTTGATTCTCTTCTCGATATCAGCCATACCCAAGGCATCAACATCACGCAGAACCGGCGTAACCAGACCGCGAGGCGTTGATACAGCGATGCTGACATCAAAATAGTTGTGGTAAACCACATCTTCGCCATCAATGGATGCATTGACTTCCGGATAGCGTTTCAGCGCTTCGACCACCGCTTTGAGATAGAAAGACATGAAGCCCAAACGCACACCATGACGTTTCTCGAAAGCCTCGCCGTATTGCTTACGCAGATCCATAATAGGCTGCATATTGACTTCGTTGAACGTCGTCAGCATCGCCGTGCTGTTCTTCGCTTCCAGCAAACGCTCTGCCACGCGTTTGCGCAGACGCGTCATCGGAACACGTTTTTCACTACGGTTACCCAGAGCCGGCGCTGAAGGGGATGTAGCTGGTTTCTCTTCTTTCTTCGCGCTTTTTTTCTGTTCAGCCAGATGTTTATCAACATCTTCGCGGGTAATGCGCCCACCGACACCACTGCCTTTAATCGCGGCGGCATCAAGGTCGTGTTCTGCAATCAGGCGTCGAATAGCCGGGCTGAGTGCTTCATTGTTCTCTTCTTCCAGTGCAGCCGTATGGCGCTGAGCAGGAGTAGATTCCTTGCTCTGCGCTTTCTCACTGGTTTCTTTACCGGAGCTGTCACCGGCGCGCAAACGACCCAATACCTGGCGAGACGTTACCGTGGCGCCTTCATCTTCCAGAATCGCATCCAGAACACCAGCCTCGGAAGCAGGGACTTCCAAAATAACTTTATCCGTTTCAATTTCAACCAGAATGTCGTCACGTTCGACGCTATCACCGGGTTTCTTGTGCCAGGTTGCCACTGTGGCGTCGGCAACCGATTCAGGCAAGTCGGGAACGAGAATATCTACGCTACTCATTATCTATCCTTTTTTATTTAATCAACGTTCAGCGCGTCATTAACCAGAGCTTGTTGTTGTTGCTGATGCACAGACAAATAGCCGACAGCAGGCGAAGCCGATGCCGGGCGTCCGGCGTAACGTAAAGATGCGCCAAAAGGAATCACTTCACGGAAATGATGCTGACTGCAATACCAGGCACCTTGATTCAGCGGCTCTTCCTGACACCACACAAAGTCATGTACATGAGCAAATGGCTCAAGTACCGCCTGAACAGCCTGATGCGGGAACGGATAAAGCTGTTCGATACGCACGATGGCAACATCTTTCTGTTCGTTCTTACGACGCTGTTCCACTAAATCATAGTAAACCTTACCGGAACAGAGAACGACACGTTTGATAGCCTTGGGATCCAGATCATCGACTTCACCAATTGCTGGCAGGAATTGACCGTTAGCCAACTCATCCAGAGACGAGATAGCCAGCGGATGACGCAGCAGCGATTTCGGCGACATAACAATCAACGGACGGCGCATACCACGCAGAGCCTGTCGGCGCAGCATGTGGTAAACCTGAGAAGGCGTTGACGGAATACAAACCTGCATATTTTGTTCAGCACATAATTGCAGATAGCGTTCCAATCGAGCAGAAGAGTGCTCCGGCCCCTGCCCTTCGTAGCCATGCGGCAGCAACATCACCAGACCACACATCCGTCCCCATTTCTGCTCACCGGAACTGATGAACTGATCGATGACCACCTGCGCGCCATTGGCGAAATCGCCAAACTGCGCTTCCCAAATAGTCAGTGTCCGAGGTTCCGCCGTGGCATAGCCATATTCAAAAGCCAATATCGCTTCTTCGGACAGGACTGAGTCCCAAACGTTGAATATACCCTGTGCGTTATGGACATGGCTCAATGGCGTATAGCTTGAGCCATTTTTCTGATTGTGGACGACAGCATGACGGTGGAAGAACGTTCCTCGTCCAGAATCTTCACCAGAAAGACGAATTGGAATGCCATCATCGACCAGCGTTGCGTAAGCCAGATTCTCTGCCGCGCCCCAGTCGAACGGTTTATTTCCCTGCGCCATTTCGGCCCGATCATTGTAAACTTTGGCAACACGAGGGTGAATATCGATGCCTTCTGGCACCTCGCTGATGCGTTTGGCAAGCTCCTGCAAACGTTTCATTTCAACTTTGTGCGGATACGGTTCATCCCATTCGTGGTTTAGATAAGGCGTCCAGGTAAAGGACTGCATATCCATCTCTCGCCACTCTTCAACCACACATTCACCACCATCCAACGCATCACGATACAGATTAACCATTTCGGTTGCGTCTTCCAGCTTAATGACTTTTTCATCCTCCAGACGATCGGCATACACCTTACGTGGCGTAGGATGCTTTTTGATCTTCTGATACATCATCGGCTGAGTCGCACTTGGCTCATCCGCTTCATTATGACCGTGTCGGCGATAGCAAATCAGATCGATAAAGACATCGCGTTTAAAGGTGTTACGGAAATCAAGCGCCAAACGGGTCACGAAGGCAACGGCTTCAGGATCATCCGCATTAACGTGGAAAATCGGTGCCTGAACCATCTTACCGATATCGGTACAGTATTCCGTCGACCGAATATCCAGCGGGTGAGACGTGGTAAACCCAATACGGTTATTAATAACGATACGCAGTGTTCCGCCGACTTCATAGCCACGTACCGTCGACATATTCAGCAACTCTTGCACCACGCCTTGTCCACTGATCGCCGCATCACCATGAATAGTAATGGGGAGTACACGGGGACCACTCTGGCTACCTAAACGATCGAGGCGAGCACGAACCGATCCCGTGACTACCGGACTCACAATTTCCAGGTGAGAGGGGTTAAACGCTAACGCCAAATGCACCAGCCCACCCGCAGTATCGAACTCAGAAGAGAAACCCTGGTGATATTTCACATCACCGGTGCCCAAATGCTCTTTATGCTTACCGGCAAACTCATCAAAGAGATCCTGAGGTTTCTTACCTAATACGTTGACCAGCACATTGAGACGACCACGGTGTGCCATCCCCAAGACCACTTCGCGAGTACCGTTACTGCCGGCATGCCGAATTAACTCTTTTAGCATCGGGACCAGTGCATCGCCCCCTTCCAGCGAGAAACGTTTAGCTCCAGGGTATTTAGCCCCCAGATAACGTTCCAACCCTTCCGCCGCGGTCAATTCTTTCAGGAACCGGCGTTTTTCTTCCACCGAAAATGACGATTGCCCCATCACCGATTCGATGCGCTGCTGAACCCAACGTTTCTCTTCCGTGCTGGTGATATGCATGTATTCCGCACCAATAGACCCACAATAGGTCCGTTTCAGCGCGTCATACAGATCCGCCAGCTTCATGGTTTCTTTACCAATGGCAAACGAACCCACATTGAAGCTTTCCTGCAAATCATCCTGAGTCAGGTTGTGATAATCCAAATCCAACTCAGCGACAGGAAGTTGAGGACGTAGATCAATCGGATCCAGATTCGCCTGCTGATGCCCGCGAAAACGGAATGCGTTGATCAATTGCAGCACTTTGACCTGTTTGGCATCGATATCAGGATCGGTAACTGATGAGGTAAAACGTGACGAGTCTTTCGCTAAACGACGGAAATAGTCACGTGTTTTGGAGTGGAGTTGATCTGGCTTGACCCCAGTAGTCGGTAATTGCTGGAAGATCGAGCGCCAGCTGAGATCGATAGAATCCGGATCGGTTAAAAAATCTTCATAAAGCTGTTCTATGTAGGACTGGTTCGCGCCCGCCAGATAGGAGGAATCCAGCCAGGCCTTCATTGCGCCGTTCTGCATCATGATCCCTTAAGCTAATAAGCTTCAGTTTTCGCCGTGGTTAACATGTCATTCGTGCCGTATAAAATCAGTTGCCGTAAACGGTTCACTTGTCGTACATCGGTACGCGCTATCAGGGTATCCCACCCTTTAAGGAACCTTTAAAAACCGGTTCTGGCGCGTAAGCCGGTTTTTAAAGGTTTCCTGCAACCCTCTGGCAATACAGAACCAGAGGGCGTACATGTTTTATACCCGTCATACTTCAAGTTGCATGCGCGTTGGCTACGTTCAGTCACCCGAATCACTTACTCAAGTAAGCTCATCGGGATTCCTTCTCTTGCCGCCTTCCTGAAACTTGAATTATTTAGGGTATAGGCTTCTTACCTTTTGCTGCAAACACACTACTGCTTACCGCAAATACTCTACTGCAAATGCTCTACCGCTTTTTCTTCAAAACAACACGGTGCACTCAAGCACTACGCTGTAACAGCATTGACTTGATGTGGCCGATAGCTCGCGTCGGGTTAAGCCCTTTCGGGCACACATTGACGCAGTTCATAATGCTATGGCAGCGGAAAACGCTAAAAGCATCGTCCAGATTATCCAATCGCGGTTTGGTTTCTGTATCACGGCTATCAATCAGGAAGCGGTATGCTGCCAACAGCCCTGCCGGTCCGACAAACTTATCCGGGTTCCACCAGAACGACGGACAAGATGTTGAACAACAGGCACACATGATGCATTCATATAGCCCATCCAGCTTCGCACGCTGTTCCGGAGATTGAAGATGTTCACGCGCCGGTGGATTTTTCCCATTATTCAACAGGTAAGGTTTTATTTTCTCATATTGAGCATAGAATTGTCCCATGTCTACCACCAAATCGCGGACAACGGGTAATCCAGGCAAAGGACGAATCACAATCTTATTACTGCCACGCCTTAACGCCGAAACCGGGGTAATACAGGCCAGACCATTCTTACCGTTCATGTTGACACCGTCAGAACCGCATACGCCTTCACGACAGGAACGACGAAATGACAGCGTCGGGTCCTGTTCCTTCAGCAAAATCAGCGCGTCCAGCAACATCATGTCGCGTCCTTCTTCCGCTTCCAGCGAATAATCCTGCATACGCGGCGCATCATCAACATCCGGGTTATAACGATAAATAGAAAATTCGAGTTTCATCGTCTGATCTCCGCTATTAATAGGTACGTATTTTCGGCGGGAAAGCCGGACGTAGTTTAGGTTGCATGTTGACCTCACGGCGCGTCATGCTATCGGTATGCGGCAGATACAACGAATGACATAACCAATTTTCATCATCACGTTCAGGATAGTCGAAACGGCTGTGAGCGCCACGGCTTTCGGTCCGGAAATTGGCCGAAACGGCTGTTGCATAAGCAGTTTCCATCAAATTGTCCAATTCCAGGCATTCAATGCGCTGAGTATTGAACTCTGTTGACGTATCATCCAGACGTGCATTTTTCAAACGCTCGCGAATCACTTTCAACTCTTCCAGCCCTTTCGCCATCGCATCCCCTTCGCGGAAGACCGAGAAGTTATTTTGCATACAGGATTGCAACGCTTTGCGAATATCGACCGGATCTTCACCAGAACGCGTGTTGTTCCAACGCGTTAAGCGATCGAGCGAAGCCTCAATATCCGACTCGCTGGCATCACGGCTTGCCCCCTGCTCGTCCAGTGACTCTTGCAGATGCATACCGGCTGAACGCCCAAAGACCACCAGATCGAGTAACGAGTTCCCCCCCAGACGATTTGCACCGTGTACTGATACACAGGCGATTTCACCCACGGCGAACAAGCCTGGAATGACGACATCTTCACCCTTCTCATTAATCGTCAACGCCTGCCCACTCACTTTGGTCGGAATCCCGCCCATCATATAGTGGCAAGTTGGAATAACCGGAATCGGTTCTTTAACCGGATCGACGTGAGCAAAGGTACGAGACAGTTCCAGAATCCCCGGCAGACGCGATTCCAAAACTTCTTTCCCCAGATGATCCAGTTTCAGTTTGGCATGCGGCCCCCACGGCCCTTCACAACCACGCCCTTCACGGATCTCGATCATGATGGAACGGGCGACAACATCACGCCCTGCCAAATCTTTGGCATTCGGCGCATAACGTTCCATAAAGCGCTCGCCGTGCTTATTCAGCAGATAACCGCCTTCGCCACGACAACCTTCCGTGACCAGCACCCCTGCTCCCGCGATGCCTGTCGGATGGAACTGCCACATTTCCATGTCCTGCACGGGCACGCCAGCACGTAGCGCCATTCCCACACCATCACCGGTATTAATGTGCGCATTGGTCGTAGACTGATAAATGCGCCCCGCGCCTCCTGTCGCCAGTACGGTTGCTCGCGCTTTGAAATAAACCACTTCACCAGTTTCGATACAAATCGCAGTACACCCAACTACTGCGCCATCCTGATTTTTCACCAGATCCAGCGCATACCATTCGGAGAAAATGGTGGTGTGGTTTTTCAGGTTCTGCTGATACAGCGTATGCAGCAATGCATGCCCGGTACGGTCAGCCGCCGCCGCCGTGCGCGCAGCCTGCTCACCGCCAAAATTTTTGGATTGTCCGCCGAATGGACGCTGATAAATACGACCATCATCAAGACGTGAGAACGGTAATCCCATGTGTTCCAGTTCCAAAATCGCTTCCGGACCGGTTTTACACATATATTCAATGGCATCCTGATCGCCGATATAGTCTGACCCTTTTACCGTGTCATACATGTGCCATTCCCAATTGTCTTCGTGGGTATTACCCAGCGCCACGGTAATACCGCCCTGAGCAGATACCGTATGGGAACGGGTTGGAAAGACTTTGGATAACAACGCACAGGAAAGACCCATTTGGGAGATTTGCAGTGCGGCTCGCATACCTGCGCCACCGGCACCGACAACAACAGCATCAAACTCTCTGACTGGCAAATTCATTACGCACCCCACACCACGATAGTTCCATAAATGACATACACCAACAGCGTTACCACGATCGCCAACTGTAAAGTCAGGCGCAAAGCGAGCGGTTTAATGTAGTCGGTCAGCACTTGCCACATCCCTATCCATGCATGTACCAGGATGGAAAATAACGTTAACAGTGTGAAAACCTTGGTGAGAGACATAGCGAAGAAGCCATGCCAGACGTCATAAGTCAGTTCGCTGGCGCTCACAATAAAACCAACGATATACAGCACATACAACACGATGACGATGGCAGAAGCGCGAATCAGCAACCAATCGTGTACGCCATTACGTCCTAATGCAGAAGCATTGCTTACCATACAAGGACTCCAGCCAGAAGTGAAAGCACGACAGTAATAATAAAGGAGAGCGTTGCAGAACGTTTACCCGTGGCAAGATCTTCTTCTATATAGCCGAAATCCATCATCAGGTGACGTAAGCCACCGACAATATGGTAGGCCAATGCAGTAAGAATGCCCCAGACGATGAACTTAGCAATGAAACTATTCATCATTGCGGCAGCCTGAAGGAAACCTTCCTCAGAAGAAAGAGACAGGCCGAGTAGCCACAGTAGAATGCCAACGGCAACAAAGGTAATAACGCCAGAAACGCGGTGAAGGATAGAGGCTATCGCAGTAACGGGAAACTGGATCGTCTGCAATTCCAGATTGACAGGTCTTTGTTTTTTCACAGATTTGCCCACACAGCTTTTATTATTGTTTCTTCCTCCGGGCCTGGATGAGGTCAGACAGCATGAAAGTTGAAAACCTTGGAACGAGGTTTTCGGTACGCGCTCAAACATCGACATTCCGGTGTCTAAACAGCGCATGATCCCTTCATACTGGGTGCGCCTACTGCAGGGTATTCCGGAGACCTGGCGGCAGTATAGGTCCTTCACATTCCCATTACAATTCCCATACAAACCGTTTGGTAACATTTCCCTTGAATAGTGATTTAGGTCACGATTTTCACAATTTATATAAAATTAATTATCTTATTTGACAAAACTTAAACATTTAAATTACAACTAGGGCACTAAATTTCTTATGATGTATTAATGCAAACATAGTTACGCTTCCCCACTGGCACAACTTATGTAACAGTGGACGGAGAGAACCCACGTAAAAGTCATAGATAATGACTACAATAAATTCCGAGAATTAAATCCCGAGAATGGTTAATTACCTGGAGAACGATGTTTTCATCCTGAATGTGGCGGGCCTACGACCCATCGCCCTGCTCTGTGCCCTTATCGACAAAACGTGTCGCAACAGAGTTTCATCGGTAGCGAGTGCTCCGGTGTGCAGGCATGACGGTATTTCTTCGGTGAAAATTTAAAAATTAAAGCGCTAAGGAGACTGTAAATGGCTGATAAAAAAGCAACACTTACTCTAGATGGCAAAGATCCAATCGAGTTAAATGTCCTGTCCGGTACGCTTGGGTATGATGAAATAGACATTCGTCCCCTTGGTTCTAAAGGCCTGTTCACCTTTGATCCTGGCTTCACTTCTACTGCGTCTTGCGAATCTAAAATTACCTATATCGATGGTGACGAGGGTGTTTTATTACACCGTGGTTATCCCATCGCCCAGTTGGCAGAAAAATCCAACTATCTGGAAGTCTGTTACATCCTGCTATTTGGCGAGGCACCAACGCCAGAACAATACGAAACATTTAAAACCACGGTAACCCGCCACACGATGATTCATGAGCAGATTACACGTCTGTTCCACGGCTTCCGTCGTGACTCTCACCCAATGGCGGTGCTATGTGGTGTGACGGGCGCACTGGCAGCGTTCTATCACGATTCCCTGGATATCAGTATTGAGCGTCACAGAGAAATTGCAGCGTATCGTCTGCTATCAAAAATGCCGACCGTTGCCGCGATGTGTTACAAGTATTCGCTGGGACAACCCTTTGTTTATCCAAGAAACAACCTGTCCTATGCCGGTAACTTCCTGCACATGATGTTCTCTACGCCTTGTGAAGAATATGTGGTCAATCCCGTGTTAGAACGTGCAATGGATCGAATTTTGATTCTGCACGCCGATCACGAACAGAATGCGTCGACGTCTACCGTGCGTACTGCCGGTTCTTCCGGTGCCAACCCATTTGCTTGTATCGCCGCAGGGATCGCCTCGTTGTGGGGGCCTGCGCACGGTGGGGCCAATGAAGCTTGTTTGCGTATGCTGGAAGAAATCAGCTCCGTTGAACACATCCCGGCCTTCATCGAACGGGCAAAAGATAAGAACGATTCTTTCCGTCTGATGGGCTTCGGTCACCGCGTTTACAAAAATCACGATCCACGCGCCACCGTTATGCGCGAGACATGCCATGAAGTATTAAAAGAGTTGGGCCGCAAAGATGACCTGCTGGAAGTGGCAATGGAGCTGGAAAATATCGCCCTGAACGACCCGTACTTCATTGAGAAGAAACTGTATCCAAACGTCGATTTCTACTCAGGCATCATTCTCAAAGCAATGGGCATTCCTTCTTCCATGTTCACGGTTATTTTTGCCATGGCACGTACGGTAGGCTGGATTGCACACTGGAACGAAATGCACGACGACGGCATCAAGATCGCTCGTCCACGTCAGTTGTATACGGGTTATGACAAACGTGATTTTACGTCCAATTTGAAAAACGACTAATCCACCCTCGATGTGAAAAGAGGCCGGAAACTCCGGCCTCTTTTATTGTGGCAACTTTTCTTCTATCAATCTTTCGCTCTTCGCGCTCATACCCTTTTAGTTCTGACAGAACGGACACCAGTAAAATGGCCGTGATGCCAGAGACGTTTTTTCAATAACGTTGCCACAACGTTCACATAGCTCTCCGTCCCGATGAAAAACCTTGAACGCAAACACTGCACCGTGGTGACGATTCTCGTCCACGCTTCCGCGCGTGTTGTAAGACAAACGAGGAATATCAATCAATGCCTGACTCAACGCATGTCGTTCAGACTCATTCAACTGCTGTGCGGTACGCTGTGGTGCCAGTCTGGCATGCCAGAGAATTTCCACACGCAAATAATTGCCAAGCCCAGCCAAAAATGATTGATCGAGCAACAATCCACTAAACTGGCGACGGCGAAAACGAGGCAACAATAGCCTTTCCTGCACCGTATCCCGGGTCAACGTCAGATCGAGCACGTCAGGACCGATACGTTGTAAAAAAGGGTGTGTAGCAATAGTTTCACGGGTCAACATGTGAATATCGGAAGCGCTATAAAGCAAAATGGCAGCATCCTGCGTTTCCAATCGGATTCGCAAATCGCGTTTCGTTTGTGGCGTTTCACCCGCATTGACAACGCGCCACACGCCATAGAGCTGGTTGTGGCTGTAAAGCACCAATCCATTACTAAAGTAAGTCAGCAGGGCCTTACCACGGGTAACAATTTGCTCAATGTGCTGCCCGATTAATACTGATTCGTACTGTTTTAATTCAGGAAAGGCAAACCAAACGTGGCGCAATGTTTTACCCGCTGCTGCGGCAACAAGTTTATCCGCAGCACGACGAATCTCCGGTCCTTCCGGCATGTTTTCTCCAATAACAAAATATCGTTATGCTGCCGCTACCCGTATCTGATGTTGAGTGAAGCAGTGGCGTAACTTACGGGCAAATGTCAACGCATGCTCACCATCGCCGTGAACGCAGACCGTATCAGCCTGAACGGGCACCCAGGAACCATCGCTAGCCCGTACTCGCTGTCGCTGAATCATTTCCAACGTTTGCGCCAACGCCAGTTCATCACTGTTGATCAACGCACCAGACTGCTGACGAGGAACCAGCGATCCATCAGATTGATAACACCGATCGGCAAACACTTCCTGACGAGTAACCAAGCCAAAACGTCGCCCAGCGCGAATTAATTCACTGCCAGCCAACCCGACTAAGCGCAATGCGGGGTTAATCGCCTTCACCGCCCTGGCTATCGCGTCCGCCAATGCCGGATCGTCTGCCGCCTGGTTATAGAGCATGCCATGTGGCTTCACATGTGACAGCTTGCCCCCCTCGGCCATCACAATGGCATTCAGAGCACCAAGCTGATAAAGCACCTGCGCAAACACGGTCTCCGCGGGCAAACTCATCGCTCTGCGTCCAAAATGCTCACGATCGTGAAACCCAGGATGAGCCCCCAACGATACGCCATAGTCAATTCCCCAACGTACTGACTGCCGCATGGTCTGCGCATCACCAGCGTGAAATCCACAGGCAATATTGGCCGAACTCACTAACTTCAGCAACGCTTCATCGTTCGAGCCACCTTCGCCCAGATCGGCATTCAGATCAATAATCATTCAGCCTCCACGCCAGTTGCTCCAGATAACGCTGCTGTTCTTGAGCCGCCCGCTGAGCATCATCCAGCGTACAACGAATAAAATGTATCGGTTCGCCGAGGCGGATCTGGGCCAAATGGAAAAGATCGGCTTCAATCACACAGGCAATTCGCGGATACCCTCCCGTCGTCTGAGCATCGGCTAATAGCACGATGGGATAACCATTATGTGGCACTTGCACCACCCCTGGTAATAATCCATGTGACGACATTTCACGCGGTGTCGTTCGTTGCAATTCTGGCCCACGAAGCCGGTACCCCATGCGGTTACTCTGTGGACTCAATTGCCAGGGAGTCCGCCAGAATGTTTCCTGCGCTTGTTCACTAAACGCCTGATACTCCGGCCCCGGTAACGCCCGCACGCGATTCCCAAACAGCAGTTGTTTAACCCCAGTTTCCCTAAGCGGCAATCGAGTCGGCGTTCCCAACGCAAGCACATCACCATCTGCCAGTAAACGACCAGCAAAACCGCCAAAACCCGCTTTCAAATCGGTACTACGCGATCCAAGGGCTTCAGGAACATCGATACCGCCAGAGAACGCCAGATAACTACGCATACCATGTCGCGGTAAGTGCATTTTCAGTGTTTGTCCGGCTTTTACCGCAAAACGCCAACCGGTCCATAACGGTTTGCCATCCAAATTGGCATGACAATCCGCGCCCGTTAGCGCGATCCAACAGGGTGAGGTAAAAGTGGCAACAAATTTTCCCAGCGTCACTTCCAGCGCTGCCGCGCCCTCTGGATTACCAACCAACAGATTCGCCAGTTTCAACGCAGGGACATCCAACGCGCCAGACTGACTGATCCCCAAACGACGAAATCCCTGACGTCCGGTATCCTGTACGGAGGTATGCAACCCGGCATGGATAATTTTCAGCATATGCCCTCCTTCTGTGGTACAAAGCGCACATTATCACCAGGTCGAAGCAAAGTCGGCGGCATGGTGTCCGGGTTGAATAATGTCAGCGAGGTGCGACCAATCAGTTGCCACCCTCCTGGCGTAGCCAACGGATAAATCCCCGTTTGTGCGCCGCCGATTCCAACCGAACCGATATCGACGCGCAAACGAGGTTCCGCCCGTCGCGGAGTATGAAGGCGCTCATCCAATCCGCCCAGATAGGCGAACCCCGGTTGGAATCCAAGAAAATAAACGACGTAATGCGCAGCGGCGTGGGCTTCAACCACCTGACGTGCGGTCAAATGGCAATGTTGAGCCACGATGTCCAGATCCGGCCCAAATTCGCCGCCATAAACAACGGGAATCTCAATATCACGCGGTTCAAGCACCCGCGACTCGCTGTCTTCCCACCATTTTTGCAGCCACTCAATGGCATCAAGCGCAACATGCTGTGGATGTTCCAGCAATACGGTCAGGTTATTCATACCGGGGATCGCTTCCTGTACCTCAGTATGATGATTCAAACGTTCGGCCAATCCCCAGATACGCTGTTGCGTTTGCAACGTCATCGGCGGCTCCAACTCCAGAACGACCGTTTTTTCACCTAACAGATAACACCGGGCTCTTTGCAATGTCTTCTCCCCAATGACTTTCCCCCATCGCCGATTATGCAGGATTGGGGATATCAATAAATGTCACGTCAATATCATGATGTGTCGCCAGCCATTCCCCCAGCGCGCGAATCCCCCCACGCTCCGTGGCATGATGCCCGGCTGCAAAGAAATGCAGCCCCATTTCGCGAGCTATGTGGATGGTCTGCTCAGAGACTTCGCCGGTAATAAATGCATCAACCCCAAATCTGGCCGCCTGTTCGATAAATCCCTGACCGCCGCCAGTACACCACGCAATACGATGAATCTGCGACGGTGCATTATCCCCACAATGCAATACCGTGCGGCCCAGCCGTTTTTCCAATCGACGACAAAACGCATCGCTGTTCATCGGTTGTGAAAGTTCGCCATAAGGCAAAAGAGGTTCAATTAAACCTAATACATTGATATCCATGAGTGCGGCAAGTTGCGCGTTATTACCTAACGTCGGGTGCGCGTCCAGCGGTAAATGATAGCCGTACAGATTGATGTCATTCGCCAGCAGTGTCTTCAACCGGTTACGCTTCATGCCGCACACTACCGGGGATTCGTTTTTCCAGAAATAGCCATGATGAACCAGAACAGCATCCGCTTTATGTTCAACAGCCGCATCCAGCAACGCCTGCGACGCCGTCACCCCCGTGACGATACGCTGGATTTCTTTACGCCCTTCAACCTGTAAACCATTGGGTCCGTAGTCTTGAAATGCGTCGACATTCAATAACTCGTTAATCAGTTTTTCCAAATCTCGATTATGCATACTTGCTATTCTCTTTCCGTTCATTATTCGTTGTACTGGTGTTTTTGGCTGCTTCAAAAGCCGCTAAGGTACGCAGTCTGGCGGCTTTATGGTCAACGATGGGGAGTGGGTAATTGAGCGTTCTCCCCTGTTTTTTGGCCCACAAATGAGGCTGATGAATCGCCTTATCCGGCACGTCAGCCAGTTCAGGCAAAAACTGCCGGATGAACTGCCCCTGCGGATCAAAACGTTCGCCCTGAGTGGTGGGATTAAAAATACGAAAATACGGAGCGGCGTCGGTTCCTGTTGATGCGGCCCATTGCCATCCGCCATTATTCGCCGCTAAGTCCCCATCCAACAGTTGCTGCATAAAATAACGCTCACCTTCGCGCCAATCGATCAGTAAATCCTTGACTAAAAAACTGGCGCAAATCATCCGTAAACGGTTATGCATCCAACCGGTTTGATTCAATTGCCGCATAGCGGCATCAACAATAGGATAACCGGTTTGCCCCTGCTGCCATGCGGTCAACTCATCCGGAGCCTGTCGCCAATGGATATTATGGGTCCAGAGAGTGAACGGCTGGTGCTGACATAATGCAGGCCACGCCACCAGCAAATGACGATAAAATTCACGCCAAATTAGCTCATTCAACCAGGTAAAAGCCCCGCCATCTCGCTGTTCCAGTAATTCAGGGCACTCCGCTCGCAGGCGATTAAAACACTGACGGGGAGAAATCACTCCCAACGCCAGATAGGGGGAAAGTCTGCTGGTTCCTGTGCGGGCAGGTAAATCTCGCTGCTGATGGTAATCCTGCACCTGCTCGCGGCAAAATGTACGCAAACGTTGCAGGGCAGCTTGCTCGCCAGCAGGAAAATCACTGCCAATAGCCTGCTGCGGGTAGCTAAAAGGCATGGTATCCAGTGAACAATGCGTTGTTCGTTTTTCTCGTCCTTTCGGCGCGGGAACCGAATGCGTATCTGATGCCAGCAAACGCGCGATAAACGCCTGTCGAAAGGGCGTAAAAACTTTAAACATTTCGCCCTTACCCGTCAGTACGCTGCCCGGCGGTAACAATAAACTATCGTCAAAACTTTGGCATACCACTCGTTCAGACAATAGCCTCTCAACCTGTCGATCGCGATGGCGCTCGTTGATTTCATACTGACGATTATAAAACAGATGAGATACCTGCTGTTGCTGACAGAATTGTGCCAGCCAGGTCGTCACCGCCGCAAAGTCGGCACATTCATGGTAGTGAAGCGCGATCCCTTTTTCCGCCAACGCCTGTTGTAAGACGTTGAGACTCTCCAGCAAAAATGCAGCCTGGCGCGGTGCCATATCATGCTGCTGCCACTGCTGTGGCGTGGCAATAAACACGGCCATAACATGGGCTTGAGGATCGGCACAGGCAGCAGAAAGCGCCCGATTATCGGTCATTCGCAAATCATTTCTCAGCCAGACCAAGTGGGTATGCATCCGTTTTCCTCAATCTGAACATGAGTGACCATTACGCAGCCGCAGCGCGTCGGGGTAAGACTCGAAATAGCGCTGCTGGGATAAATAAGCATCGGGATATTCTGTCATATAGTGCTTAAGCAAGGTAATCGGTGCCAGCAAAGGCTGCAATCCCTGTCGATATCGATCAATCAATTGCGTCAATTCCTGACGCTGCTGTGTATTAAGCTGGCCTCGGAAATAACCTTGAACGTGCATCAGGACATTCGTGTGATTGCGTCGGGTCGCCGGAAAAGCCAGAAGCTTCATCAATTTCAGGCGATACGCCTTTGCAAAGGCTTCCAGTGACGCCCATTGATCAATATCGGCAACAAAGCGTCCCAGTTCGCGATACGCCGGTTGGGAGTGGGCAAGTAACAACAATTTATAACGACTGTGGAATCCTATTAGTGCACCACGGCTAAGACCTTGCCGCCAAAGCTGCTGTAGCTCATGCAAAGCATAAACTCGCCCAATAAAATTTTCTCGCACGCTCGGATCGTGCAACCGGTCATCGTCTTCTATCGGCAACCACGGCATTTGGCGCATAAGTTCGCGGGTAAATAGCGCAACACCGCTTTTTATCGCACGCCTTTGTGGTTCTTCATCTACCTTCACACGATCTATCCCACAACGTGGCGATGTTGAACACGCAATATAACCACATAAATGCTGTAGCTGACTGGCTTTTTCGACGGAGATGGCATCCATCTTATGGGTAACATCACGTGGAGAGCCATTACTGGCACACAACGTTATCGTCCCCTCTCCTGCGTGAAGCAATCGTAAAGCAGGACGTAATACCGATAGCGCTATTGCCATCTCCGGGTAAACCGACTCAAACCCCAAATACGGGGCCAGCGCTTCAGCCGTAAACGCCAGACGCTGATGTTCTCCGTCCCCGTTATCTGGGTTGCCAAGCAAGCAGGCACTGATGCCTACAGGGATAGGTTCAATCGTCATGATTCGCCCTTATGGAAATACGTTACCTCTATTCAGCATAGCGGATTTCCCTTCGCTTCTGTGTCGACAACGACGGAAATAAGGTAATAAATCATGATATTGATGAAGGTTATCGGTTAACTAAACCGATTTTTGGGCCACATGAATACGTTTTTTAGGCGACATGAATAAATAGTCTTATTCTCTGCTTACAACCCCATTCTGATATGGCTGATTAGTCTGTCAGTCATGCTGATGGCGCTAAAATTCCATTCGCTAAAAACAAAATAAGCGCCTTATCCGATAACGGAAAAAGCGCTTAATGTTGTCGTTCAACGATGGTATACGACGTCAACGCAAGATATTGGCGTCGTACTCTAAATCTGTAGCCGCCCGGAAGAGTATCAGCGAGTAAAAATCTTAGTAAAAATCACACGCTACTGCTTCAGACTGTTCCATCCATACCGGCTTATCACTGGTTTTCAGCCACACACGATGTAAATAGCTGTAAAAACGGGCGCGATCCTGACGGAAAAGCATGACAGGCAAGGCCATAATGCCGACGAATACAACAGCAACACGGCGCAGGAGAATGCGATGTAAAGGATAAGCAGTATAAAGTGACATAACGATCCTCCCTTAGGATACAAGAGCCGTCTGGCTCACTGTCGTGATAAAAACAAAACTGATAAATTGGTTAAAATTTTACCGCCTTTACTGAAACTTTACTACTCATCGGACCAGAAAAAGATGAAATAATCGCCAATTCTTTTTGGCATTTCGTCATTAAGTTACAAAACAGTTAAAAATAAACATCTCATTGGTTGCGGCGTGACACCGATTTAAACATTCACATAACAATGATATGTACCCGTTTTCACTGCAATTCAAATACCGCAGGGAACACCATGCTTATTCTGGTGATCGATAGCCACACGGCGTAACATTTCGTTCTGCATTTTATGGCTGCTCAGCTTGTGGTCGCTTCGCCAATATTTACATGCAGAAAAAATCATCGTTTCATCAATAAGTTTGCATATTGATGCGTTGGTGATGATGGATTATTTCAGGCATATCTTTTTAGGAAAATCTCATCATGAGTAGCTGGTTAATCTATGCGTTACTTTCTGCACTGTGCGCAGCACTGGTCGCATTATTTGGGAAAATCGGGCTGCAAAACCTTGATGCGAATACTGCCACCGCGATTCGCGCCGTCGTTATGGCACTATTTCTGGTTGGAGTGGTCATTGCTCAGGGGAAAATCGCATTGGTCAGCGACGTGCTTGCCAATAAAAAAGCACTGCTATTTATTCTACTGAGTGGCGTGGCTGGTGCGATGTCATGGTTATTTTACTTTGTTGCATTAAAAAACGGGAACGTTGCACAGGTTGCGCCCATCGATAAGTTAAGCGTCGTGTTTGCTGTCGTTTTAGCCGTATTGCTACTAGGGGAAAAAATTTCACTGATGGCGGGTGCGGGTGTCGCGTTAATTTCGGTTGGGGCGCTAATGGTCGCACTAGGATAAAAGGTGCTGCAAGCAGCACCTGAATATAATTTATTTGGCATTCGCCAGCACGGCACTCACAATCTCTACGGCTTCTTTTTCTATACGCTCTCGATGCGCTGCACCGAGGAAACTTTCACAGTAGATTTTGTACGCTTCTTCCGTGCCTGAAGGCCGTGCAGCGAACCAACCGTTGTTCGTCATGACTTTCAAACCACCGATAGACGCGCCGTTTCCAGGTGCTGCCGTCAAGCGAGCCGTAATCTCATCCCCCGCCAGCGTGCTTGCTGAAACCTGTTCAGGCGAGAGCTTAGACAATGCGGCTTTCTGAGCATGAGTGGCTGATGCCTGAATGCGGTTATAGCTCGGCGCACCAAAGCGCTGTGCCAGACCGTCATAGTGCTGCTGAGGATTCTTCCCTGTCACCGCGGTAATTTCCGCAGCCAACAGACACATGATGATCCCATCTTTATCCGTTGACCATGGTGTACCGTCAAAACGCAGGAACGAGGCTCCCGCACTTTCCTCGCCACCAAAGCCGAAACTGCCGTCGAACAGGCCATCAACAAACCATTTAAATCCAACGGGTACTTCAACTAATTTACGCCCCAAATCGGCAACAACGCGGTCGATCATGGCGCTGGAAACCAGCGTTTTGCCCACGGCAACCGATTCGCCCCACAGAGGCCGATTCTGGAACAGATAGTTGATGGACACCGCTAGATAGTGGTTCGGATTCATCAGACCCGCTGGGGTAACAATACCATGTCGGTCATAGTCTGGATCGTTGGCAAACGCCAGATCAAACTTATCACGAAGCGCCAACAGCCCAGCCATTGCGGAGACTGATGAGCAATCCATACGGATCACACCATCATGATCCAGCGTCATAAAACGGAATGTTTGATCGACAGCATCGTTTACCAGCGTCAGATCCAGTTTGTAATGCTCGGCAATACGCTGCCAATAGGTAATACCGGATCCACCGAGAGGATCAACGCCCAATTTCAAACCTGCGCGTTGAATCGCGGCCATATCAACAACATGGGTCAACCCTTCCACATAAGGTTGTACTAAATCCTGCTCATGCAGATAGCCGCTTTTCCACGCCTGATCCAACGTGATGCGTTTAACGTCTCGTAATTCATCCGCCAGTAGCGCGTTGGCTCGTTTTTCAATCACGCTGGTAAGGTTGGTATCCGCTGGCCCACCATTTGGCGGATTATATTTAATACCGCCATCTTCCGGTGGATTATGAGACGGCGTAATGACAATACCGTCAGCCTGCGCCCCACCTTGACGGTTGTGAACCAGAATCGCGTTGGAAACAGCTGGCGTTGGTGTAAAGCCATTATCCTGCTGGATAACCACGTCCACGCCGTTAGCAGTCAGGACTTCCAGGACGGAAATGAAAGCAGGCTCAGATAAGGCATGTGTATCCTTACCCACATAACACGGGCCACTAACACCTTGCTTTTTACGCTCTTCAGCAATCGCCTGTGCAATCGCCAGAATATGCACTTCATTGAAACTGTGACGCCCAGCACTACCACGGTGACCAGAAGTACCGAACTTCACCGCATGCGCAGCATTCCCAATTTCCGGGCGCAAAACGTAATACTGTGACGTCAATTGCGCCACATTGATTAAATCGCTTTGCTGGGTAGGTTTCCCTGCTCTTGGGTGATTAGCCATCGGCGTTTCTCCCTGACGCTATTGTCAAATAATAAAGTTAAATAGTTCCGCAAACTTTCTCTGCAAGTTCGGCGGGGAACTGCATTGTCAGCATAATGTGTTCAACCATGCTGCGTTTACGACCGGTATTCGTATTCGTGATGACCCAGTATGGCGTACCCGGAATATGTTTGGGTTTCGTGTGCGTGCCATTCTGCAACAGTGTTTGCTGATCGCCGGCGAAATATACGCGCGTACGACCATGGAGCGATTCCGTCGCGACCGCAAACTCTGACGGAGATAAGGTATATAGCGTGGACAGTACCAGCATAAAACGATTAATGGCTTTATTCTGTTCAGCGTATTCATCCGACAGCAGCAATTCACGTAATGTGCGAACGCGATCGCGTGAACCCGTTGATACCGGCTGGTCGGCCGTAGCCAACGGTTGCACCGGCGGTTCAGAAATCTGCTGACCAGCGGTAAATTTCAGCATACGCCGTAAAATATCCGATGCGCTCTCACCAATATGCTGAGTGTGGCTGGCGATATAACGATAAAGCTCTTCGTCGACCTCAATAGTTTTCATCTTTATCCAGTACTGTTTTATAACTCAAATCAATCGTCAAGGAGTATACAAGCGATCAAACACTCTCGAACAGCGCCATAATGCAGACAATGTAAAAAGTCGGACTACGCCTCAATTTCTACGTTCCCGCCAGAGTGGTCGAACCTGTTCCGTCGATGACGGCATAATGTCGTGAAGTCATGATACCCTAAGCGCCTGTCTCTCTGAATGAACTTCACCATGAAATTGAATTATCGTAAGCATGATGCGCAACAACCGCAGGGCAAACTCCCCGTGATCCTTATTCATGGTCTGTTCGGCAACCTGGATAATCTAGGTGTTCTGGGCCGTGATCTGCAAAACCAACATGACACGCTGCAAATTGATTTACGCAATCATGGACTCTCCCCTCGTTCACCGCAGATGAATTATCCCGCGATGGCGCAAGATGTCCTCATGTTAATGGATGAACTCAGTATTGAACGGGCTATCGTTATTGGTCATTCGATGGGCGGAAAAGTCGCCATGTCTCTTACCGCGTTGATACCGGAACGATTGGAAAAACTGATTGCGATCGATATTGCACCAGTCGATTACCAACTGCGTCGGCACGATACGATTTTCGCTGCGCTTAACACCGTCACCCAGGCTGGCGTGACTTCTCGTTCTGAGGCAGCAAAACTGATGCGCGACATAATCAAAGAAGAAGGCGTCATTCAGTTTCTACTGAAATCTTTCCAACAAGGTGAGTGGCGCTTTAATGTACCGGTTCTGTGGGAACAGTATGAAAATATTGTCGGCTGGCAGGTTGTGCCGCCATGGCAAGGACCGACGCTGTTTATTCGCGGCGAAAAATCCCCTTATCTGGACGATAGCTACCGTGATGCATTAGTTAGTCAATTTCCGAATGCACGAGCCCATGTCATCAGCGGTGCGGGACACTGGGTCCATTCGGAAAAACCAGAGGCCGTATTGCGTGCGATTCATCGTTTTTTGTCTGCCAGTTAACCAACCAGACCGTCATATCTCAGGTTAACCATAAACGACCACAGTTAACCGTTGTCGCCGCCAGTACGGCTAGGGTATGATGGCGCTCGCAGTAGAGGGACGGCTGATTCAGCCACAAGCATTGTAACCACACCATCAAAATGCACACGTTATATACCTCATCGGTTATCCCTTGCTGGTCGGCAATATCGACGACACAGTGAGAATAGAGGCATAAGGATGTGCGCGTTTTGGTCCGAATACCTTGCAGTATCATTACCTATGGCAAAAGAACAAACGGACCGCACCACGTTGGATCTGTTCGCAGATGAACGTCGCCCGGGCCGCCCGAAGACTAATCCGCTTTCACGTGATGAGCAGCTAAGAATCAATAAGCGTAACCAGTTACGACGCGACAAAGTTCGCGGGTTGAAGCGTATTGAGCTAAAAATCAATAGTGAAGCGGTAGATATCCTCAATAGTCTGGCGGAACAGCAAAATATCAGCCGTAGCGAGCTTATAGAACAGATACTATTAGCTCAATTAGCTGAGAAAACGTCCTGAGTATCCCTATCTCATGAGTCTGGCGTCATCCCTGACGCCAATATACCCGTCATACTTCAAGCTGCTTGTGCGTTGGCAATACTCGGCTCATCTCTGAGCCTCGCCCTGAAGGGCCGCCGTAAACGGCGTTCAAATTGGCTTAGCCAATTTGTCCTTACTCACCCCAGTCACTTACCTGAGTAAGCTCCTGGGGATTCGTGCGGTTGCCGCCTTCACGCAACTTGAATTATTTTGGGTATAACCATCAGATTTAAAACATTTATTAGATTTAAAACGTTTCCCAATTATCCTGACCGGATGGCAAGGCTTTTCTGGCTGGCGTAGCAGCCAGTGCTTTTGGTGTTGATACCGATTTGACCACAGCTTTCGGTTGTGAATGTTGTTCAGACAATTGGAACAGAGAAACCGTTTGATTCAGCAACGCGGCCTGTTCCTCGAGTGACAAGGCGGCAGCCGAGGCTTCTTCCACTAACGCCGCATTCTGCTGCGTCACGCTATCCATTTCGGCAATAGCCTGACCGACCTGCGCAATCCCTTTACTTTGTTCTTCCGAAGCAGATGCAATCTCACCCATGATGTCGGTGACATTGGTAACAGCACGCACAATATCATTCATGGTGCTACCCGCGTCTTCAACCAGACTCGATCCCGTATCCACGCAACGCACCGAATCAGAAATCAGCCCTTCAATTTCCTTCGCGGCCTGCGCACTGCGCTGTGCCAGACTGCGCACTTCACCCGCAACCACCGCAAAACCACGACCTTGTTCACCTGCCCGGGCTGCTTCTACCGCCGCATTGAGTGCAAGAATGTTGGTTTGGAAAGCAATACCATTAATCACCGTCGTGATCTCAGCGATCTTACGTGAGCTACCAGAAATTTCTGACATGGTTTTCACGACGTTATCAACAATATCTCCACCTTTCCTTGCCGTCGTTGAGGCTTGCAGCGCTAATTGGCTAGCATGGTTGGCGTTTTCAGCATTCTGTTTCACCGTCGCCGTCAACTGTTCCATACTCGCTGCCGTTTCTTCCAGCGCCGACGCCTGTTGTTCCGTCCTTGATGATAAATCGTTATTACCAGCAGCAATCTCAGACGCCCCCTGATAAATAGAATCGGTACTACCGCGAATGGTACTCACTGTTGTTGCCAGACTGGTCTGCATTTCCCGTAGTAATGGGAACAGTTTACCAACACAGTTATGACCAAAATCCAGAATAGGTTTCCCCAACTGCCCGGAAGCAATGACGCTGAAATGATCACGAAGATCATTCAAAGGACGCACCAGACAACTCACCAGATAGCGATCGGTCAAGAACAGCATCGCCAAGCCGACAATCAAACCAGCCAGTAAAATATTTTGACCAATCGAGGTAATTTGCTCAAACCTGACGCCAGCGGCGGCAAACTTATCGGACCCCGCTTTATTAAACGCAGAAAGAGAAGCTCCAAATTGACGGCTCAAAGGTGGAACCACGCTCTTAGCTTGATTTTGATAATCATCCAGCGCGTTGGCCGCGGCTTTTTGGTACAACGGCTCAACTCCCTGAGTAATCAGATTCCCCCAGTCCCGGCTAACCGCTTGCACCAACGAATCATCCAGACCGGCATGATCAAACGCGGTAAAGGCAACTAAATCTGATTTTAATTTATCCAACGCGGTTAAAGCGGATGCCTGTTCTTTATCTGCGGCAGCGTTATCCCCCGCCCGGCGATAGTCCACGGCTCTCGCCAGACGAGTCACCATACGAAAATACTGATCGTTCCCCTGATTCACAAAATTCATGTTCTGCACTAGCAGGCTGCTGGTCTTGGATGTCGTCGTCATCTCTTTAAAGGAGAACATGGTATAGATAGAGACGCCACCCCATAACACGCAGAATATGCCCAGCACCCACAGCATGGCCGTTCTAATGGCAATGTTCTTTAACAGTCTCATAGCTCACTCCATACTTAAGTATTAATATCCCCATGATGTTCGAGTCGCATGAGCATTGACCACTCCCATTGCTCAGTTTTTCGCTCGCAACAACCACGTCTTGTCCTGCAACTCGAATATTCAGGGTATGTAATAAGAATAATTTTTATCATCAATCGACGGCGGTATTCTGAATCCCTCTATTCATAAATAGATAACGCGCCCGCACGCAATTTCATTGTGTTGAAAATAAAAACGACTACGCTGATTCATCGACAAAATTCAGACAGTATTTAGCGTTTGGTATGATTTTCTCCCCTCTTTTGTTTTAATTATTTAATAATTTTATTTGTTTTCATGGGGATATAAACATTAAGTAACTTAAGTATCGAGAAATAATATTAGAAACATTAATAAATAACTTTGCGTTATGTATGACAAATCTCGTCATTGGACGGTATCGCAACACATTAGATGACCGCAATGATCTTTGTTTAAAAAACAAGCCGCCATCATGATTTACAGAAAATCACCAGAGGAGCGTTAAAGAGGGCCAATGCTGGGTATCCAATTTATCCCTGCTTACCAATACGAGTTTCTCATGTAGGTTGTGTCTGTTATTATTAGTCAATAAATGGGTGAAACACGGCCCTATACCATTAAGAATAAAGAGGTTATTCAATTCATGGCACTAATAGGCATTTTCTTCGGCAGTGATACTGGCAATACTGAAAACATTGCCAAGACAATCCAACAGCAATTGGGGACACAGGTTGCTGAAGTTCATGACATCGCTAAAAGTAGCAAGGAAGACCTTGAAGCGTTCGATATTCTGCTGTTAGGCATTCCAACCTGGTATTACGGCGAAGCCCAATGCGATTGGGATGATTTTTTCCCTACGCTGGAAGAAATTGATTTCACAGGGAAACTCGTTGCCCTGTTCGGCTGTGGTGATCAGGAAGATTATGCAGAATACTTCTGTGATGCCATGGGGACGATCCGCGATATCATCGAACCACGCGGTGCGACGATTGTTGGTCACTGGTCGACTGAAGGTTACTACTTTGAAGCATCCAAAGGCCTGGCTGATGACAACCATTTCGTGGGTCTGGCTATTGACGAAGACAGACAGCCGGAACTGACCAACGAACGCGTAACAGCTTGGGTAAAACAGATCAGCGAAGAACTCAGCCTGAAAGATTTGGTAGGTTAACCCTGTTTTGGCTCTGATTTTACCATCAGGGCCAGTTCAATAGGAAAAACCTTTCATAATAATTGATACATTTTTTTAACTTCTTCCCATAAACCTGTACAATAAACCCATCGGCTTTGTACGTGCATAGATTTTTCTCCATTTATCAACAATAGATTGCATCAATATCTGTAGTATGTATGGGGTCAATATTGTTAACATTCCATGGTTTTCATTTTGTATGCACGGTTCTATAATTGGAACGCTGTTGTATTTTTTAGCCGATGTATTTTTTGAGCCGACCGATGTCATAGGCTAGGTAACCTCCATTGATAAGTAAGCAACAGGACTAAATCCGCATGACTGACAATAACACCGCATTAAAGAAGGCCGGCCTGAAAGTCACGCTTCCAAGACTGAAGATCCTGGAAGTTTTGCAGGCCCCGGAGTGCCATCACGTCAGTGCGGAAGATTTATATAAGAAACTGATTGATATGGGCGAAGAAATTGGTTTAGCAACCGTTTATCGCGTACTTAATCAGTTTGATGATGCTGGTATCGTCACCCGCCATAATTTTGAAGGCGGTAAATCAGTTTTCGAACTGACTCAGCAACATCACCATGACCATCTGATTTGCCTGGATTGCGGCAAAGTCATTGAATTCCGCGATGAATATATCGAAGCACGCCAGCGTGAAATCGCAGAAAGACATGGTATCAAACTGACAAACCACAGTTTGTATCTGTATGGCCATTGCAGTGAAGGGGATTGTCGCGAAGACGACACGCTTCACGATCCAACACTATAAATCGACCGCATAGAAACGCAGGGGGTGTTTTCTAACGTCGCCTGTGATAATCCAAGGGTAGCGATTATCCTGCCACCATAAAATAAAACCGCCGAGGCGGTTTTATTTTTTTATATCATTACGTTTAAACCCAGTATGATCGTTAACCGACCCAAGTGTCCCGTAAACCAACTGTACGGTTAAACACTAAATGTTCCGCACTGGAATAGACGCGGTCGGCGCAAAAATAACCTTCACGTTCAAATTGATAGGCTTTTTCTGACTCAGCCTGAGCCAGACTGGCCTCAACAAATCCATGCGTAATCTTCAGCGAATCAGGGTTAATGGTAGACAAAAAATCCTCAGCGGCAGCCGGGTTGGCGACACTGAATAATCGGTCGTATAAACGGAATTCAGCGGGACGAGCATGAGCAACAGACACCCAATGGATGACCCCTTTAACCTTACGACCGTCAGCCGGATCTTTGCTCAACGTATCAGGATCGTAGCTGCAATAAATTGCAGTAATCACGCCCTGCTCATCTTTTTCAACACGATCGGCTTTTACGACATAAGCATTACGTAAACGCACTTCTTTGCCCAACACCAGACGTTTATACTGCTTGTTGGCTTCTTCACGGAAGTCAGCACGATCGATATAAATTTCACGGCTAAACGCCACCTGACGTGTTCCCATTTCCGGTTTATTCGGATGGTTTGGCATGGTGACCCATTCTTCATGATCTGAAGGAAGGTTCTCAATGACCAATTTAACCGGATCCAGTACGGCCATCGCGCGCGGTGCATTTTCGTTCAGATCGTCACGGATACAAGATTCCAGTGCTGCCATCTCAACGTTATTGTCCTGTTTGGTGACACCAATACGGACACAAAACTCACGGATAGAAGCCGCGCTATAACCACGACGACGCAGGCCAGAAATCGTTGGCATACGCGGGTCGTCCCACCCTTCTACGACATTTTCCGTTACCAGTAAGTTTAACTTGCGCTTGGACATGATGGCATATTCAAGGTTCAGACGTGAAAACTCATACTGGCGCGGATGACAAGGGATCGTGATGTTATCCAGCACCCAATCATACAAACGTCGGTTATCCTGGAATTCCAAGGTACACAGTGAATGCGTGACACCTTCCAATGCATCGGAAATACAATGGGTAAAGTCATACATCGGGTAGATGCACCACTTATTGCCGGTCTGATGATGCTCCGCAAACTTGATTCGATAGATCACCGGATCACGCATGACAATGAACGATGATGCCATGTCTATTTTGGCACGCAGGCATGCGGTTCCTTCAGCAAAGCCTCCATTGCGCATCTTCTCAAACAGCGAAAGGTTTTCCTGAACGCTACGATCACGATAAGGGCTATTCTTTCCCGGTGCCGTCAGCGTGCCGCGATATTCGCGAATCTGCTCAGGCGTCAATTCGTCAACATACGCCAATCCTTTACTGATCAACTCGACCGCATATTGGTGAAGCTGATCAAAATAGTCGGAAGAATAACGAACTGCGCCGCTCCACGAGAATCCCAACCACTCGACATCGCGCTTGATCGACTCAACATATTCAATATCTTCTTTTACCGGGTTGGTGTCATCGAAACGCAGATTGCATTGCCCATGATAATCACGCGCAATACCAAAATTCAGACAGATAGATTTCGCATGCCCAATGTGCAGATAGCCGTTAGGTTCTGGCGGAAAACGCGTCTGGACATGATTGTGCTTACCGGATGCCAAGTCTTCATCAATAATCTGACGGATAAAGTTAGTTGGGCGGGCTTCAGCCTCACTCATGCTTAATTCCTCAATGCTAAAACGACATATAACCGCTAATGATCCAACAAGCTACGCCGGGAAACAACCGTTAGTTTCATTAAATTATCGCTGATGAAAAAAAACGGGGTGCGATAGCAATCTCACCCCGTTATTTCGCACAGATTTTTCCGCGAACGCTTATCGCTTTGCATCAACGGGAGTCATTGACTCTTGCGCCGTTGACGTTGTTTACGCCTGACTCACATTCTTAAGTGCAGAAGCGATGGATTCCGCTCGGGTGCCGACAACAATCTGAATGCTTTGCTTGTTCAGGCGAATCACTCCCGCAGCACCGAGACGTTTTGCCTCGGCATCATCCACCAATGCAGAGTCCATAACGCTCAAACGCAAACGTGTAATGCAAGCATCAATACCAACCAGATTGCCCGCCCCACCGATCGCTTTCAGATAGCCACGGGCCAATTGCTCAGTATCAAGTACAGCAGTAGATGTCGCTGGCGCATTGTTGGCGTTATATCCATCGGCTTCAGTAAGACTCGCTGATAATTCGCGACCAGGCGTCAGCAGGTTGAAACGCGTGATGGTAAAACGAAACACCACGTAATACAGCCCAAAGAATACCAGTCCCTGGGGTATCAACATGTACCACTGCGTTGCCAGTGGGTTGCGCGATGACAGCACCATATCCACCAGACCGGCGCTAAAGCCAAAACCCGCCATCCATTGCATACTCGCGGCAATAAAGACTGAAATCCCCGTCAGCAACGCATGCAAAAAATACAGGACCGGTGCCACGAACATGAATGAAAATTCGAGCGGTTCGGTAATCCCGGTAAAGAAGGAAGCAAATGCTGCCGCCATCATAATCCCAGCCACTTTGCTCTTATTCTCCGGGCGTGCGCAATGATAAATCGCCAGCGCCGCACCAGGTAAACCAAACATCATAATCGGGAAGAAACCGGCTTGATAACGTCCGGTGATACCCACAACCGCTTTACCTGCGCCGATAGACTGCTGCCCAGCGAGGAAATTCGGGATATCGTTTATCCCCGCGACATCAAACCAGAATACCGAGTTCAATGCATGGTGTAGCCCAACAGGGATCAGCAAACGGTTAAAGAACGCATAGATCCCGGCCCCCGCCGAACCCAACTGCTGAATCTGTTCACCAAAAGCCACCAACGCACTATAAATGGCAGGCCATACGTACATCAAAATGAAGGCAACCAGAATCATCAGAAACGACGTCAAAATAGGCACCAGACGACGTCCGCTGAAGAATGACAATGCTTTCGGTAACTCAACCTGGCTAAAACGGTTATACAATTCCGCGGAAATGATACCAACAAGAATACCGATAAACTGGTTTTCAATTTTGCTAAACGCCGCTGGAACCTGCTCAACAGGGATCCGCTGAATCATAGACACCGCAGCAGGTGAACAAAGTGTGGTCAATACCAAAAAACCCACAAACCCCGTTAATGCAGCAGCACCATCTTTATCTTTCGACATACCATAAGCAATACCCACGGCAAACAGCACCGCCATATGTTCAATAATGGCTGCACCCGATTTAATGAACAACGCGGCCAGCGCATTTTCACTTCCCCAACCAACCGGATCAATCCCGTAGCCAATCCCCATAAGGATGGCGGCAGCAGGCAGCGTGGCGACAGGCACCATCAACGCCCGACCAACTTTTTGTAAATAGCTAAGAATACTCACCCTTTCCTCTCTTCCCCTAAGGGACAAAAAACTGCCGATTAGACGCTCTCACTGCCTAGCCAACGCCTCATGCCTGGCTTTGGTATGGAGTGTAAGAAAAATATTTCGCCTCGCAAATTAAACCCAATTATTATGTGATAAAAATCACTAAAAAATTGCATATATAAAGTTTATACCAAAACAAATTGCCAACTTATTTTAAGATAAAAAAAAACAAGATACACTGATACTCAGTTTTTCACTCAATGCTAAAACGCGCCTTCATGTGATACGGCCTATCATTGAGTATCGAAAATTTTATTATTGCCAATCGGGTAACCAGGAGCGTACTGATGAGACTCATTCCCTTAAATACTGCCGCTGATGTCGGCAAATGGGCCGCACATTATATCGTCCAGAAAATTAATGAATTTAATCCCAGCGCCAGCCGACCTTTTGTTCTCGGCCTGCCGACAGGCAGCTCGCCACTGGAGGCTTATAAAGCGCTGATCGCGATGTATCAGGCTGGCCTGGTAAGTTTCAAACATGTCGTCACCTTCAATATGGACGAATATGTCGGTCTGCCCACCGACCATCCGGAAAGCTATCGTACATTCATGTATCAGAATTTTTTTAATCACGTTGATATTAAGCAGGAAAATATTAACCTGTTGAACGGCAATGCAGAAGATATCACGGCAGAATGTTCTCGCTATGAAGAGAAAATCAAATCCTATGGCAAGATCCACCTATTCATGGGCGGCGTAGGCAACGATGGGCACATCGCCTTCAATGAACCCGCATCATCTTTAGCATCCAGAACACGTATAAAAACCCTGACGGAAGAGACGCGCATTGCTAACTCCCGTTTCTTCGGCGGGGATGTCAGTCTGGTGCCCAAATATGCCCTTACCGTTGGTGTCGGAACATTATTGGACGCTGAGGAAGTGATGATTCTGGTGACTACCCGCAACAAAGCACAAGCATTACAGGCTGCGGTAGAAGGCAATGTCAACCATATGTGGACAATCAGCTGCCTACAGCTTCATGCTAAGGCGATAATGGTTTGCGACGAGCCCTCAACCATGGAACTGAAAGTCAAAACGGTCAAATACTTCCGTGAATTGGAAGCGGAAAATATGAAAAATCTTTAATCTGTATCCCATCAATTTTACGTTGCCAGAAGTGGGCCCACGCAGCGTGACGATAGTGGATAGGTTGTCAGGAGTTAATGATGCTCGCTTTAACAAATAGCCGAATTTTTACCGGCCACCAGGTACTTGATCATCACGCAATCGTGATCGATAACGGATTAATAGAACGAGTCTGTCACGTTGACGCCTTGCCAGACGGTCTGAAAAAGCACGACCTTAACGGCGCTATGATTGCCCCCGGTTTTATCGATCTGCAACTCAATGGTTGTGGCGGTGTTCAATTTAATGATTCACTGGCATCGATTTCTGTCAAAACGCTAGAGATCATGCAGAAGGCCAATCAGAATTCGGGTTGCACAAATTTTCTGCCCACGCTGATTACCTCCAGCGATGAGTTTATGAAACATGCCGTAGACGTGATGCGAGCTTATCTGGCACAAAATCATCATCAGGCCCTGGGGTTACATCTTGAAGGACCGTGGCTGAATAGCATTAAAAAAGGGACTCACGATCCAGCATTTATCCGTCAACCGGAACAAAAGCTTGTTGATTTTCTTTGTCAAAACGCGGATGTCATTACAAAAATCACGTTAGCGCCAGAAAAAGTGAACCCTTCCGTCATTCGACAGTTGGTTGATGCTGGTATTGTTATTTCTGCCGGACACTCAAACGCCACATGGGAACAGGCAAAACAAGGCTTTGCCGCGGGTATCCGTTGTGCGACCCACTTGTTTAACGCCATGCCGTATCTGACCGGGCGCGAACCTGGCTTGGTCGGTGCCATTTACGATGCGCCAGAAGTCTATTGTGGAATTATCGCCGACGGTTTACACGTCAATTGGGCAAACATCCGCAATAGCAAACGTATTAAAGGTGACAAACTGATACTGGTTACCGACGCTACCGCGCCAGCAGGTGCGAATATTGACCAGTTCATTTTTGCTGGTAAAACCATATACTACCGTGATGGACTATGCGTCGATGACAACGGCACGTTAAGCGGCTCAGCCTTAACGATGATTGAAGCTGTGCGCAATAGCGTAGAACAGGCCGGTATCCCGCTGGATGAAGCCATTCGAATGGCAACACTCTATCCTGCACGAGCTATCGGTGTAGATAAGCAGTTAGGGAGTATTGAAAACGGAAAAGTAGCCAACCTGACCGTTTTCAATCGTGATTATCATATTCTCAATACCTTTGTTAACGGTGACGATGTGTTGGCGGTAACAAAGCACGGATAACAAGCGGGTAAATTTTTAATGACCACAGGCGGACAAGCGCAGATAGGGAATGTTGATCTGGTTAAACAGTTGAACAGTGCGGTTGTATACCGCCTGATTGATCAACACGGACCGATCTCACGGATACAAATAGCAGAACAAAGCCAGCTCGCTCCCGCCAGTGTTACAAAAATCACCCGCCAACTTTTGGAACGAGGGCTCATTAAAGAAGTCGACCAGCAGGCTTCTACCGGTGGCCGTCGTGCTATTTCTATTGTTACCGAAACCCGATCTTTCCACACCATTGCCGTCCGACTTGGTCGTCACGATGCCACCGTGGCCCTGTATGATTTACAGGGAAAATCACTGGAAGAAGAGCACTACGATCTACCAGAAAAAACCCAGGAAGCACTGGAAGCGGCATTATTTAACGCAATTGACCATTTTATCGATAGCCATCAGCGCCGCATCCGAGAACTGATTGCTATTTCTGTCGTATTACCCGGTCTGGTCGATCCTAATGCCGGCATTATTCGCTACATGCCGCACATTCCTGTTGATAACTGGACGTTAGTTGAAAATTTGCAACATCATTTCCATGTCACTAGCTTTGTTGGACACGATATTCGCAGCCTGGCTTTGGCTGAACACTACTTCGGCGTCACCCACAACGCGCTTGACTCTATTCTGATACGCGTCCACCGCGGAACCGGCGCGGGAATTTTAGTTAACGGGCAAATATTTCTCGGCAATAATGGCAATGTCGGCGAAATCGGTCATATCCAGATCGATCCGCTGGGGGAAAGGTGTCACTGTGGTAATTTCGGCTGTTTAGAAACGGTTGTCTCCAATTCTGCCATCGAACAACGCGTACTTCGCCTACTACAGCAAGGTTATCCCTGCAAAATCTCATCAGATAACTGCACGATTACCTCGATCTGCAAAGCGGCGAACCGTGGCGATACGCTGGCCCGAGAAGTCATTGAGCACGCTGGCCAATATTTGGGCAAAGCGGTGTCAATTGCCATCAACTTGTTTAATCCACAAAAAGTGGTGATTGCTGGCGAAATCACCGCAGCCGAAAAAATTCTCTTACCCGCAATACAACGCAGCATCAACACTCAGGTATTAAAAGATTTTCGAACCAACCTACCGATCGAGGTTTCTGGTCTGAATCACCTCTCAGCAATCGGTGCCTTTGCCTTGGTAAAACGCGCAATGTTAAACGGCGTTTTGCTACAACATCTGCTCGAAACACACTGATTATCCTCTCGGCTACACTATGCCGGATTATGTGATCCTTAAAAATCCGGCCATTTCACTAAATCAATTTAACGATTATTCATCAAAAGATGATTTAAATTATCGAAAAATAGTCAACAAGGCTTTTTTAGTTAGCTGATATTGAATTACGGTGCCATTTTGATGCTAAATCATTGGTAATGACACAGCATCTGTAATCATAAATGCAGAGACACGGAATGCCTTATATGTGCCCCGTGAATCTCATCTGGCTAATCTGAAATAATGTTTCGCTTGACGCTACAAGTGGACTGAGGGAGTGACTTATGTGTTCTATTTTCGGTGTACTCGATCTTAAAACCGATCCTGTTGAATTGCGTAAAAAAGCGTTGGAGTTATCAAGGTTGATGCGTCACCGCGGCCCTGACTGGTCTGGCGTTTATGCTAGCGATAAAGCCATTCTGGCTCATGAGCGCTTGTCTATTGTGGACGTCAACACCGGTGCACAGCCGCTCTACAATGCGTCACGAACTCATATTCTGGCCGTTAACGGTGAAATCTATAACCATCAGGCACTCCGTCAGCAATACGGTGAGCGTTACGCATTCCAGACCGGTTCTGACTGTGAAGTTATTTTGGCGTTATATCAGGAGAAAGGGCCTGAATTTCTGGACGATTTACGGGGCATGTTTGCTTTCGCCCTTTATGACAGCGAGAAAGAGGCTTACCTGATTGGTCGTGACCATCTGGGCATTATCCCCTTATATATGGGTTATGATGAGCACGGTAACTTCTACGTTGCATCTGAAATGAAAGCGCTTGTTCCGGTATGCCGTACCATTAAAGAATTCCCTGCGGGCAGCTACTTGTGGAGCAAAGACGGAGAAATTCGTGAATATTATCAGCGAGACTGGTTTGATTACGAGAACGTAAAAAATAACGAAACCGATGCGGAAGCACTGCGTGAAGCACTGGAAGAGTCAGTAAAAAGCCATCTTATGTCTGATGTTCCCTATGGTGTATTGCTGTCAGGCGGGCTGGATTCTTCCGTTATCTCCGCCATTACCAAAAAATACGCCGCCCGCCGCGTCGAAGACGACGAGCGTAGCGAAGCATGGTGGCCTCAGCTACACTCCTTTGCCGTTGGATTGGAAGGTTCTCCAGACTTAAAAGCCGCCCAAGAGGTGGCTGAGCATCTCGGTACCGTTCACCATGAAATCCACTTCACCGTGCAGGAAGGTCTGGATGCGATTCGCGATGTGATTTATCACATCGAAACATACGATGTCACAACCATCCGGGCGTCAACACCAATGTACTTGATGTCCCGTAAGATCAAAGCGATGGGCATTAAAATGGTGCTATCTGGCGAAGGTGCCGACGAAGTGTTCGGTGGCTATCTGTACTTCCATAAAGCGCCTAACGCAAAAGAATTTCATGAAGAAACCGTGCGTAAATTGCTGGCTCTGCACATGTATGACTGTGCCCGCGCCAACAAGGCAATGTCAGCCTGGGGGGTTGAAGCTCGCGTACCATTTTTGGATAAAAAATTCCTGGATGTGGCTATGCGGATCAACCCACAGGACAAAATGTGCGGCAACGGCAAAATGGAAAAACACATTGTACGCCAGTGTTTCGAGTCATACCTGCCACACAGCGTAGCATGGCGTCAGAAAGAGCAGTTTTCTGACGGAGTAGGCTACAGTTGGATTGATACCCTGAAAGAAGTGGCTGGGCAACAAATAACGGACCAGCAGTTATCAACGGCACATTTCCGTTTTCCATACAACACGCCGACCTCCAAAGAAGGCTACTTGTACCGTGAAATCTTTGAAGAATTATTCCCTGTGCCAAGCGCCGCCGAATGTGTGCCTGGCGGCCCGTCAGTAGCCTGTTCTTCGGCCAAAGCGATTGAGTGGGATGAGTCCTTTAAAAAGATGGATGATCCATCAGGCCGTGCCGTTGGCGTACACCAGTCAGCCTACCAATAAGTGAATACATTCGTACCATCAAACGGGTCATTACTGGCCCGTTTTTACACTTTAATTTATCGGAAAAACCGGCTTTTTGACGTTTTTCTCACCAGACTGTTCACAACCCAGACAAACGATACATTGAGGACACTTTTCGGGAAAAAACTAGTTGACGCAATTAGACCAACTACGCATAATGCGCCCCGCAACGCCGATGAAGGTGACGCGGAAAAGATGGCTACGTAGCTCAGCTGGTTAGAGCACAGCACTCATAATGCTGGGGTCACAGGTTCGATTCCCGTCGTAGCTACCATCTTTTCTTTGCGGGAGTGGCGAAATTGGTAGACGCACCAGATTTAGGTTCTGGCGCCGCAAGGTGTGCGAGTTCAAGTCTCGCCTCCCGCACCATTACCTTCATGAATTGACATCGATTCTTGAAGTTATTCATGCTTTGTTGTTGATTGGGGTATCGCCAAGCGGTAAGGCACCGGTTTTTGATACCGGCATTCCCTGGTTCGAATCCAGGTACCCCAGCCATATTCAAACATGAACTGAAAAAATCTGTTGTCCTGTTGGGGTATCGCCAAGCGGTAAGGCACTGGTTTTTGATACCAGCATTCCCTGGTTCGAATCCAGGTACCCCAGCCATCTACTTGATAGTTAAAAGTTTTTATTGAAGTAGAGCAATAAAAGCAGTAACATTTGGCTACGTAGCTCAGCTGGTTAGAGCACAGCACTCATAATGCTGGGGTCACAGGTTCGATTCCCGTCGTAGCCACCACATTTTTGGGGTATCGCCAAGCGGTAAGGCACCGGATTCTGATTCCGGCATTCCGAGGTTCGAATCCTCGTACCCCAGCCAAATAGAGAAGCCCGTTAATACGGGCTTTTTTACATCTGAAAGATACCGTTATCATGTTTAACGCCGCCATAGTGACGGCGGGTTGTAGTTAATCAAACACCGATAGCGTATTTCAGCGCCTGTTGCTTTAAGCGACCTGCTCGCTGAGCGACCATTAAAGCCAGATTACGGGCTAAGCTCAACGGCGGTAGTGAATTACTGAACGTGTTGTAAAATAAGTCCATACCACTTTGCATCAACAGGTTATCCGGTTTTCGGCGGTACTGATAACGTCGCAACACGCGTTCAGAAGACCACGCTTCACCCGCATCGCGGGCACCGATCAATACCTCTAGCAGGGTTTCAACATCCCGATACCCCAAATTAACCCCCTGCCCAGCCAAAGGATTAATCGTATGTGCAGCGTCGCCCAGTAATACCAGACCTGGCTTAACATAGGTTTGAGCATGGCGGCGAACCAAGGGAAACGCCCCTACCCGCCTCGATTTGACATCCCCCAAACGCTCAGGAAACGTCGCTGCGATCGCGTGATCTAATTGCGCCAACGGCATTGACTGGAGCTGTCGGATACGTTGGGGACTGTCATACCAAACCAGTTCACCCCAGTGATCAAACAGCGGCAGAAAAGCACGCGGCCCCGCTGGAGTAAATTGTTGCCAGGTGACGTCCTGCTGAGGACTTGAGGTTTCAACACTGATTAGCATACAGGATTGACGATATTGCCAACCGCTGACACCAATCCCAGCCCACTGACGAACCTGTGAATTAGCGCCGTCAGCACCAATGACCAGCGAGGTGCTCAACGATTGCCCATCGTCAAGTTGCAAATTCCAACCTTGTTCCGTCTGTTGCAAGCATTTAGGCACGGCAGGACAATAGTGTTGGCAACGTGCTTCAGCTTCCAGACTCGTCCAGAGTGCCCTTTGCAACACCTGGTTTTCCACCATAAAACCCAGCTCGGGTAAATGGATATCCGCCGCATCAAACACAACGTGAGCGTTCTCCCACTCCCAGGTTTCAAGGCGGCGATATGGTACACTGCGCATAGCCTCAACTTTCTGCCAGACGCCAAGCCTCTTCAGCAAAGCCACTGAGGCATAGCCCACGGCAGATACCCGAAGGTCCGGAGGGCTTTCCCTGTCAAACGAGGGTGGCACAACCTGTTCGATAACCGCGACCTGCAATCCATTTTGGGCCAATCCCAAAGCCGCTGCGGCCCCCACCATCCCGCCTCCGACAACGATCGCATCATAATGCATACTGGTTTTACCCCTCGTTGGCTAACATCGTTAACGCCTGTAAAAATAGATTAGGGCAGTGTACTGGATTTCAGATCAATTTTTCAGAAAAGCCGTTCTTAGGGACGACCATTTGCAGACACTGGTCACAACGTCAGCGAACGATTACAATACCCGCCCCGAATCAAGGGAATCTTTCTTATCCGCACTGAGTAATGGCAAGTCGATGACAAAAAAACTGCATATTAAAACCTGGGGCTGTCAGATGAACGAGTACGATTCATCAAAGATGGCTGACTTACTGGGAAGTACGCACGGTTATGAATTAACCGAAATCGCGGAAGAGGCTGATGTTCTGCTGCTCAATACCTGCTCGATCCGTGAAAAAGCGCAGGAAAAAGTTTTCCATCAACTTGGCCGTTGGAAAGCCCTGAAAGATATCAATCCCAATTTGATTATTGGCGTTGGCGGTTGCGTAGCGTCACAAGAAGGTGCGCATATTCGTGAACGCGCGCATTACGTTGACGTGATTTTTGGCCCACAGACGCTGCACCGCCTGCCGGAAATGATTAACCATGTGCAAGGGACTCGTAGCCCGGTGGTGGATATCAGTTTCCCTGAAATCGAAAAATTTGACCGTTTGCCGGAACCTAAAGCAGAAGGTCCGACAGCTTTTGTTTCCATCATGGAAGGCTGCAACAAGTATTGTACGTTTTGCGTTGTACCTTATACGCGTGGCGAAGAAGTCAGTCGGCCATGTGACGATGTGCTGTTTGAAATCGCACAGTTAGCTGAGCAAGGCGTGCGTGAGGTTAACCTGCTGGGGCAAAACGTGAATGCCTACCGTGGCGCAACCTACAACGATGATATCTGCTCCTTCGCTGAACTATTGCGTCTGGTTGCGGCCATTGACGGCATCGACCGGATTCGCTTTACCACCAGCCATCCCATAGAATTTACTGACGACATTATCAGCGTCTATGAAGATACGCCCGAGCTGGTCAGCTTCCTTCATCTCCCCGTACAAAGTGGTTCGGACCGCGTGCTGACAATGATGAAGCGTCGCCACACTGCGCTCGAATACAAATCAATTATCCGTAAATTACATAACGCACGTCCCGGCATTCAGGTCAGTTCTGATTTCATCGTTGGCTTCCCTGGAGAAACTCAGGCCGACTTCGAACAGACCATGAAGCTGATTGCAGACGTGAATTTCGATATGAGCTATAGCTTTATTTACTCAGCACGTCCGGGAACCCCCGCCGCTGACATGGTCGACGATGTCTCAGAAGAAGAGAAAAAACAACGGTTATATATCCTGCAAGAGCGTATCAGTCAGCAGGCGATGCAATATAGCCGCCGTATGCAAGGCACCGTCCAGCGTATTCTGGTAGAAGGCACATCGCGCAAGAGCATCATGGAATTATCAGGGCGCACAGAAAACAACCGTGTCGTCAACTTTGAAGGTACACCGGATATGATCGGTAAATTCGTTGATGTAGAAATCGTAGATGTTTATCCAAACTCCCTACGCGGTATCATCGTACGAACCGAAGATCAGATGGACTTACGCGTTCATGAATCACCTTCGCAAGTGATAGCCCGCACGCGCAAAGAAAATGAAATTGGCGTAGGCATTTATCAACCCTGATAACACCTCGTTTTCTAAGTATATTCCCATGGGTGGCTCGTCCACCCATTCTTATAGACTTTCATCACCATTACATTTGGTTTTGCGAAACCGCATCCCAATATAACGATTGTGACTTGCACCATCGGTGTATTCACGATAAATAATTCCTGATATATACCCTAAATAATTCAAGTTTCAGGAAGGCGGCAAGAGAAGGAATCCCGATGAGCTTACTTGAGTAAGTGATTCGGGTGACTGAACGCAGCCAACGCACATGCAACTTGAAGTATGACGGGTATAGCTTATTTAAACGGTGAAATTCAGTCCAGGATCCATCAACTGAGTCGGATCCAATCAACATCAAGAGGAATAATTTGAACGTAACGACAAAAGAGATAGCCCTTGAACCCGCAGATAACCAACGCTTACTCAGCCTTTGCGGCCCATTTGACGACAACATCAAACAGCTCGAGCGTCGTCTGGGTATCGAAATTAACCGTCGGGACAATAAATTCAAGCTGGTAGGCAAAGACCTGTGTATCCAGGCCGCAGCCGATATTCTTCAACGTTTGTATGTCGATACAGCCCCGGTTCGCGGCACCATCGGTGATATTGAACCCGAGCAAATTCATCTGGCCATTAAAGAGTCTGGCGCGCTGGAACAAACGGCCGATAGCATTCCTGACTACGGCAAGGCTATCAATATTCGAACCAAGCGCGGAGTCATCAAACCCCGCACGCCGAATCAGGCTCAGTACATTGCCAACGTTCTCGATCACGATATTACGTTCGGCGTAGGTCCAGCAGGAACCGGGAAAACTTACCTTGCTGTCGCTGCGGCAGTTGATGCGCTGGAGCGTCAGGAAATCCGTCGTATTTTACTGACGCGCCCTGCGGTTGAAGCCGGTGAAAAACTCGGTTTTCTGCCCGGCGATTTAAGCCAGAAAGTTGACCCTTATCTGCGCCCGTTGTACGACGCACTGTTTGAGATGCTCGGTTTCGAACGCGTCGAGAAATTGATAGAACGTAACGTCATTGAAGTCGCGCCACTTGCTTATATGCGTGGTCGTACGCTGAATGATGCCTTTATTATTTTGGATGAAAGTCAGAACACCAGCATTGAACAAATGAAAATGTTTCTGACCCGTATCGGTTTTAATTCGAAAGCAGTGATTACCGGTGATGTAACCCAGATTGATTTGCCACGTAATCAAAAATCAGGTTTACGTCATGCCATTGAGGTTTTATCTGATGTCGAAGAGATAAGCTTTAACTTTTTTCATAGTGAAGACGTCGTTCGTCATCCTGTTGTCGCACGTATCGTTAATGCTTATGAAGCATGGGAAAATGCGGAACAAAAACGCAAGGATCAATTGGCTGAACAACGTAAACGCGAAGCACAGGCAGCCTCTGAGCAGGAGCATAAATGAGCCAGGTCATTCTTGATTTGCAGATTGCCAGCGAACAGTCTCAGGGGTTACCTGAAGAAAAGGATTTTCAACGCTGGCTGGAAGGTGTTCTACCCCAATTTCAGGAAGTATCAGAAGTCACTATCCGTATAGTTGATGAAGCGGAAAGTCATAACCTGAATTACACCTACAGAGGTAAAGATAAGCCAACCAACGTACTTTCTTTCCCCTTTGAAGCACCACCGGAAGTGGAACTCCCCCTGCTGGGTGATTTAGTCATTTGTCGTCAGGTTGTCGAGCAGGAAGCGGTCGAACAGCAGAAAACGGAGGAAGAGCATTGGGCACATATGGTTGTCCATGGTAGCCTGCATCTGCTAGGGTATGACCACATCGAAGACAGTGAAGCCGAAGAAATGGAAGCACTGGAAACGGAGATTATGCAAAATATGGGTTATGCTGATCCGTATCTTGCAGAGAAAGATGGCCTCACCGAATAAATAGAAATACATTTTGTTTAATCTGGGATCGGGAAGATGCCAGATATTAATACCTTATACGCCAGTTAACTGTGTTTTTCCCGGTTACTGGCAATATTTTCTTAACAAGAGTGATGTTAATAAAAACGCCATGAGCGACGACCATTCTCAAAACAACGATAGCCCCAGTCCTAAAAAGGGTTTCTTTTCCCTTATTCTCAATCAGCTTTTCCACGGTGAACCCAAAGATCGTAACGATCTGCTCACGCTGATCCGTGACTCCGAACAGAATGAGCTGATTGATCCAGAAACTCGCGATATGCTTGAAGGCGTGATGGATATCGCCGAACAGCGTGTACGTGACATCATGATCCCTCGTTCTCAGATGATTACGCTTAAGCGCGATCAGACTCTGGAAGAATGTCTGGATGTGATTATCGAATCAGCTCATTCCCGTTTCCCGGTCATCAGCGAAGATAAAGACCATATTGAGGGAATTCTGATGGCCAAGGACCTCCTGCCTTTTATGCGCAGTGATTCCGAACCATTCAGTATGGATAAAGTTCTCCGCACCGCCGTTGTTGTACCTGAAAGCAAACGTGTTGACCGGATGCTGAACGAATTCCGCTCTCTTCGTTATCATATGGCGATTGTTATTGACGAATTTGGCGGCGTTTCCGGCCTTGTCACGATTGAAGATATTCTGGAGCTCATCGTCGGCGAGATTGAAGATGAATATGACGATGAAGAAGATCGTGATATCCGCCAGCTCAATCGCCACACATACACCGTGCGCGCATTGACCGATATTGAAGATTTTAATGAAACCTTTGGTACTCAGTTTAGTGATGAGGAAGTCGACACGATTGGCGGCCTTATCATGCAGTCATTTGGGCATTTACCTTCCCGCGGTGAAACCATTGACATCGAAGGTTACCTGTTTAAAGTCGCGATGGCGGATAGCCGACGAATTATTCAGGTTCACGTCAGAATCCCTGACGATGCACCTCAACCACAATTGGAAGATTAAATAAGCAATGGCGTTCGCTTCTTTACTGCAACGCCAGCAGGTGCGCATCCTGCTGGCGCTTTTGTTTGGCGCCTTCGGTACACTGGCGTTTTCTCCCTTTGATTTCTGGCCTGCTGCATTAGTTTCATTAATGGGGCTACAAGCCCTTACACTGCATCGCACCGTGCGTCAATCGGCGTGGATCGGTTTTTCTTGGGGATTTGGCTTGTTCGGCAGCGGCATTAACTGGGTCTATGTCAGCATTGCTCAGTTTGGTGGTATGCCCGGACCAATCAACATTGCTCTTGTCGTACTGCTGGCTGCGTATTTAGCACTCTATCCACTACTCTTTGCCGCGCTACTCACTCGCTTATGTTCAAAAACCAGTTGGTGGCGACTTGCCATTGCCGCACCAGTATTGTGGCAATTGACAGAATTCCTACGTGGCTGGGTATTGACCGGCTTCCCATGGCTTCAATTTGGCTACAGCCAGATTAATGGTCCATTGAAAGGCATCGCCCCCATACTCGGTGTTGATGCCATCACGTTTATGCTAATGAGCATTAGCGGCCTCGTGGTTTTGTCGCTATATCAGCGTCGAACGCTTCCAGCCGTTATCGCATTCGCGCTACTGGCTCTGCCGTGGCCACTACGCCATATTCAGTGGTTTGATCTGCTGCCTGAGCGGGCGGTCAACATCGCATTGGTCCAAGGAGATATCCCTCAGGCGCTTAAGTGGGATCCGAATCAACTACTGAATACCTTGAATATTTATCTGGATAACAGTCTGCCTTATATGGAAAAGGCACCTATTATCATCTGGCCTGAATCGGCTATCCCCGATGTAGAGAGCCGTCAGGGAGACTATCTAACCAAACTTGATGGCTTACTCCGTAGCCACAACAGCAGCCTTATCACCGGGATTGTAGACTCTCGTCGTAACAATAACGGGTTTGAGTATTACAACAGTATTATCGTTCTGGGTGATAAACAGCCTTATCACTACCCCACCAGTAACCGCTATAACAAGAATCACCTGGTGCCATTTGGCGAATTCGTGCCATTGGAAACGCTATTACGCCCATTGGCACCCTTTTTCGATTTACCCATGTCGTCGTTCAGTCGTGGCGCTTATATTCAACCCCAATTAACCGTCGGTAGTTTTAGACTCAACGCCGCTATCTGTTATGAAATCATTCTGGGTCAACAGCTACGCGATAATTTCCGCGAAGACACGGATATGTTGTTAACCATCTCCAATGATGCCTGGTTCGGCCACTCCATTGGGCCGTGGCAACATTTCCAGATGGCACGTATGCGAGCGCTGGAATTAGGACGCCCTCTGGTTCGTAGTACCAATAACGGAGTGACTGCCGTTATTGCACCGACTGGTGAGGTTTCTGCCAGCTTGCCACAGTTCACGCGCGCCGTTTTAGATACACAGGTTATTCCAGCCAGTGGCCTGACCCCCTACGCACGTTTTGGTGGTTTACCGCTGTGGATCATTACGCTACTGGGTGGCGTAATGACGTTATTCCTCACCTTCCGCCGTCGTTGATTCTATACCCAAAATAATTCATGTTCCCCAAAGGCATGCGCTCGCATGCCTTTTCTTTTTGGCACGGTATTTGCCTATTATTATCTTGTAAATGGTTGTTTCCGTGTTTTTAGCGAGTTCACTGACCACAAAGCACGAGATTGGGGCAAACACTGCACTCAAATGATGCAATTTGAGTTTAGTGCTGTGATTTGGTGCGGTAGGGCTCGCAAAAAACAAACATTTTCATATCAATCTATTTACAATCAGCTATTTTTTAACAGTATACGTTGTTACTTCGCTCTTTAACGGTGCATGAAACCACACCGCAGAAGAAACCAAACGTCATCTGTAATTTAGCAGCACAACATTAGATCTATATGACTGCGCCATGGTTTTAGATCCATATCGTTTTAGATCCATAACGACAGCAAAGGGGTTAGAACATGCAAATGCGTAAATTGGCACTATCACTGCTTCTGCTTGGCACCACCGTCAGCCTTGCTCAAGCTGAGGATCTGGCTGGCACGCTGAAAAAAGTAAAAGACAATGGTGTCATCGTTATCGGCCACCGTGAATCATCGGTTCCTTTCTCTTACTACGATAACCAACAGAAAGTTGTCGGTTACTCTCAGGCCTATTCAGACAAAATTGTTGAGGCCATTAAGAAAAAGTTAGATGCGCCCAATCTGCAGGTGAAACTGCTCCCTATTACTTCCCAGAACCGTATTCCATTGCTGCAAAACGGCACCTTTGATTTGGAATGTGGCTCGACAACGAACAACCTTGAACGCCAAAAACAAGCGGCATTCTCAAATACCATTTTTGTCGTCGGTACTCGTCTGCTAACGAAAAAAGACTCTGGTATTAAAGACTTCCCTGATCTGCAGGGTAAAACGGTTGTGGTGACCTCGGGAACGACATCTGAAGTTCTGCTTAACAAGCTGAATGAAGAAAAACAAATGAAGATGCGTATCATCAGTGCGAAAGATCACGGTGATTCTTTCCGTACGCTGGAAAGTGGCCGTGCCGTTGCTTTCATGATGGACGATGCTCTACTTGCCGGTGAACGCGCTAAAGCGAAAGATGCCGATAAGTGGGCAATCCTCGGTACTGCACAATCTGAAGAAGCCTACGGCTGCATGTTGCGTAAAGACGATCCGCAATTCAAGAAACTGGTAGATGACACCATTGCTGAAGTCCAGACTTCTGGCGAAGCAGAAAAATGGTTTGATCGCTGGTTTAAACAGCCGATTCCACCAAAAGATCTCAATCTGAATTTTGAGCTTTCTGATGAAATGAAAGCCTTGTTCAAAGCGCCGAATGATAAAGCGTTAAACTAATTAATAACGACAATAAAGGCAGTTTACTCTGCCTTATGATTGCTGATTCGCGGCAGGACAGACAGACAAGTAATGGTCGTTCCCCATTGCATGTTAATACCGCTCATCAATCTTCAGGGTAGCTTCGCTACCCTTTTTTTACCGGAGTTTGTTATGTCAATAGATTGGAATTGGGGTATCTTCCTGCAAGCCGCCCCATTCGGCAATACCACTTATCTAGGGTGGATCCTATCCGGCCTGCAAGTCACGGTCACACTGTCTATTTGTGCCTGGATCATCGCCTTCTTACTGGGTTCTATTCTTGGAATTTTACGTACCGTCCCAAACCGTATTATCGCGGGAATTGGTACCTGCTATGTTGAATTATTCCGTAACGTCCCTTTGATCGTTCAGTTTTTTACCTGGTATCTGGTCGTCCCTGAATTACTTCCTGAGAAACTCGGGATGTGGTTCAAAGCCGAACTCGATCCCAATATTCAATTCTTCCTGTCATCCATGATCTGTCTGGGCTTGTTTACGGCCGCCCGCGTATGTGAACAGATCCGCGCAGGCATTCAGTCATTACCACGTGGTCAAAAAGCCGCTGGGTTGGCAATGGGGCTGACATTACCGCAAACGTATCGTTATGTCTTACTGCCTAACGCCTATCGTATTGTTATTCCACCGCTAACGTCTGAGATGTTAAATCTGGTAAAAAACTCCGCTATCGCCTCCACCATCGGCCTGGTGGATATGGCGGCACAAGCCGGGAAACTGCTGGATTATTCGGCCCATGCCTATGAGTCATTCACCGCGATTACGCTCGCCTACATCGGCATAAACGCCATCATCATGTTGATCATGCAGGTGGTTGAACAGAAAACCCGTTTGCCGGGCAATATGGGGAGCAAATAACTCATGCATGAATTTGACTGGAGTTCAATTGGCCCAAGCTTGCCTTACCTGCTACAGGGAATGGTCGTCACACTTAAAATAACCATCACCGCAGTAATCTTCGGCATTATCTGGGGCACCATTCTGGCCGTTATGCGCTTGTCGCCAATCAAGCCGATCAGTTGGTTCGCCAAACTGTATGTAAACCTATTCCGTTCCGTGCCACTCGTCATGGTCTTGCTGTGGTTCTATCTGGTTGTTCCTAGCTTATTACAAAATGTGCTTGGCCTTTCACCGAAAACCGATATTCGGCTGATATCAGCTATGGTAGCCTTTTCACTGTTCGAAGCGGCCTATTACTCCGAGATCATCCGTGCGGGCATACTCAGCATATCGCGTGGTCAGTCATCGGCGGCGTTGGCACTTGGCATGACACACTGGCAGTCCATGAAACTGATTATCCTGCCCCAGGCATTCCGGGCTATGGTGCCGTTGTTACTCACACAAGGCATTGTGCTGTTTCAGGACACTTCGTTGGTTTATGTGCTCAGCCTCGCAGATTTCTTCCGTACTGCGTCCACCATCGGCGAACGCGACGGTACACAAGTTGAGATGATCCTGTTTGCAGGGTTTATTTATTTTATTTTCAGCATTTCCGCATCAATGCTGGTCAGTTACCTGAAAAAAAGGACGGTTTGATGATTTTCCTGAAAAATATTTCTAAATGGTATGGTCAATTTCAGGTGCTAACCGACTGCTCCACAGAGGTTAAAAAAGGTGAGGTAGTGGTCGTCTGTGGACCATCTGGTTCCGGTAAGTCAACCTTGATTAAAACCGTTAATGGTCTGGAACCTATCCAGCAAGGCGAAATCGAGGTGAACGGCATCTCTGTGACCGATAAAAAAACGAATCTGGCTCAACTTCGTGCAAAAGTAGGGATGGTGTTCCAACATTTCGAACTCTTTCCGCATCTTTCGATTATCGAAAACCTGACGCTTGCACAAATAAAAGTGCTGAAACGCAATCGCACAGAGTCAAAAGCCAAAGCACAAAAGCTACTGGAGCGCGTCGGTTTATCCGCACATGCCAATAAATATCCGGGACAGCTTTCCGGGGGACAACAGCAGCGTGTTGCCATTGCCCGTGCGCTATGTATGGATCCGGTCGCCATGCTATTTGACGAACCCACTTCAGCACTCGATCCGGAAATGATCAACGAGGTGCTGGATGTCATGGTGGAACTGGCTCAGGAAGGCATGACGATGATGGTGGTCACACACGAAATGGGTTTTGCGCGTAAAGTGGCTCACCGCGTGATTTTCATGGATGAAGGAAAAATCATTGAAGATACGGCGAAGGATGACTTTTTCAATAATCCAAAATCTGAACGTGCGAAAGACTTTCTGGCAAAAATTCTGCATTAACACATACCAAGCGTGCCACAAGGCACGCTCTCCCCATTTATTCTCCGTCCATCACCCTCATTACGGCTGAAATGGCTGCCGATGGAATTGATCGTGTGAGCACGTTGGGCAGCGAGGTAAAATTTCTGGCGTATAAAACGCAATGTGGTGATGACACTTCTCACACACCAGATTCCCCAATCCCACCACCTCACCACTATGGTAAACGCCGTGGTTATTCACATCATTGAAAAGCTGACGCCATTCCAGTTGGGTTTTATCTGTAATGTCGACCAACTCTTGCCATAGACTCTCTTTAATCACTCGCATAAACACACTGTCAGTAAACTCGCCCTGGCTTTCATTGTAGCTGCGGGCAAATTCTTCCAGATCGCGCTGAACAGCCTGAATAATCTGTTCAATTTCTTTTTGTGTCAGTTCTGAGCCTTCTTGTAAGGTTTGACGAGCGCTCTGTACCAGATTATCGAGATCGCGTTCACCGTTGTTCAGTCGGGCCGTCACTGAAGCCATTAACTCGCGGTAATAGCGGGCTAGTTTATTCATGCTTCCTCCTGAATAAGCGGATTGAAAGGTGATAAAAACGACTATTCACCGTCTGGTACGCCATGCAAAAATCCGACATGTCGTCTATCTCCCTCTATTTTAGATTATTTTTTCCACACATTTGGAGAATTGTCGCCAATTTGCGCGATTTCTCGCAGTATACGATTCATCGATCAGAAATATTCTCTAGCCGGGTCTAGGGTGTTGTTGCCCGCGTCGCTTACCGCTATGCTATGCGGATCTTTTGTTATGAATCAGAATTCGCTACTGGTGTAGCGATTCTTTACTAAACAGGACCCCTGGCAGCCATGCAAGAGCAATACCGCCCAGAAGAGATAGAAGCGCATGTCCAGCTTCACTGGCAAGAAAAGCGGACATTCAAAGTCACCGAAGAACCCGGCAAGGAAAAATACTACTGCCTTTCCATGTTGCCTTACCCTTCTGGCCGACTACATATGGGCCACGTCCGTAACTACACGATCGGCGACGTGATTTCTCGTTATCAGCGCATGCTGGGTAAGAACGTCCTACAGCCGATTGGCTGGGATGCATTTGGCCTGCCCGCCGAAGGGGCTGCGGTTAAAAATAACACCGCACCGGCACCGTGGACTTACGCCAATATTGAATACATGAAAAACCAGTTGAAACTACTGGGCTTTGGTTATGACTGGGATCGCGAAGTCGCGACCTGTAAACCAGACTACTACCGCTGGGAACAATGGTTTTTCACCAAGCTTTACGAAAAAGGCTTGGTTTACAAGAAAACCTCTGCGGTGAACTGGTGCCCGAACGATCTGACTGTTCTGGCAAATGAGCAAGTCATCGATGGCTGCTGCTGGCGTTGCGATACCAAGGTCGAGCGTAAAGAAATTCCGCAGTGGTTTATCAAAATCACCGATTATGCCGATCAACTGTTAAACGATTTGGATACGTTAGAAAGCTGGCCTGAACAGGTCAAAACTATGCAACGTAACTGGATTGGCCGTTCTGAAGGCGTTGAAATTGCTTTTGACGTAGAAAATAGCGAAGAAAAACTGCGAGTCTACACGACACGTCCTGATACCTTTATGGGCGTGACATACGTTGCCGTGGCCGCAGGTCACCCTCTGGCAAAACAAGCCGCAGCGAACAATCCAGCACTGGCTGACTTCATTGACGAATGCCGTAATACCAAAGTTGCCGAAGCAGATATGGCAACGATGGAGAAAAAAGGCATGGCTACCGGCCTATACGCTATCCATCCGCTTAACGGCGAGAAAGTTGCCATTTGGGCAGCCAACTTTGTCCTGATGGAATACGGAACAGGTGCGGTGATGGCCGTTCCTGGTCATGATCAGCGTGACTGGGAATTTGCCACCAAGTATGGACTGTCTATCAAACCCGTGATTTTGAATGCTGACGACAGCGAACCGGATTTGTCCGCTCAAGCCATGACGGAAAAAGGTCGTTTGTTCAATTCTGGTGAGTTTGACGGGCTGGATTTCAATGCCGCGTTCAACGCCGTCGCCGATAAACTGGTTTCATTGGGAATTGGTGAACGTAAGGTTAACTATCGCCTGCGTGACTGGGGCGTGTCCCGCCAGCGTTATTGGGGCGCACCGATCCCAATGGTAACACTGGAAGACGGCACCGTTATTCCCGCACCAGAAGATCAACTGCCGGTAATCCTGCCGGAAGATGTCGTGATGGATGGCATTACCAGCCCGCTGAAATCTAACCCGGAATGGGCTAAGACAACGATCAACGGCCAGCCAGCGTTGCGTGAAACCGACACGTTCGATACCTTTATGGAGTCTTCCTGGTACTACGCACGCTATACCTGCCCGCAATACGATCAAGGCATGCTGGATCCGGCGGCAGCCAACTACTGGCTACCCGTTGACCAATATGTTGGCGGTATCGAACACGCCATTATGCACCTGATGTATTTCCGTTTCTTCCACAAGCTGATGCGTGATGCCGGTCTGGTGACTTCAGATGAACCAGCCAAGCGTCTGTTATGTCAGGGAATGGTCTTGGCCGATGCTTTCTATTACGTCGGGAATAACGGCGAGCGCATTTGGGTTTCTCCCATTGATGTCAGCGTTGAGCGTGATGAAAAAGGCCGTATCACCAAAGCAACAGACAAACAGGGCCGTGAGGTTATTTACGCGGGCATGAGCAAAATGTCGAAATCCAAAAATAACGGCATTGACCCTCAAGTCATGGTTGAAAAATATGGTGCAGATACCGTTCGCCTGTTTATGATGTTCGCCTCACCCGCTGAAATGACATTGGAATGGCAGGAGTCAGGCGTAGAAGGTGCAAACCGCTTCCTGAAACGTGTCTGGAAGCAGGTATTCGATCATACTGAACGCGGTGCTACCCAGCCGTTAAACGTTGCTGCACTGACGGAAGATCAGAAATCACTGCGTCGCGATCTGCACAAAACTATCGCTAAAGTGACAGATGATATTGGCCGTCGCCAGACGTTTAATACCGCGATCGCTGCCATCATGGAATTGATGAACAAACTGGCCAAAGCGCCGCAGGATAACGATCAAGATCGCGCCCTGACTCAGGAAACGCTGTTAGCCGTGGTACGTATGCTATATCCATTCACACCGCACGCTTGCTTTGTGTTGTGGCAAGCCTTGCAAGGAGATGGGGATATTGATACCGCACCATGGCCCGTCGCGGATGAACAGGCTATGGTCGAAGACTCCAAGCTGGTTGTCGTTCAGGTAAATGGCAAAGTTCGTGGTAAAATTACCGTTGCGGCTGATGCCAGTGAAGATCAGGTTCGTGAACGCGCTGCGCAGGAACCACTGGTAGCGAAATACCTGGACGGCGTCACTGTACGTAAAGTGGTTTATGTCCCTGGCAAACTGCTTAACCTGGTTGTGGGTTAAGGCAAGGAGGAACTGTGCGACATCGTCTATTTACGTTGTTGCTGGGGCTGGCGGTGTTCATCACCGCCGGTTGCGGTTTTCATCTGCGCGGCACGACACAAGTCCCTGCGCAGCTACAGACATTGGTGCTGGATAGCAGTGATCCTTACGGTCCCATGACGCGTTCGGTGCGTGAAGCGCTACGTCTCAGCGATGTGAAAATTGTTGATGATGCAACGCGGCAGGATATTCCTTCACTGCGAATACTCAGCGCATCGGAAACCAAAGATACCGTTTCTGTATTTCAGGATGGTAAAACAGCCGAATATCAGATGGTGCTAACGCTCCGTGCTCAGGTATTGCTGCCCGGTGAAGATATTTATCCGCTTAGTGTTACCGTGTTCCGCACTTTCTTTGACAACCCGTTAACTGCTCTGGCAAAAGATGCAGAACAGGATATTGTACGTAAGGAAATGCATACTCAGGCAGCCCAGCAGTTAGTACGCAAATTACTCACTATCAACGGCAGTCAGGAGGTAAAAAACCGGCAACAGCAAGCGGCTTCCCTTACCTCATCTAACCGTCCATGATTCGCCTCTATCCTGAGCAACTCGCTGCGCAACTCCATGAGGGGTTGCGTACCTGCTATTTGATTTTCGGTACCGATCCCCTTCTATTACAGGAAAGTTTGGATAGCATCCGACAAACCGCTCAGCAGCAGGAATTCAATGAACATTTCAGCTTCTCATTGGATATTCATACCGATTGGGGCGCTATTTTCGGCACCTGCCAGGCGCTAAGCCTGTTCGCTTCTCGTCAAACGCTGTTACTGATCTTGCCTGAAAATGGGCCGAATGCCGCGATGGCAGAGAACCTACTCAAACTTTCTGAGTTATTGCACCCCGATATTTTACTGATGCTACGAGGCCACAAACTCACTAAAGCGCAGGAAAATAGTGCCTGGTTCAAAGCGTTATCAAAAAATGGCGTGTACGTTAATTGTCTCACTCCCGAGCAAATGCAACTGCCGCGCTGGGTCGCTCAACGTGCAAAATCCATGAAACTCGAGTTGGATGACGCCGCAAGCCAACTGATTTGCTACTGCTACGAGGGCAACCTGCTGGCGCTATCACAAGCGTTAGCTCGTCTCGCGTTATTGTATCCAGATGGAAAGCTGACGCTGCCCCGAGTAGAAGACGCGGTCAACGATGCGACGCATTTTACTCCATTCCATTGGCTGGACGCGTTATTAGCAGGTAAAGGCAAACGAGCGTTGCACATCTTGCAACAGCTACGTCAGGAAGACTGCGAACCCGTCATTCTTTTGCGAACCTTACAGCGCGAATTGCTGTTGTTATTGACACTAAAACGACAAATAACAAGAGCACCGCTACGTAGCTTATTTGATCAGCATAAAGTCTGGCAAAATCGCCGTGACCTATTAACTCAAGCGTTACAAAGATTGACGTTGCAGCAACTCCAGCAGGCAATCCGTTTGCTAGCTCAATTGGAAATTACGCTCAAACAAAACTATGGTCAGTCTGTATGGACTGAGTTAGAAACGCTTGCGATGATATTATGCGGTAAAGCACTACCAGAAAGTTTTCTACTGCCAGCGACATGATCTGGTTTGCCCATGCGGTATCGCGCGGTATGTCTGGATCTTTATGTCTAATCACCCTTCCAGCCAGAGGTTACCCGGTTTGAGCACACCATCTGATTTGATAACGCCGATTCAATCCGATGTGATAATAAAAGCAGAGCATCCTCCGCTCACTGCATTTTTCGGCGGCACGTTTGATCCCATTCATTATGGGCATCTCATGCCAGTCACCGCGCTGGCGAAAATTGTCGGGCTCAGTAAAATTGTATTACTCCCAAACAATGTTCCTCCGCATCGACCACAGCCTGAAGCCACGTCTCAACAGCGGTTACGCATGACTCAGTTGGCATCTGAAAATAATGCATTATTCCGTGTTGATGAGCGTGAATTACAACGTCAAACCCCCTCTTACACCATTGATACGCTGGAAGCCCTGCGAGGGGAAACGGGCGCGGAGACACCACTTGCGTTTGTTATCGGCCAAGACTCATTGCTGACATTACATCAATGGCACCGCTGGGAAGATCTCCTTGGCGTTTGTCATCTGCTGGTCTGTGCTCGTCCTGGCTATCAATCCACACTCTCTACGCCGACACTTCAGAAATGGCTGGAAGACCACCTCACAAAAGATCCACGGGATCTGCATCAACAAACGCACGGACGGATCTTCATGGCAGACACGCCATTGGTTACTATTTCAGCAACTGAAATTCGTAAGAGACGCCAAGCCGGCCTCGACTGTCAGGATTGGCTACCACCGTCCGTACTACGCTACATCGATGAACAAGGGCTATATCGATAGGCCAGACCTGATACCACGTACCACTCAGACAAAGTGCGTGATATACTCCGCCGCTGGTTTCAATCATAGGGAAAACCGGCCATTCTCTGCGATGAGGCAGTCAACACGGTCAGCCCTTACTGTTTTATAACTATTAAATATTCGATGAAGCCAAGTGTTCGCTAGAACCGTAAGTGCGATAAGTCATCCATGAAGATCAAATACTGGCAACCGAGGGGGAACCATTGCAGGGCCAAACACTCCAAGCATTCGTTGTTGATAAAATAGACGATTTAAAAGGTCAGGATATCGTGACCTTAGATGTCACGGGCAAATCCAGTATCACCGACTATATGGTTATCTGTACCGGAACCTCTACCCGACATGTTGCCTCTATTGCCGATCATGTCGTTCAGTCTTCACGAGCTGCGGGGATAATGCCATTTGGTATAGAAGGTGAGAATGTGTCCGATTGGGTTGTTGTTGATCTGGGTGACGTTATTGTCCACGTGATGCAAGAAGAAAGTCGCCAGTTATACGAGCTGGAAAAATTGTGGGGCTAGTGGTATGAGGCTGCAACTGGTTGCCGTTGGTACCAAAATGCCCGACTGGGTGCAGACAGGTTTTACCGATTATCTGCGCCGCTTTCCCAAGGATATGCCGTTCGAACTCATTGAGATTCCTGCTGGTAAGCGGGGGAAAAATGCGGATATCAAACGCATTCTCGAGCGGGAAGGCGAACAGATGCTCGCCGCCGTAGGAAAAGGCAACCGCATTGTCACGTTGGATATTCCTGGTACACCATGGGAAACCCCGCAGTTGGCACAGCAGTTAGAGCGCTGGAAACAAGATGGCCGTGATGTCAGTTTGCTTATTGGTGGCCCCGAGGGGTTATCCCCAGAATGTAAAGCTGCAGCAGAACAGAGTTGGTCACTATCGCCACTGACGCTGCCCCACCCATTAGTGCGCGTACTGGTTGCGGAAAGCTTGTATCGTGCCTGGAGTATTACCACTAATCACCCTTACCACCGGGAGTAAGGCGATATTATGAAACACGTGAAATAAACCGCTGGATGAAAATAGAACGTAAACCTTTTCGTGATTATACGGCTGAGTCTGCCCTATTCGTGCGTCGTGCTTTAGTGGCGTTTTTGGGTATTTTGCTACTGTCTGGTGTATTAATCGCTAATCTTTATCATCTGCAAATTCTACGTGTCGATGACTATCGTACTCGCTCCAATGAAAACCGCATTAAACTGGTTCCCATCGCGCCGAGTCGCGGCATCATCTATGATCGTAATGGCATTCCGTTAGCACTCAACCGTACCATTTACCAATTAGAACTGGTGCCGGAAAAAGTAGACAATCTACAAGCGACGCTTGATGCGTTAAAACCCATTATTGATTTAACCGACGACGATCTGGAAAGTTTTGAAAAAGAACGCAAACGCTCGCGGCGTTTCACATCGATCCCCGTCAAAACCGCATTAAGCGACTTGCAGGTCGCTCGCTTTTCCGTCAACCAATATCGTTTTCCCGGCGTAGAAGTCAAAGGCTACCAACGTCGTTATTATCCATACGGCTCAGCACTCACTCACGTCATCGGCTATGTATCGAAAATCAATGACAAAGATGTTGAGCGATTAAATAAAGAAGAAAAGCTGGCTGACTATGCCGCAACGCGTGATATCGGAAAGTTAGGTATCGAGCGCCACTATGAAGATTTGTTGCACGGGAAACCCGGTTATGAAGAAGTCGAGGTCAATAATCGCGGTCGAGTGATCCGTCAACTACACGAACAACCACCACAAGCGGGAAGAGATATCTATCTGACATTGGATCTCAGCCTGCAAATATACATTGAGAAACTACTGGAAGGCAGCCGCGCCGCCGTTATCGTCACTGACCCGCGCGACGGTGGTATTTTGGCGATGGTGTCCACGCCAAGCTACGATCCTAACCTGTTTGTCGATGGTATCTCGAGCAAAGATTATAACCAACTGCGCAACGATCCCAATCGCCCGCTCATCAACCGGGCAACGCAGGGGATTTACCCACCGGCTTCAACGGTCAAACCTTATATTGCCGTTTCTGCGTTAACTGCGGGAGTCATTACGACTAACACAACGCTGTTTGATCCTGGCTGGTGGCAGTTGCCTGGTTCAGAAAAACGTTTTCGCGACTGGAAAAAATGGGGACATGGGCGACTAAATCTGACCAAGTCACTGGAAGAATCTGCCGATACTTTCTTCTATCAGGTCGCTTATGACATGGGTATCGACCGCTTGGCAGAATGGATGAATAAATTCGGCTACGGGGAAAAAACCGGCATCGACATTTCAGAGGAAAGCGCGGGGAATATGCCCACTCGCGAATGGAAACTGCGACGTTTCAAAAAACCCTGGTATCAAGGAGACACGATTCCAGTCGGGATCGGACAAGGTTATTGGACCGCAACACCCATACAGATGAACAAGGCGTTAACAACGCTGATTAATGACGGCCAAGTCAAAACCCCTCATCTACTCTACAGTTCCAGAGAGAACGGCGTCATGGTTCCTTACCGTCAGCCCGAGCATCGTCAGATTGGCGATATCCACTCCGGTTTTTGGGAAGTTGCCAAAGATGGAATGTATGGCGTTGCTAACCGGGCAAACGGCACTGCGCATAAAAGCTTTGACAATGCACCTTACAAGATTGCCGCAAAATCCGGCACCGCACAGGTTTTTGGCCTCAAAGAGAATGAAACCTATAACGCCCACAAAATTGCGGAACACCTGCGCGATCATAAGCTCATGGTCGCTTTCGCGCCTTACAACAATCCCAAAGTCGCCATGTCGATTATTCTGGAAAACGGTGGCGCAGGCCCAACAGTCGGTACGATTACCCGGCAGATCCTTGACCATATTCTGTTAGGCGATAACAATACGGACCTACCGAGTGCGCCCCCAGCCCCGCCAGGCAGCGAAAGTGAGTAGCAGACAGTCATGACCGATAACCAGCAAAAAGGTTCGATTTGGACCAAAATACATATCGATCTCCCCTTCCTAATCTGCATTCTGGCACTGCTGGGGTACAGTCTGTTTGTTATGTGGAGCGCCAGCGGACAAGACGTAGGCATGATGGAGCGTAAGGCCGTACAAATTGTGCTGGGGCTGATCGTCATGGTCGTGATGGCACAAATTCCACCACGGGTGTATGAAGGATGGGCACCTTACCTCTATGTCGTTTGCGTTATTTTATTAATGATGGTCGATATCTTCGGACAGATCAGTAAAGGCGCTCAACGCTGGCTAGACCTGGGTTTTGTGCGTTTCCAACCATCTGAAATTGCTAAAATCGCGGTTCCGCTGATGGTTGCTCGCTTTATCAATCGCGATATGTGCCCACCTTCACTCAAGAATACGGGCATCGCGTTGATACTGATTTTTACGCCAACCCTTCTGGTTGCCGCTCAACCCGATTTAGGAACCTCTATTCTGATTGCCGCCTCTGGGCTATTTGTCCTTTTTCTGGCCGGTATGAGTTGGCGCTTGATCGGCATTGCCGTTTTGCTGCTCGCCGCGTTTATTCCCATATTGTGGTTCTTTCTGATGCATGATTATCAGCAAGCCCGCGTAATGATGTTGCTCGATCCTGAGAGCGACCCGCTCGGTGCGGGATATCATATTATTCAGTCAAAAATAGCGATCGGCTCTGGCGGTCTGTCTGGCAAAGGATGGCTGCATGGAACACAATCTCAGTTAGAATTCTTGCCGGAACGACATACTGACTTTATTTTTGCTATCTTGGCTGAAGAGCTGGGGTTAATTGGCGTATTGATTTTACTCGCCATGTATTTGTTCCTCATTATGCGCGGGCTGGTAATTGCCGCTAACGCACAGACATCATTTGGTCGGGTGATGGTTGGTGGCCTGATGTTAATTCTGTTCGTTTATGTTTTCGTTAACATCGGGATGGTTAGCGGTATCCTACCCGTTGTTGGTGTGCCTTTACCTCTGGTCAGTTACGGGGGTTCAGCGCTTATCGTCCTCATGGCGGGATTTGGTATCGTTATGTCGATCCATACTCACCGCAAGATGCTATCCAAGAATTTATAAAACGAGGTGGAGCAATGCGTAAGGATTGGCTTTGGGTTGGAGCAGTGAGTCTGGCGCTTTCCGCCTGTACCGTCACAGAAAAACCGTCGTCACCGCCAGTAAAGACCGTTTATAGCGGCCCGGTAGAAGAAATCGGTGGTGCTGAACCACGCTACGAGCCTTATAACCCTGGGACATTGCAAGATTACACCATCAAGGGCCGGACGTATAAAATTGTCAAAAATCCGCAAAATTTTAGCGAAACAGGTTTAGCCACCTGGTATGGCGAGGAAGCCAATGGCAATCGAACTTCCATCGGTGAAGTGTTCGATCCAAACGCATTGACGGCCGCTCACCCAATATTACCCTTGCCCAGCTACGTGCGCGTCACCAATCTGAGCAATGGTCGCCGCCTGGTGGTGAGAGTAAACGATCGTGGCCCTTACACGCCCGGTAGGATCATCGATCTTTCCAAAGCTGCTGGCGATCGATTAAATATTTCCAACAATACTAAAGTTAAAGTCGATTTTATCAACGTCGCCCCTGACGGTACGATGTCCGGACCAGGAACCATCGGCACAAGCGTAGCAAAACAAAGTTTTGCGCTACCGGATCGCCCTAACTTCGGTTCCAGTGGACTCGGTACACCAATGATGGCAAATGATACTCAGCCAGCCGCGGCCACGCGCCCCATCAGCAATAGTGGCCTGACGCAGCCTGCCAATAGCTCAGTACCGGAAAATAGTTCAGTACCAAAAAATAGTTCCGTGCCGCAAAGCAGTGCAACCACGCATTCCGGTGGCTTCCTGGGCGCACCTTCCGCATTGCCCGCTGGCGTTATCGAAACCACACCGGCAACACCACCTGTATCTCATGCTCCAGCATCGTCCACCCCAGCTGCGGCACAAACTAATATTCGCGGCGGTTACGTCGTTCAGGTCGGCGCGCTAAGCGATCAGCAACGTGCACAAACCTGGTTGCGCAGCCTGAGTGAACGTTTCAACGTCACCGGAAAAGTGACGTCCAACGGCGGGCTTTATCGCATCCAGCTAGGCCCATTCGCAAATCGCCAGCAGGCAACTGAACTTCAACAACGTTTGTCAGTCGAAGCTCAGCAGCAATCCTTTATTACTGCCGCTCCTGGTACGCTTTAGCAAAGCCACTGTCGCCTGATTGGCGACAGTATCCAGAACACTCATTACCTTACTTACTGGACTGATTGGGGATACCACCGTCCCTTTCGCAAAATCACGTAACGTAATGTCTGGTGCCTGCTTATTTTCCATCTGCTATAGTGTGGCTCGTTTTTTAACTTATACCCACGGATGTTGTTGTTCCAATCATGAATACTGTAAACACGTCTCGTTTTACTAAACGTACAGCGCTTGGTGCTTTGCTCGCCATAAGTGCATCCTCTTTTGCCTATGCTGATAATATCAATCTGAAAACGATGATCCCCGGCGTTCCGCAAATTGATGCAGAATCATACATCCTGATTGATTACAACTCTGGGAAAGTGCTGGCAGAAATGAATGCCGACGCACGTCGCGATCCCGCCAGCCTGACCAAAATGATGACCAGTTACGTTATTGGTCAAGCCATAAAATCAGGGAAAATTACCCCGAATGATATCGTTACCATCGGTAAAGACGCCTGGGCAACGGGCAACCCGGTATTTCAGGGTTCTTCACTGATGTTCCTGAAACCTGGCGATCGTGTGCCTGTCTCTCAGTTAAACCGCGGTATTATTCTGCAATCGGGTAATGATGCTTGCGTTGCCATGGCTGACTACGTTGCAGGCAGCCAGGATGCTTTTGTTAATCTGATGAATGGCTATGTAAAAGCACTCGGCCTGCAAAATACGCATTTTGAAACCGTGCATGGACTTGATGCACCCGGCCAGTTCAGCTCCGCCCGCGATATGGCGTTGATTGGTCAATCGCTGATCCGCGATGTACCAGAAGAATATGCGACCTACAAAGAAAAAGAGTTCACGTTTAACAATATCCGGCAAACCAACCGTAACGGGCTATTGTGGGATAGCAGCCTGAACGTTGACGGGATTAAAACCGGCCATACCTCATCCGCAGGTTATAACCTGGTTGCATCGGCAACCGAAGGCTCAACACGGCTGATCTCAACGGTGATGGGTGGACGAACCTTTAAAGGCCGCGAAACTGAAAGCAAGAAACTGCTGACATGGGGCTTTCGCTTTTTTGAAACCGTCTCGCCGCTGAAAACCGGTAAAGAATTTGCTTCAGAACCAGTGTGGTTTGGCGATAACGATCGCGTTGCACTGAGTGTTGAAAAAGATGTTCATCTCACTATTCCTCGTGGCCGGATGAAAGACCTGAAAGCCAGCTACGTGCTTAATAACACTGAACTGCATGCACCGTTAGCCAAAAATCAGGTTGTTGGTTCCATCAACTTCCAACTGGATGGCAAAACCATCGATCAGCGCCCATTAGTTGTGATGAACGAAGTAAAAGAAGGGGGAATTTTCGGTCGCCTGATTGACTACATCAAACTGATGTTCCATCGCTGGTTTGGTTAAGGCTTTGCTCTTGTAAGAGGACAATTTGCCCCCATCTATACCCAAAATAATTCGAGTTGCAGGGGAAACATGATCAAACGTTGTTGAACAGCGTTAGGTTAACCCCAGCGAGGCCCACGGAAGGGCCAAGTAACAAAGGCAACTTGAAGTATATCGAGTCTATACAATAGCCATAAACGCTGGAGCTGAGATGAAAACCAAATTAGACGAACTGCTTGAATTTCCTTGCCCTTTTACATACAAAGTCATGGGCTTGGCAAAACCGGAGTTGGTCGATCTGGTCGTTGAAGTGGTGCAACGTCATGCACCCGGCGACTACACACCACAGATCAAACCCAGCAGCAAAGGGAATTATCATTCGGTTTCCATTACCATCACCGCTACACACATTGAGCAGGTGGAAACGCTGTACGAAGAGTTAGGCAATATCGAAATCGTGCGTATGGTGCTGTAGTTCTGCCCTACCCATTAATGACCATCGTTAATACGATCCCGCGGGAAAATGCGCTTAGTGCTGTTCGCTGACGTTTCCCGCCGCTATAATCTTCCCACCTTCCCTTAACCTGAAGATGACACGTTTGCTACAGGATAAGATCATCGTACGCCAATTCGACGTACAACCTTACGAACCCATCTCGCAAGCGATGCATAAATTCACCGATGTGCGCGATGACAATACGTTAGACGAAATCTGGCTGGTACAACACTCTCCCGTATTCACTCAAGGTCAGGCGGGAAAAGCAGAGCATGTGCTCATGCCTGGCGATATTCCCGTCATCCAGAGCGATAGAGGTGGGCAGGTAACCTATCATGGTCCAGGCCAGCAGGTAATGTACGTTTTAATCGATCTGAAGCGCAGGAAATTGGGTGTGCGCCAATTGGTTACATTCATCGAAAATACCGTTGTAGAAACGCTATCTCATTTCCATATCAATGCCCACGCGCGCGCGGATGCTCCAGGCGTTTATGTCGGTGAAAGCAAAATTTGCTCACTGGGGTTACGTATTCGTAGAGGATGCTCTTTTCACGGACTCGCGCTAAATATTGCGATGGATCTTTCGCCGTTCATGCGCATCAACCCATGTGGTTATGCCGGCATGCACATGACTCAACTTAGCGACTGGGTGCCCGGTATCACGCTTAACGATACTGAACCCGTCCTGGTAAAAACCTTTATGCAACAGCTGGGTTATCATGATCGTGAGCTCATCCACTGGGATTGGGCTGTACAAGGGGAACCGCAACCAATAAATGAAATCGGAACGACTATCGAAAAACGCTCCAGTTAAACAATAAGATAAATGCCGGTGCCGATTACTCACATTTTATTTACATAATTTCTCCATTTTGGTTGCCTAAAGGCTGATTGTCGGCAGGCAAAATGATATAATTTTTATAGTTTTTTAAAAAAAATTTTAACGAAGAACATAATCCTTTGATATTTTGATAAAAAATCAAAGGGCCGATTCAGAACTGGAACTTACGCAAACATGAGTAAACCGATTCAGATCGAACGTGGTGTGAAATACCGCGATGCCGATAAAATGGCGCTAATCCCAGTACGTACGGTTGCCACCGAGCGACAGGAAGTTCTACGTAAACCTGAATGGATGAGGATTAAGCTTCCTGCCGATTCCAGCCGTATTCAGGGTATCAAATCTGCAATGCGTAAAAATGGGTTGCATTCGGTTTGCGAAGAAGCGTCTTGCCCAAATTTGGCGGAGTGTTTCAACCATGGAACGGCAACGTTTATGATTCTGGGTGCAATTTGTACACGCCGTTGCCCATTCTGCGATGTGGCCCATGGACGCCCCATTCCTCCCGATGCTAATGAGCCGGAGAAACTGGCGCAAACCATCCATGATATGGGGCTGCGTTATGTCGTTATCACGTCAGTTGACCGTGACGATCTGCGTGATGGCGGTGCCCAGCACTTTGCCGATTGCATCAGTGCGATCCGTCGCAAGACCCCTAATATTCGCATCGAGACGCTAGTACCAGACTTCCGTGGCCGTATGGATCGCGCATTGGATATTCTGACCGCAACGCCGCCCGACGTATTCAACCACAATCTGGAAAACGTTCCGCGTGTTTATCGTCAGGTTCGCCCGGGCGCTAACTACGAGTGGTCCTTAAAACTACTGGAAAACTTCAAAACCGCCCACCCGGAAATCCCAACCAAATCCGGCTTGATGGTTGGCCTTGGTGAAACTAATGACGAAATCATTGACGTTATGCGCGATCTCCGCCGTCATGGTGTGACGATGTTAACTCTGGGGCAATATTTGCAGCCCAGCCGCCATCACCTGCCCGTACAACGCTACGTCAGCCCGGAAGAGTTTGATGAAATGAAGGGCGAAGCCATGGCGATGGGCTTTACCCACGCGGCCTGTGGCCCATTTGTTCGATCCTCTTACCATGCCGATCTACAGGCAAAAGGGATTGAGGTAAAATAAAATCACGCCATATAAGCGCTGATGCGCTTATATTCAGTTACACATTTCATTGCCGACCAAATGTGTAACTGAAAAACTGGCGGCAAAACCGTCTCCGCTTGATTATTCCCAACAGGCTAGGATTCTTTCCGCGAGGTTTCGCTTAAAGCAGTTGAATCATCTGCGGCATTATTCTTTCCTGTTTGGTCATCATTCATCGCTTTCTTAAAGCCTTTAATGGCTGCGCCCAAATCGCCACCCAAACTGCGCAGTTTGTTTGTGCCGAATAACAAAACGATCAACGCACCAATGACCAATAGCTTAGCAATACTGATACCTTCCATACCTACCTACCTGATTATAGATGTCGGGAAAGCCCAGTAACGGATCAGGCTTTCTGTGTTGTATATCCAAAATAATTCAAGCTGAGTGACAAAACGTTGGCGTTTTGAGCAATGCTATGCGTTGACCCCGTACGACGAGTCGGGTATTTATTTAAAGGCAGTCAGCGCACAAACAGCTTGAAGTATCACGGGTATAAAACCTTTTAGATTGCGGCACAATCACCATCTGTAACAAATTAAGACGCGCCTCACCAAGACAAACGAACGTTAGAATTTACCACCGGCACACTACAAAAATGCCAAAAGGAAGCGTAGACTTTCTGCTGTGACATGGAGATGACATTCCTCCTGATAACCGCCTTCCGGCTAATGATGTCTACGTATTCCTCGAAGAGGAACGTAGCGTCCTGCACGATACTCTCCGAGCCCCTTTCACATTTAGCAAAAAATAACAGGTGCTTATGACTAGTACTTTATTCGCAGTTTTTATTGGTGGCGGGCTTGGAAGCGTTGCTCGTTGGCTATTAGCAATCAAATTTAACGGTATGAACGCGTCCTTTCCATTCGGTACGCTGCTGGCTAACTTGATCGGTGCCTTCGTTATCGGTGGCACTCTCGCCTACTTTCTACGTCATCCCACGATTGAGCCACACTGGAGACTGTTCATCACTACTGGGCTTTGTGGTGGGCTAACCACTTTCTCAACGTTTTCAGCCGAGGTAATCATGTATCTGCAAAGCGGGCACTTGGCCGCAGCAGGTTTGCATGTGTTACTTAATCTGGCTGGCTCGCTGTTACTGACTGCTCTGGCTTTTTGGCTAGTCACCTACTTCACGCTTCACTGAAAACCACATAAAAAAAACCCGCCTTTCGGCGGGTTTTTCAAGAAATCGGTATAATTAAATAGCGATAACGTTAGCAGCAGATGGACCTTTCGCACCGCTGGTGATTTCAAACTCTACACGCTGACCTTCAGCCAGAGTTTTGAAACCATTGCTCTGGATGGCAGAGAAATGTACGAATACGTCTTTGCTACCATCTTCCGGAGTAATGAAACCGAATCCTTTGGACTCATTAAACCACTTAACGCTACCTTTAATCTTAGACATCAAACTTACCTTTAACATGAATGAAAGACACAAAATCTGTGTCGCGTACAGTACAGCAATAGATGACGCATTTGTCCAGTTTAAGATGGATAAAAAGTGATAAAAATCTCTAAAAATGTATGCTGAATCGAGAGACGGACAAATTTTTGCTATACACGAACACAAACTCAGTATTTTCAGCCTTACCTATCATTTTTATGGTATCCATTTTTGAAGAGAAATAATGATGAAAACACTTGGACTCATCGGTGGGATGAGTTGGGAATCGACCATCCCCTACTACCGCATCATTAACGAATACGTCAAACAGCAACGAGGTGGACTTCACTCAGCCAAAATTATCCTGCACAGCGTTAATTTCCACGATATCGAATATCTGCAATCTCAAGGGGATTGGCAACAAGCCGCCAACGTGCTCTCCGATATTGCCATCAAACTACGGCAGGCAGGTGCTGATGCCATCGTTATCTGTACCAATACCATGCATAAAATCGCTGACCACATTGAGATTGCCAGCAAACTTCCCTTATTGCATATCGCCGATGCTACTGGCGCAAGTTTGCGCCAGCATGGGTTAAAGAAGGTGGGTTTACTGGGCACCCGATACACAATGGAGCAAGCGTTCTATAAGCAAAGATTATATGAACGCTACAATATTGACGTCATTGTTCCAGACCAGGCGGGAAAAACGGAAGTCAATCGGATCATTTACGAGGAGTTGTGTCTGGGGAAAATCAACGACACATCGCGCCGTGAATATCAAAAAGTTATACAACAGCTTGAACAACAAGGCGCTCAAGGCATTGTGCTTGGCTGCACAGAGATCCCGCTGCTTATCAGCGCACAGGATGCCACCGTCCCTCTTTTTGATACCAGCCGATTACACGCAATCGCAGCAGCTCAATTTGCACTCGGCGAATAATCTAAAACCGGCACATTGGCTGCCGGTAGTTGGACTCTTCTCTGATACCCACCGCTTTGTTCACTGCAACACGCGATCACAACACTTCTCAATAGTTTACGAATGCAATTGAAAATGATAGTGATTATCACATATAGTCTTAATCACCTGCTGAAAGCATCGTTTCCGGTAACCCTGGTTTAATTTCAAATTGTGAATGCTCGTCATAAAACAGTGTCCGAGCAAAATCGAGTTATGCCGCCAATCCATCTGCAAGATGACGGATAGGCGATTTGAATGCTGACAGGGAATGCCTTCACACCATCAGTAGGTCACAACAACTCAGGAGAAGATAACAATATGTCAAACACGCTTTCTTCATTAATCCGCCGAAAGCTGCGCCTGCTTACTCTGGCATCATCGCTGATTGCTGCTTACGCGGTCCCCGCCTCAGCAGCGGAATCCCTCACGCTCTATACCACACGGGAGCCAGGTTTAATTCAACCTTTACTTGAGGCATTTACGAAAGATACGGGTGTAAAAGTCGATACCGTATTTATTAAAGATGGCATGTTGGAAAGAGTAAAAGCCGAAGGACAAAACTCCCCCGCTGACCTTTTGATGACCGTCGATGCTGGCAATCTTATCGATCTGGTGGAAGCCGGTGTTACCCAGCCCATCCAATCCGCAACCCTGACTGACGTTATCCCTGCCAACCTCCGGGATAAAGACAATCAGTGGTTTAGTCTTTCTATGCGAGCTCGGGTGCTCTATGCAGAAAAAGCATTACCGTTAACCAGCTTCACGTATGAAGATCTGGCAGATCCTAAATGGAAAGGAAAAGTGTGTTTACGTGCCGGACAGCATCCGTATAACACCGCACTCATCGCCGCCATGATCGCACACCATGGTGAAGCTAAAACTGAAGCTTGGTTACGCGGCGTAAAAGCTAATCTGGCAAGAAAAGCGACAGGGGGCGACCGTGACGTCGCGCGCGATATCCTCGGTGGTATCTGTGATATTGGGCTGGCAAACTCCTACTACGTCGGGCACATGAAAAATGCCAAAGAAGGAACCGATGCGCGTAAATGGGGTGATGCGATTAAAGTCATCAAACCAGAATTCAGCGAAGGCGGCACGCACGTCAATATCAGTGGCGCATCTGTAGCACGTTACGCCCCGCATAAAGATCAAGCTGTAAAACTGCTGGAATATCTCGTTTCAGCACCAGCACAGCAGATGTATGCGCAGGCTAACTATGAATATCCGGTTCGTAAAGGCGTTGCGCTTGACCCTATCATCGGCAACACCATTGGCGAGTTGAATGTTGACAAAATCCCTCTGACCGACATGGTTAAATACCGTAACCAAGCCAGCAAATTGGTAGATAAAGTTGGATTCGATCAATAAAACGGGTCTTTCAGGTGCGCGCGGCCTCTTCAGCAGGCCGCGCGTTCTGTTCTCGCCTCTCAGCATAGCGGCCATCGTCATCGCATTGGGTGTACTCACGCCCATTCTTTCACTGCTTTGGTTAGCCGCAGATGCAGGGTTGGGACATTGGGAACACTTAATGCGTTACGTTCTCCCTGATGCGACCTTAAATACGCTGATCCTGCTATTGGGTGTCGCCTCAATGGTGACCATTATTGGCGCAGGCAGTGCCTGGCTTGTCACTGCGTTCCACTTTCCCGGAAGGCAGTTACTCAGTTGGGCATTATTACTTCCATTAGCCATGCCGACCTATATCGTGGCATTTGCATGGCTTGATCTCCTCCATCCCATAGGCCCCGTCCAGGAAGTCATACGTTATGTGCTCGGTTACTCAAGCCCACGGGAATTCCGTCTTCCGGACCTACGCTCAATGGATGGTGCCATACTGCTTCTGGGGTTAGTGCTTTACCCTTATGTCTATTTAACGATGCGGGCAATGTTTATCAGTCAACCGGCGCATTTACTGGAAGCTGCCCGGACGCTGGGCATGAATGCGACGGGGACGTTCTTCCATGTGGTGCTGCCTATGGCAAGGCCAGCGCTTGCCGTTGGCGTCAGTCTGGCATTACTGGAGACACTGAATGATATTGGCGCATCGGAGTTTCTTGGCGTAAACACGCTGACGGTGACAATCTACACGACCTGGGTGACACGCTCTGACTTACCTGCCGCCGCTCAAATTGCCTGTACCATGCTGATGGTGGTGATTATCCTGCTGACGCTGGAATATTATGGCAGAAAGCGTCAACGCTATGGCATCAGCAGACATTCGCGTGGCATTACGCCAACCCCGCTAAAAGGCAGCCGGGCCTGGTTTGTCACTGGCATCACGGCGTTGCCGATCTTACTCGGGTTTGTTGCACCGGCGCTCTTTTTAGCCTGGGAAAGCGTAAAAAGACTCAATGACGGCGTCAGACTGTCAGCCGGTATATTACAGGCGTTACAACACTCCTTGATGCTGGCAATCGGTGTCACGCTGGTTGTCACATTCGTAAGCCTGATCATTGCCTGGTACGCCCGTCATTCAGCCATTACCAGCCGGACAATGGAACATCGTCGGGCCATACTGAGAATCTCATCATTAGGCTATGCCGTTCCAGGCACCGTGCTGGCAATTGGCTTATTAACCCCAGCAATGGCGACAGACAAATTTATTGCTGGGTTAATGGGATACCAGGGGCTTCCACTGCTTTCTGCCGGGATTGTACTGGTAGTCTGCTGTTCCATGCGCTTCCTAGCTATCGCGATTGGTTCTCTGGACGCGGGGTTAACACGTATTCCGCCCGTGATGGAACAAGCATCAAGGTTGCTTGGCGAAAACGAACCAATGACCTTTTACCGTGTTCATCTACCGTTATTACGCCCGGCGCTAGCAACCAGTACACTGTTAGTCTTTGCCGATGCCATGAAAGAACTTCCCGCCACTTTACTGCTACGTCCCGTGAATTTTGAAACGCTCGCGACGTTATTGTATGCAGAGGCAGCCAGAGGCACCTACGAAGAGGGGGCTATCGCCGCCCTGTTGATTGTCATGGCGGGTACATGGCCTGTCGTCATGCTGGCCCGTAGCCAGTTAAAATCATCAACATGAGGAAGATGAACATTGTCTGATGCCACTCTACTTCTGAAGAACGTACATGTCTCTTATGGGCAAGGTTCTCATCTTCAACCGGTCCTTAACGGCTTTTCCATGTCCATAACAGCAGGCGAATTAGTCTGTCTGCTAGGTGCTTCTGGCTGTGGGAAAACCACGGTTTTACGCACCATTGCAGGTTTTGAACATTTGTCTCAAGGCAATATTTATGTTGGTGGCAACTGCGTCGCCAGTCCCGGCATTCATATTCCGCCAGAGAAAAGAAATGTAGGGATGGTTTTTCAAGATTATGCATTGTTCCCCCACCTTACCGCTGCACAAAATATCGCCTTTGGACTCAGAAAACAGCCAAAAGACATTCAGAATGCGCGCGTTAATGCGATGTTGAACCTGATTGAGCTCAGTCAACTGGCCCAACGCTATCCCCATGAATTATCAGGAGGTCAGCAGCAACGTATTGCCTTAGCCAGAGCTATGGCACCAGAACCGGCCGTATTGCTGCTGGATGAACCGTTGTCCAGCCTCGATCCCGATAGTCGTAAACGTCTGGGACAGGAAGTTCGCGATATTCTGCATGCTGCGGGTCAGACAGCGTTACTGGTTACCCATAGTGAACAAGAAGCGGAAATGATGGCCAACCACATTGTTTACCTCAAAAACGGTCATCTTCAGGGATAAAAATGCCGAAGGCACTTTTCAAATGGCAAAGCAGCAAGTGCAGGCGGTAAATCGGCAGGACTGGGGAGAGGTAAAAATTTCCCCATTTTAAAAATTGAGGAAATAAACGTTTATAACTGTTGCTAAAAAAAGAAAAAATGAGAGAAAGATAATAATCAATTCATTTTAAAGGAAAATATAATACCCTCTTTTATTTACTCAGGTTTCCTCATTTATACCCTAAATAATTCAAGTTTCAGGACAAAAACGGCAAAGCGTTTTTGAACAGCGTTTGCGCTGAGCACAAAGGGGCAAGGTTTATGGATGAACAGCGTAACGAGCGCAGTCAACGCACAGGCAACGTGAGGTATGACGGATATAGCGCAAAAATAAGGCAGCATTGATATTATCAACACTGCCTTTTTTATTGATGATTTTATTCCTGGTTTGCAATGGCAGGCACAACATTTAGTTATTATTACGTAACATTGCTTCAATAAAATCTTTCCAATGACTCACTTCTACTTCGATCATGCGAACCTCTTGGTTATTAACGGCGACGTATTATACGCACATTTTTTAATCAAGCGAAATACTTCCTAAAGTATAAAAAGCGTACAATCTCTCATTCCTGCTTTTCAGTTCACTGTAGATCTCATCGTTTTTTTTCGGCATGCTGGATTATGACGATATCAGGCTCACCTCTCCGCGCTGCGCCATTCAACGATCATCATGTAACATGATAATATAGAAAGGATTTTAAGCACTATGACAATCACTATGTATGGTATCAAAAACTGTGACACCATAAAGAAGGCTCGTCGCTGGCTGGAAGAACAGCACATTGATTACCATTTTCATGATTATCGTGTTGATGGACTCGATGAACAGAATTTACAACATTTTATTAACTTAGTTGGCTGGCAACCCCTGCTTAATACGCGTGGAACGACATGGCGTAAACTGGATGAGGACCTGCGTAACCTCATCGGCAGTCACGGCGATCGAAGCGAAATGGTAGCCAAAGCCCTGATGCTTGAACAGCCCGCCGTCATCAAACGCCCTCTGTTAGTTGCAGAGAATGGAAAAACGCTGCTTGGCTTCAGTGCCGAAAGCTATCAGGAATTTCTTGCGGAGAATAAATAACGTGTCTTGTCCGGTTATCGAACTTGCTCAACAACTGATTAAACGCCCTTCCCTTAGCCCGAATGATGAAGGATGCCAGGCTCTCCTGATTGAACATCTACAAGCTATCGGGTTCACGATAGAACCCATGAACTTCGGTGATACACAGAATTTTTGGGCTTGGCGTGGAACAGGAAAAACCCTCGCGTTTGCCGGACACACAGATGTTGTACCCAGCGGTGATGAAAGCCGTTGGCAACACCCCCCTTTCGAACCCACTATTCGCGACGGTATGCTATATGGTCGCGGTGCTGCTGACATGAAAGGATCACTGGCTGCCATGGTCATTGCAGCCGAAAGGTTTGTTGCAACGAATCCTGATCATCAGGGTCGTCTGGCTTTTCTGATTACATCCGATGAAGAAGCCAGTGCTATCAACGGCACCGTCAAAGTCGTTGATGCATTAATGGCGAGGAATGAGAGACTCGACTATTGTCTGGTTGGCGAACCGTCCAGCACGCATGTCGTCGGTGATGTGGTCAAAAATGGTCGCCGTGGCTCTATCACCGCCAATTTGCTTGTTCATGGCATACAAGGTCATGTTGCTTACCCTCATCTGGCAGATAACCCGGTACACCGTGCAATGGCCGCCTTAAATGAACTGGTCACCACCGAATGGGATCAGGGAAATGAATTCTTCCCACCAACCAGTATGCAAATTGCCAATATTCATGCGGGTACCGGTAGCAACAATGTCATTCCAGGGGAGCTATCGGTACAGTTCAATTTCCGCTTCAGCACGGAGTTGACCGATGTCATGATCAAACAACGTGTAGAAGAGCTCTTTACACGTCATCAGCTTAATTACACGATCGACTGGAACCTTTCCGGGCAGCCATTTCTCACGGCTCGTGGTGATTTGGTTGATGCGGTGGTGAATGCCATCACCCATTACAGTGACGTGACACCAGAGTTACTGACCAACGGTGGTACATCTGATGGCCGTTTTATCGCCCGCATGGGCGCTCAGGTGGTAGAACTTGGCCCGGTTAACGCCACCATTCATAAAGTCGATGAGTGCGTCAGCGCCGCAGACTTGCAACTGTTAAGCCGGATGTATCAACGCGTGATGGAGCAATTGCTCGCATGATAACGCATGCCATGTTAACGGGTAAAAACGATAGCCACTTGGCCACGCTCAATGGTCATCACCGCTTACAGCCTGAAGCTATCCTTGCATTTCAGGCGATGCAGCAGACTGCCGCCCAAAACGGATTCAATCTGCAACCGGCCAGCACCTTTCGTGATTTCGAACGCCAGCGTCTCATCTGGAATGGCAAATTCAGAGGTGAACGACCGGTCATCGGGAACGATGGGAAGGCACTCAACGTACTGACACTACACGATGGTCAACGGTGTGAAGCAATTCTGCGTTGGTCCGCCATGCCCGGGGCCAGCCGTCACCACTGGGGCAGCGATCTGGATATTTACGATCCCGACTTATTACCAGAGGGGCAAAAACTCCAGCTGGAACCCTGGGAATATGAAACCGACGGTTACTTTGCGCCACTTAATATGTGGTTAAGCAAACATATGCACGAGTACGGGTTTTATCGTCCATACGTTCACGACCTCGGCGGAGTCGCAGCAGAACCGTGGCATATCAGCTACTATCCATTGGCACGGCATGCGGAAAAACAACTGACAGCCGACATTATCCGGGCCGCCTGGCATGGCGAAGATGTCGCAGGCTCCGACTGGCTATGCGAACATCTGCCGCAACTGTTCACCCGTTTTATCAAAAATGTTGATGGAGCTGAATGATGGCATGGCTAGCTGATTACTGGTGGATAATCCTGATTATCCTGATAGGGATGTTCATCAACGGCATTAAAGAACTACGCAACATTGACCATAAGAAATTTTTGCTCAATAAACCCAAGCTTCCTCCTCATCGCGATAATAACGCCCAATGGGATGAAGAGGAGGATGATTGGCCGCAGAAAAAACCCTGAGGCTGAATCAAGGTACCGGAATAAAGCTTTCTGCCCGCTCCTGAAGAAAATCATAAAATTCTTTAGCGCAGACAGAAAGCTGCCGTTCTTTGTCCGTCACCAGATAAATCCCACGCTTAAGCGACAGATCACGAAACGGAATAATGGCAATATCTTTGTGTTGAAACTGGAACAGCGTTAACCCGGTAACAATGCTGACGCCATAATTTGCCGCCACTAACCCCATCATCGTTGTTAACTGCCGCACCTCAAGCACGTAGTTAAAACCATGTGGTTCCATGAGCTGATCAGTATATTGCCGAATACTGGTTCCCTGACAAAATCCAACAAAAGGATATGCCACCACCTCCCCCACATCCACCGACTCACGTTGAGCAAGAGGATGCCGGTTATGGCAAATCAGATAGAAATTATCCGCAAACAGCATCTTAGAGCTGAATGTGCCTGGCGACGGTTGTCCTGCGGTTAATGCCAGATCGGCCTGCCCATCCAACACGGCTTTTAAACAGCGATCCCACTGAGTATCCAGCAGCTCAACCTTAATTTTAGGGTAAGCATGATGATACTGAGCCAGTACTTGAGGCAGCCATTCCACCGCCATAGAGGGTAATACCGCCAATACAATTTTTCCCTTGTAACCGGTGGCATAGGATTTGATTTCACCGACGGCGTCATCATGGGTTTGAATCAGCCGACGAGCGATGTCAATAAAATGAATGCCATCTGCGTTCAGTTGAACCTTACGGGTATCTCGATCGAATAATCGGTATCCAACCTCTTCTTCCAACCCGGCAATCAATGCGCTGAATGCGGGTTGTGACAGATTTATTTTCTGTGCCGCACGGGTGAAATTATCAGTTTCCGTTAACGCGATAAATGCCCGTAATTGTTTTATGGATAAATTCATGACGTCCCTGAGGTATAAATAAAAAAGGAGTGTTAGATAAAAAAAGGCCAAACTCAATAAAAAACAATCGGTGTATTTTATTTTTATGATCCACGCCGCAATTATTCATTCTTTATTTCAAGCATGAATCCATTGTTCAAATTTCCATTTTTAACCAGCATCACACACTCTAAAAATCACCAAAGTAAAAACCTCTCACAACAAGCATAAAAAACAAAAGGTTAAACACTTATAAATAAAACAAAATAGATTATAGAATTAACAAATAAAATAAATTCATCGATTTTATAGATAACACCATTTCTATTACGAGTTAGTATAGCGCAGTTTACGATGATAAAAATAGCGTCGACAAGAAATCAAACGACTCTGGGTTGTGCATTCATTTTATGTTTGTTATTTATTCGATGAAATTTTATTGAGTTGTTTAATTTATTGTAAATGAAACATATTCGCAACATATAATAAATGAACCTCAAATAATTCGAGTTATGAAACAAAACCCCATGTTTTGAGCAGAAACTTGAGTATGACAGGTAAAGAAAGGAGCTTTTTATGCTAGCCCTCATCGGGGTGCTCACCATAGCCACCCTGCTATTTTTCATCATGACAAAACGAATGTCGCCGCTCGTGGCATTGATTGTTATCCCTGTCATTGGCGCACTTGCCGCCGGAAGTGGCACAGATACGGCAAAATATATCGTTGATGGTATTACCAAGCTCGCGCCAATGGCTGCCATGTTTGTGTTCGCTATTGCCTTCTTTGGCGTCGTAACGGATGCGGGCATGTTTGATCCCATTATCAAAGGGATTTTGCGCATGGTTGGCACCAACCCGGTCAAAATCATCATTGGTACTGGCGTCCTGGCATTGATTGCCCATCTGGATGGTAACGGCGCCGTCACATTCCTGATCACGATTCCAGCCATGCTGCCGCTGTTTAATAAGCTTGGCATGGATAAACGCATTCTGGTCGGTATTACCGCACTGAGCGCTGGCGTTAACTTTCTGCCCTGGACAGGCCCAATGATCCGTGCAGCGGCAGCGCTGAATACGACCACGCATGACCTTTTTATTCCTCTGATTCCGGCACAAGTGTGTGGCCTGACCTTTATGGTCCTAATGGGCTATTACTGGGGTAAAAAAGAAGAAAAACGTCTGGGTCTGGCGGCAGGTAACCCATTATCCAGCGGAGAACATGACGTTAGTACCGAACAACACGTCAAAGAATTGACCGATGCTGAAAAAGCATTACGTCGTCCACGTATGTTCTGGGTAAACATTGCGCTGGTCATTGCTGTTATCGGCACGATGGTATTTACCAAGATATCACCGACCGTTGCCTTCATGATCGCGCTGACGCTGGCGCTGATGTTCAACTATCCAAATGTTGAAATGCAGAAAGAACGTATCAATGCACACGCCAAAGCCGCATTGATGATGGCCAGTATTCTGTTCGCTGCTGGCGCGTTTACCGGCATCATGAGTGGCACTGGTATGCTGAAAGCCATGTCGCTGTCGGCAGTCAGTTTCGTACCAGAATCCTTCGCATCCCACATCCCATTCATCGTCGGCCTGATCTCCATGCCGCTGAGCCTGGTCTTTGACCCGGACTCTTACTACTTCGGCATCATGCCTGTTATCGCACATACCGTGGATATGCTGGGTGTTCCTCCCATTCAGGTTGCTCAAGCTTCGGTACTGGGACAAATGACCACGGGCTTCCCGGTCAGTCCGCTAACGCCAGCGACATTCCTGTTGGTCAGCCTTGCTGGCGTTGACCTCGCCGATCACCAGAAATTCTCGATTCCTGTGCTCTGGGCCGCAAGCGTCATCATGACGTTCGCCTGCGTAATCTTCGGGGTCTTCCCCCTCTAGGAAAGCAGCACGATTTCCCACGGATTACGACAAAAGACACGCTTAATTAACAAAAGGGTTTTTTATGAAGACTATTCGTATTGGTTCCGGTGCTGGCTATGCTGGCGATCGTATCGAACCGGCAGTAGAACTGGCACAGAAAGGGGATATTCAATATCTGGTTTTTGAATGTCTGGCAGAACGTACTATCGCTATCGGTCAAAAGCAGAAGCAACAAAACCCAGAAAAAGGTTACAACGAACTATTGGCGGACAGAATGCATGCCGTGCTGCCGCTTTGCCTTGAAAAAGGGATTAAAATCATCACCAACATGGGATCGGCCAATCCTGTGGCAGCCGGCCAGCGTGTACTGGAAATTGCGAAAGAACTGGGTGCAACCAAGCTGAAAATCGCCGTAGTGACCGGGGATGATGTACATACCACGCTGATTAATCAGGATGCGAATCTGGATGAAATTGGCAAGCCCATCTCTTCCTGTGGCAAAGATATTATCTCGGCCAATGCTTACCTGGGTGCCGATGCGCTGGTAGAAGCGCTGCGTCAAGGGGCTGATATCATTATCGCGGGTCGTGTATCAGACCCTTCCCTGTTCCTATCGGCGATGATGTACGAATTCGGCTGGGCGGCAGATGATTGGAACCATTTAGGTAAAGGTACCTGTATCGGTCATTTATTGGAATGCGCCGGCCAAATCACGGGTGGCTACTATGCCGATCCCGGTTTCAAAGACATCCCCAATCTTGAACGTTTGGGTTTCCCGATTGCCGAAATTACCGAAGACGGCAACGCCGTTATCACCAAGGTCGCAGGTTCCGGTGGATGCGTTTGTGTCGACACCTGTAAAGAACAATTACTGTACGAAATTCACCGTCCAGACAGCTATATCACGCCTGATGTCATCGCCGATTTCAGCCATGTCACCTTCACGCAAGACGGTGAAAACCGAGTTCGTGTGCAAGGCGCAACCGGGCGCGCGAAAACCGATACGTTAAAAGTGTCGGTCGGCTATCAGGATGGTTTCATTGGCGAGGGGGAAATTTCTTATGCCGGCCCCGGTGCTGTTGCTCGTGGACGTCTGGCATTGGATATCGTCAAAGGACGTTTTGCCCTATGCCAGTTTGCACCACAGGAAATCCGTTATGACCTGATCGGCGTTGATTCTCTGCACGGCGTCCAGCGTTCAGAAAACAGCCAGCCTTACGAAGTACGTGCCCGCGTTGCGGCTCGCTGTACCTCCCGTGCTCAGGCGGTCAAAATCGGTAATGAAGTTGAAACACTTTATACCAATGGTCCTGCCGGCGGTGGTGGTGTAAACAAATCCGTTAAAGAAATTCTGGCGATGGACTCCACCCTGCTATCTCGCGCTTGTGTCACGCCTGCCGTTGATTATCTGGAGATTAAATAATGAAACTGCGTGAAATTGCTCATTCCCGTACTGGGGATAAAGGAAATACATCCAATATCTCACTCATTGCTTTCCGTGCGGAAGATTACGCAATATTGAAAGAGAAAATAACGACCGAAAAAGTCAAAGCCTGGTTTACCGATATCGTGACAGGTGAGGTTGTCCGTTATGAATTACCTGAAATCGGCGCTCTGAATTTTGTCATGTATGGTGCGTTGGGCGGTGGTGTAACGCGTTCACTGGCGCTAGATATGCATGGTAAAGGGTTGAGCTCTGCAATATTAGACATGGATATCTAACCGGATTGTTGGGAATAATAATGTGGGGGGAATTCACCCCCACCCATTATCCCTAAATAAATAATATTCGCCGTCAATATCCGAATTCAAAGTAATTCAACTTACAGGGATTACGTTATTCTTTTGAATAATGCAATCAGTTCCCCTGTCATTTGAAATAGGACGAATACATTTCATCTCAGATAGTTTTTCAATCTGAGATGGATATTGGTGGCCATTTTTCAGAGTAATAATGTCATGAATAGCAAAATCATTGATGCCAGCCATTTTCGCTCATATTTATTTGACGGAATGACAATTATGTTCGGTGGTTTTATGGGCGTCGGAACCCCGAAATTATTGGTAGATGAAATAATCAAATCCGGCGTCTCTGATTTAACGATTATTGGTAATGATACCGGGTTTGTCGATACCGGCGTTGGCCCCTTAATAGCCAATGGTCAGGTAAAAAAAGTGATAGCTTCACATATTGGCACTAATGCGGAAACCGGTCGCCGGATGATCGCAGGCGAAATGGATGTGGAGCTCGTTCCACAAGGTACCTTGGCAGAGCGTATTCGCAGCGGCGGCGCAGGTCTGGGTGGATTTTTAACCCCAACCGGCGTAGGCACAATCGTTGAAGATAATAAACAAAAAATAACGATTAACGACATCACTTATTTATTAGAACTACCGCTAAAAGCGGATTTAGCAATATTACAAGCCAGTATTGCCGACGCCAGTGGAAATCTGATTTATAACCTGACCGCTCGTAATTTTAATCCTCTTATTGCACTGGCAGCCAAAAAAGTCGTTGCGCAATGTGATCAGGTAATTCCCGTAGGACAATTAGCACCGGAATGTATTGTCACTCCTGCCGCACTGGTTGATCACCTTTATTTGGGAGAAAAATAATGGACGCTAAAGAATTAATTGCCCGGCGTGTGGCGTTAGAACTTCAAAACGGCGATGTGGTTAATCTCGGTATTGGTTTGCCAACTAAAGTCGCAAATTATGTTCCGGAAAACGTTCAGGTCACGTTTCAATCTGAAAATGGCTTTTTGGGATTAGGTGCCGTTACTGAGCCAGACACCAATCTGGTCAATGCAGGTGGTCAACCCTGTGGCATGGTTCCTGGTGCAGCCATGTTCGATAGTGCGTTTTCCTTTGCCTTGATTCGCGGTGGTCACGTTGATATTTGCGTGCTCGGTGGCCTACAGGTTGATGAACACGGCAGCCTGGCCAACTGGATGGTGCCGGGGAAAATGGTACCAGGAATGGGTGGGGCAATGGATCTGGTAGTTGGCGCGAAAAAAGTCATTATCGCGCTGGAGCACTGTGCAAAAAATGGTGATGCCAAATTATTACACCAGTGCACTTACCCGCTCACCGCTGTTAATAAAGTCAGTATGGTCGTCACCGAACTGGCGGTATTCCATTTTATTCAGCAACAAATGGTGCTGAGTGAAATAAGCCCAGATATCACCATTGACGAATTACGCCAGAAAACCGAAGCAAACTTTATTGTTTCCCCTGATTTACAACCAATGAAAATAAATTAATAGAGGCGACCATGAACGACTCCGTTGTTATTGTTAATGCAAAAAGAACTGCTATTGGTAAGTTCGGGGGCAGTCTGGCGAATACGTCTGCCATTGACATGGCTTCTGCCACCATTAAAGACTGTCTATCATCGCTGCCGGAAAATCTGGCAATTGATGAAGTTATTCTGGGTAATGTGTTACAAGCCGGTTTAGGGCAAAATCCTGCACATCAGGCGACGATTGCATCTGGCCTTGCCATTGAAACGCCGTCGTTTACCGTCAGCAAAGTATGCGGTTCCGGCTTAAAAGCCGTAGCGCTGGGCGCTCAGTCGATTTTGTCAGGTGACAATCAGGTTTGTATCACTGGTGGCATGGAAAATATGAGTGCAGCGCCTTACCTGCTGGAAAAAGCACGCCATGGCTATCGAATGGGGCATGGTAAACTGATCGACATGATGATTCAGGATGGTTTGTGGTGCGCTTTTAACGATTATCACATGGGAACAACGGCAGAAAATATCGCAGAGCGCTACCAACTCACTCGCGAGGAGCAAGATCAGGTTGCTTTGGCATCGCAGCAAAAAGCCATTGCCGCGATTGAGAACGGTCGTTTCAACGCTGAAATCACCCCCATTTCCCTGCGCGTTAAAAAAGAAACCCGGATTTTCGCTCAGGACGAATTCCCACGTGCAGATACGACGCTGGCATCACTAGCAGCGCTACGTCCCGCATTTTCAGCTAACGGCACCGTTACCGCAGGCAATGCGTCAGGCATCAACGATGCCGCCGCAACGCTGGTCTTAATGAGAGAATCAGAGGCCAAAAAACAAGGTATTAAGCCATTAGCACGAATTCGTAGCTGGGCATCTGCTGGCGTACCAAGTGAAGTCATGGGGTTAGGGCCGATCCCTGCGACACAGAAAGCCTTACTCAAAGCGGGTTTAACCATTAACGATATCGATCTGATCGAAGCAAATGAAGCCTTTGCCGCTCAATACCTAGCGGTACAGCGTGATTTGCAACTCGATCCTCAAAAAGTCAACGTCAATGGCGGCGCAATCGCGTTAGGCCACCCCATTGGAGCCAGCGGTGCACGTATTTTAGTGACGCTGATCCACGCGTTGCATAGCTATGATAAAACTCTGGGTCTGGCAACACTGTGCATTGGTGGTGGGCAAGGTATCGCGATGGTGGTTGAACGCGTCTAACCCACAGCATACGTGCCACTTAATCGCGCGTATCTCTCACCATTCCCCGCCAGCACAGGCGGGGAATGATCAAGCATAATCAAAATGCTACGTTTAAAACGTTTTCCAATTCGTACCGGCTACCCGGCATGCGCAGAGCGATGAATAATGGGCAATGACGGGAGCGGTTGTCGCTCTTCAACACTCTGCTCCTGAACCGCAGCCTGATTAATTTTGAACACAGCAACTGCATCACGCAAAAATCCCGCCTGTTCTTCCAAAGCCGCTGATGCAGAAGCAGACTCTTCCACCAGCGCGGCGTTTTGCTGCGTGACACGATCCATTTCTGTCACGGCCTGTCCGACCTGATCAATCCCTCGACTTTGCTCATCAGAAGCAGACGCAATTTCGCCCATAATATCCGTCACCCGGCTCACCGCACCGACAATTTCTTTCATCGTATCGCCCGCTTCTTTCGCCTGTGAAGATCCCATACTCACACGGCTAGCGGAGTCATCAATCAATGATTTGATTTCTTTAGCTGCCTGGGCACTACGTTGAGCCAATGTACGCACTTCCCCTGCCACAACTGCAAAACCACGCCCTTGCTCTCCAGCACGAGCGGCTTCAACCGCGGCATTCAGAGCCAAAATGTTGGTTTGAAAAGCAATGCTATCGATCACACTGGTGATATGAGCAATTTTTTGGGAGCTGTCAGAAATATCACTCATGGTTCTGACAACATTATCGACAACAACGCCGCCTTTTCCTGCCGTCTCCGAGGCACTTTTTGCCAGTTGAGCCGCTTGTCGGGCATTGTCAGTATTCAACCGCACCGTCGAAGTCAGTTGCTCCATACTCGCAGCCGTTTCCTGCAATGATGCAGCCTGCTGTTCAGTACGTGAGGATAAATCATTGCTACCCGCCGAAATCTCACTGGCTCCCGAATAGATAGCATGCGAACTGTCGCGAACCAGCCCCACCGTATTGATCAATGACTGTTGCATATGGCGTAACCCAGCCGCCAATTGACTCATTTCATTACGTCCATCGGCATTAATATGCAGCGTTAAATCCCCCTCGGCGATAGCACTAATATGCCGCATTAATGCATGTAATGGTTGTAACAAAATACGCTGCAATCCGATCCAGCTTAGAATAATCGCCAACACAACCACCACCGTAGTGGCCCCCAATAGCCATAAAATAGTTGCAAATGCGCGATTATTTTCCTGTAATCCCTCATCGGAAAGTTGGTTTTGTGCCGCTCGCCACGCAATATAGGCATCCTGCATCGCAACATTAAATGGCGTAGCGCCATTATGTAATTTCATTGCCGACCCCGCCAATCCACTGGAAAGGGCATCAATAATATCATTCAGCAGTTTGTGATAAGCGGTGTAGCTATCCTCAAGCTTTTTAGAGAGGCTTTCATCCATTCCTGGCGGATTAGGAATGGATAGATATTGTTTATAACTATTTTCTGATGCGCTCAATTGTGATTGTGCTTGCTGCAACAGCGCTTGCATTGCCTCCTTATCCGCATTTCCCATCATCATGTTTTGCACGATAGAACCAATGGCGATACGCGTCTGATTCATCATGATCCATGCATCAGTAAATGCAGCGACATTCTGGTTAGAGCGTTGTGAAACAAGAAACCCTTCTTTATCGTTAATCAGCGCCCGGACCGATAGTGCACCCGTAAAAAACTGGGATATCCCTAATATAAACAGAACAATAATAAGGATGGTAATCACTTTAATACGTTTAAACATGTCACACCCTCTTTTTCCATAAGGACAATATAAACCCTGAATAATTCGAGTTGCATGCAAGCGGAGACACAGCACATCCCCAAGCACTTATACCTGTCAATAATCAGGTAAGCGGCTCTTTGAGGGACGGTCATAAGCTGGCCTAATAACAAAACCAACGCACAGGCAACTTGAAGTATGACGGGGATATTTATATCGAAAAAAAGAAGATAAATATTTATCCTCCGACACAAATCAAAGAATTACCGTATATATATCCTAAATAATTCAAGTTGCATGAAGGCGGAAAGTGAGGGAATCCCGATGAGCTTACTTGAGTAAGTGATTCAGGTGACAAATCTGCCGGGAGCAGATTTGAACGCTGCTTGCCGCGGCCCCAACAGGGCGAGGCTCATGGATGAGCCGAATAACTAACGTAGCCAACGCACAAGCAGCTTGAAGTATGACGGATATATCACAACTAACACACATACAACTTAAAATATGACAGGTATAAAAATGGGATTAAGCATGGATTAAATAGCATGAAATATGGATGAAATAAGTAAAAAAATACCGTTATAGTTAATCTTTGAAAAATAGCGGCAGATAACAATCTATGTACCCTGAATAATTCAAGTTTCAGGACAAAAACAGCGAAGCATGTTTGAACTGCGCTTGCGATGCCCCGAAGGCGTGAAGCTATCTGGCTAAATAACGCGACAAGCGAAAGACAAATTGTCCGGAAAAAATTTAACGGAACGTCTCCGGAGAGAGACAAGATGCCTCTCTCCTCATCCAGATAAGCTTACTTCAGGTGTGCCAATGCATGATTCAGCATTCGCTGGTCGATACCATGTCCAACACCAGGAATGATATCTAATGTAAATTGCGTCCCTAGCATTTCAAAACGTTGTGCAGCAACACGCGCGTGTTCAGGAACAATCACCACATCAGACTCACCATGGATCAAATGAACGACCGTATCGCTGAATATCTGATCGGGTAATACCGCAAAGCGCCCGCTAAAGGCGACAATATGCCCAGCGAGTCGAGACGTCGACTTTAGCGCTTCCAGCGACATAATACTGCCCTGAGAAAAACCAATGAGCGTGGTTTGAGCAAAATCTACTCCACTTTTTTGTTGCCAAAACCTTACCGTCTCAACAAAACGAGGGATAATCGCCTCAACTCGTGCAAGTCGATTTTCTTCTGTCACATGTTGTACCGAAAACCACTGGCGCCCTTCGCCAAATCCCGTACTGAATGGCCCGCTAATACTCACAACCAGCGCATCAGGAAAAGCCGTCGCAAAGTAATGACCAATGGGTGCCATCCCGACAGCCGTATCCCCTACGCCATGAAACAGTAAAAACAACCGCTGTGGCGCTATAGGTTCTTGTACAACAACATATTCCTGACTCATTCTCTTTTCCCCAGCAAAAACTGCTCGATCAATGATAGTTGAGATTAACTATACGCGTCCCTTTACAAGGTGAAATCGGGATTTATTGAATGAGATGTTCCATTTTTTGCAATGGCGGGGGGCAGATAAACTACAGGCGGAGGCGTCATCTTGTCCTTCTGTTATCTAGCAGTCCCAAGCATCCAGCTCAAGATTCTGGCTTAAAAATACGCCATAAGACGGCTTTTTTGTGTCTGAGCAGGAAATGATGCACAGCGATAAAGGGCCTCAAGCAGACCCTTTATATCTGTGAAAACATGTCACTCAGAATGCAGTGTGCCTGACACGAAAAGAGCGGGTGATACGATCCCATATTGCGACCAGTTCAGCATCGCTGTAAGCCGGTGGGGGCAGAGCATAATTATTTAATGTCAGATCAAGATTAGGATGTCGAAAATCCGCAATTTTTTCATTAGCTACAGCGGTAAATAGTAACTGTGCTGATGCGTTGTTGGGCGATTTTTCTGACGGGGCAGTGTTAAGCCATTCGCTGGCATCAAAACCAGCTATCTGTGTTTTGCCTTTGCGTAATGTCCGCGCATTGATACCCGTCAGATAAGACTGAATCTCATGGCTCCGCTCCAGCATACTTGTACTTTCTTTTAAGGAATTATTACTCCAGATCACAAAAGAAAAGACCGGATCATGCCGATAGACAAAGGTAATATCCTCTTTCGGCTTCCCACTCCCGTCGCGGATAAACCCTTCTGAAATACAGGTTCCCGGCTGTGTCGGGATCTCATCATCTTTTCGCCCCCTCAGACGGGACATGACATCCTGTAACTCCGCCAGCTTCTGAGGCTTGTCATTCGCCATCCATTCAGGTCTTCCTGCCTCTTTACGTAACCAAAACGCACGTTCTTTGGCAAAGTTTGGATCTGAGTAATCAGTAATCTCCTGGGAGAGAATAAACGCTACCCCGTCTACGTACAGATGTCCTTCCAGAACGCGCCCAAAACCAGGCACACTCCCATTTTTATTGCGGTCAAATATCACCGCATTTTCACTGACCCGGTACACCTGTTTGAGAAAAGGCTGATCCACTTTTCTCACTGTGTGTTCATTCTGTAATTCCTGCTCACGCAGTTGGATACGCTGCTCAAACGCCGGACGATAAAGCCGCTTGCTGCTGATATTGATTTCATTAATCTGAGCACGATCCGTCAGCGTATTTTCAAAAGAGGCCGGAACCTCAAATACATAGCGCCCCACGCACTGGGCTTTAGTGGTGGCAAATAGGGTATCGACCATACGTTTTTCCTTGTCCGTTAACGCCGATGGCGTATGCACAAACGTCACATAGTTATGAATATAAAATCCTGCCGCCAGTAGCACCATCGCCAGCGGAATAAGCCAGGGAAGAAGGACTTTTTTCATGGCGTCGGCACCTGTTGCACGATTTTTACTACCGAGCGCACCGTGAACACCATCGCGTCCGACAGGTCACTGTAAACCGAACGAGAACGGTCTACGGGGTCCACGGCATAGGCTCTCAGCAGCGCCGCCGAATCAACATTGGACTGTGACCAGTTATAACCAGCAAGGGGAATGATGTCGTTGTGGAAGCGTCCATCCTCATCCCAGAGGGGACGATGGTAAGAACAGTTTTTGTTGTCGTCCATGCGTTAACCCACTGTTATTTTTAGCTATAAATGACACAGGATCCATCACCCGTCGTCTGCAAGAAATTTATATTAATATGGACAAAATAGACGGAGTCACTATCTTGTCCCTCTGTCACCTACCAGCGCCAAGCGTTCCAGCTCAAGGCTCAGGCTTAAAAATACGCCACAAGACGGCTTTTTTGTGTCTGAGCAGGAAATGATGCACAGCGACAAAGGGCCTCAAGCAGACCCTTTGTATCTGTGAAAACATGTCACTCAGAATGCAGTGTGCCTGACACGAAAAGAGCGGGTGATACGATCCCATATTGCGACCAGTTCAGCATCGCTGTAAGCCGGTGGGGGCAGAGCATAATTATTTAATGTCAGATCAAGATTAGGATGTCGAAAATCCGCAATTTTTTCATTAGCTACAGCGGTAAATAGTAACTGTGCTGATGCGTTGTTGGGCGATTTTTCTGACGGGGCAGTGTTAAGCCATTCGCTGGCATCAAAACCAGCTATCTGTGTTTTGCCTTTGCGTAATGTCCGCGCATTGATACCCGTCAGATAAGACTGAATCTCATGGCTCCGCTCCAGCATACTTGTACTTTCTTTTAAGGAATTATTACTCCAGATCACAAAAGAAAAGACCGGATCATGCCGATAGACAAAGGTAATATCCTCTTTCGGCTTCCCACTCCCGTCGCGGATAAACCCTTCTGAAATACAGGTTCCCGGCTGTGTCGGGATCTCATCATCTTTTCGCCCCCTCAGACGGGACATGACATCCTGTAACTCCGCCAGCTTCTGAGGCTTGGTGTTAAGAGACCCAACTCTAACGCCGGCTTTGATAAAACTTTCTTTATCTTTTTGATACTTAGGATCAGATAAATCGATAATATCTTGGCTGAGGATAAACGCTACTCCGTCAACGTATAGGTGCCCTTCCAAAGTGCGGCCATATCCGCCCTCACTCCCATTTCTATTACGGTCAAATATCACTGCATTTTCACTGACCCGGTACACCTGTTTGAGAAAAGGCTGATCCACTTTTCTCACTGTGTGTTCATTCTGTAATTCCTGCTCACGCAGTTGGATACGCTGCTCAAACGCCGGACGATAAAGCCGCTTGCTGCTGATATTGATTTCATTAATCTGAGCACGATCCGTCAGCGTATTTTCAAAAGAGGCCGGAACCTCAAATACATAGCGCCCCACGCACTGGGCTTTAGTGGTGGCAAATAGGGTATCGACCATACGTTTTTCCTTGTCCGTTAACGCCGATGGCGTATGCACAAACGTCACATAGTTATGAATATAAAATCCTGCCGCCAGCAGCACCATCGCCAGCGGAATAAGCCAGGGAAGAAGGACTTTTTTCATGGTGTCGGCACCTGTTGCACGATTTTCACCACCGAGCGCACCGTGAACACCATCGCGTCCGACAGGTCACTGTAAACCGAACGGGAGCGGTCTACGGGGTCCACGGCATAGGCCCCTTCATGATCAACATCGGTCGCTAGTACCCCACGAATTCGTGAAGAAGAGGTCCGGATGGCCGTCACTGGCACCGTGCCGTCGCCGGGACTCCCTGCGGAAATCAGCTCATGGGTTCTTAACGGATTGAGCTCAATAGTCTTTCCGGCATCCTTCACGGCCAGTTGTGCCGCCTTCACACGCGAAGAGATGGTCTGCGCTTTCCATGTCAAAAATGCATCAGACGGATTATCCGCACTCGCACCGTAAAACAGCCAGGTCTGCGGATGGTATTTTCCGTTTAATTCTTCAATGAACTCTTTAACTGGCTTCTTTATTCGGTAAACAAAAGCTTCCCACTCACTGTTCGTATCCCCCAGCAGCAAATCCTGTTCACACAACCGCCACCAAGCCGTTTTGTTCAGGTAAATCTCCTCATACGGATCGTTCTTCGGCAAGGACTGGCAAGAACTGCTCTCCTCGACCTTCAGCCAGCCCAGACCATAAGCCCTGCCCGGCAGAAGTTGTAACGGACCAGGGGACTGTGCCAGCACTGGCATCAGCTTTTCCGCATTATTCCCGATAATCATTCCGGTAACGCCCCGCTCACCGGTTTTCATCCGCCGGTACGCCGCTGGCGAGCCCAGATCCGGCATTACGCCATGCACAACTCCCAGAATATTTTCCTGCCCGTTCATGTTCTCCGAGTAGTGACGGGCAACCAGTCCCCCCATCGAGTGGGTGATCAGGATGACTTTATTGACCGCCAGACGACCGTGATAATCTCTCAGCACCTTGCGGATATACGTTCCCAGCAGCGTCGCCGAGTCCACATTAGACTGCAGCCAGTTATAACCAAAAACGTGCAGCGGGTATAAAAAACGGTGGCCATGTGCCGTTTCTGTTTCCGTCAGTACCTGTTCCACCGGCTCGTCGCCTAGCCTGATGCCAGTAAAACGCTGTCTCGCTGTCTGCAGTTTTTCCTCTCTGAAGTAGTTATCTATCAGGATATCATCGTCGTTGAGCAGGTACTGCAACCGGTCAAGCGCCTCCCCGTAGCTCTTGTAAAATGCGCATCCCCATCCCCGCTCTCGCCGCGAGGGGAATTTTTTTCCGTCCGCACCCTCGTTAAAAATAGCCCCTCGGTCATCAACCATCGTGGTCTTCGGATCAAGCAGAAGCTTCCTTTTCTCTGGGCTGGCAAGCGGCCATTTTTTTAGCGACGAAACGCTGAATTGCCAGACCTCATCGTCCTTATTTTTCAGGTTTGATCCCATCACCCCGGGAATAAAAATCACCGGGATCACCTTTTCTGGCGGTTTGAGGCAGACCGCCACATAATTCTTTTCTTTTGCCTGAGGAATAATGTCGTAGTGGAATCGCCCATCTTCATCCCAGATGGGACGATGGTAAGAATAGTTTTCGTCGTCCATGCGTTAACCTACTGTTATTTTTAATGATAAAGACACAGGTTCCATTACCTGTCGTCTACGAGAGGTTTATATTAATATGACCAAGCAGCACGTTAAATAATGAACATACATGCGCTTAATTCATAATGTCCAAGCGAATGATATGCCAAAATCATGGGCATACAGAAAGAATATGCCCATAAACTCACTATACCCGTCATACTTCAAATTGCTTGTGCGTTGGCTGCGTTCACTCACCCGAATCACTTACTCAGGTAAGCTCATCGGGATTCCCTCACTGGCCGCCTTCATGCAACTCGAATTATTTTGGGTATATGTTTCAGAATGTCGCCGCCAACGGAAGCAGTTGTTCCTGTGACAAAGGTGCAAGTGGCACGGTAAAAGGCGAACGCGGATCAACCCATACCACCTCGGCAATCTCTGCCGCCGGATTAACCGATGCAACGCCAACCACTCGATAAACCTCAGCGACAACCGTACATCCAGGTTCATTCACCGCATGGTTGGAAAACTGCCCCAGATAAGTCAAATCATCGGCGCTAACGGTGATCAATAATTCTTCTTGTAGTTCCCGAATCAATGCGGCTTCCGGCGTTTCGTTAGGTTCCATTTTGCCACCCGGCTGCATAAACGCAGTCGTGCCACGTTTGCGCACCAACAAGCACGCTCCTGTAGTATCAAGGATCACTGCTGCCGCGATACGGATTTCGGAAGATATCGACATGTGCTTACCTCGCCACCGTCCGTGTACCCGACGTCCACTTATGAGGCGGCGGCGTATAACTTGCGAAACTACTGAGAATATCGTCGATATTATCGCTAAACTGCAACATATCCGAATAAGGCTGCTTCATAAAACCTTGCGTCACCATCGTCTGTGACATTGCACGAAGCGGATCAAAATATCCATTGATATTCAGGAAGGCACACGGTTTATCGTGGATGCCTAATTGTGCCCACGTCCATTGCTCAAAAATTTCTTCAAGCGTTCCCGGCCCACCCGGCATAGCAATAAACCCAGAGGCAATCTCTGCCATTTTCGCTTTTCGCTCATGCATGTTCTCCACCACATGCAATGTCGTCAGCCCCGGATGGGAAATTTCCTGCTCCACCAACAAACGGGGCATCACACCAATGACGTTTCCGCCATGCGCAAGCGCTTCATCCGCCACCGCCCCCATCAAGCCAACTCGTCCACCACCGTAAACGATGGCAATGCCAGACTGTGCCAGCACACGCCCAGTCGCACGGGCTGCCTCAATATAGGCTGCATCGCTACCCGCGCTTGAACCACAAAATATTCCTACAATCATTTTATATTCAATATGTTAAATTAAAAAAGAGTGTAACTATAGTAGCAAATCAGGCCGCAAGCCTAAAGTGCCATACGCTCTATCGCACTTTTCGCTTAACTGATATCTGCACGACGAAAATTTTGCACGACCGCTTACGCTGGAAAAATTAATACCGTTAACACGATAGTTGCAATGCCGACAACACTGAGGCTGTGAAACAAGGGAATGAGAAGGCTATCGGGGGAAATTTTAGTGTAGGAGGCTATACGGGAACCTTTCCAGAAAAACAAAGTCAGGTTAGCACTCATGGTAAAGGCAGTTTTAAAAGTTTAGAGGGTTTTTTAGTGAATACCGCTCTAAACGTTCTCACTGCCATTTTCGCTCAGCAACTAATATCAGGCAGGAAACGATAAAGACTGAGTTTGCTGCTGTTCATCCAGCCCGAGGCGTTGCAGAATGTCTTGTCGCAGCAGGTATTTCTTGATTTTCCCGGATGCGGTGCGCGGCAAACTCTCGACGATCACCAGATGCTCGGGGTACTTGTACTTTGCCACACGTTTACGGCTGAAAAAGGCAATAATGTCTTCAAGCGTCAGCGTGTGGTAGGGGACGTTAAGCACCACATAAGCGCATGAGCGTTCACCCAACCGTTCATCGGGCATGGCAACCACTCCCGCATCGCGGATACGCGGGTGTTGCATCAGAATATCCTCAACCTCACGGCTGCTGATATTCTCTCCGCCGCGCACGATGATATCTTTCTTGCGTCCGGTGATTTTGATGTAGCCGTCGGCATCCATGCGGCACAGGTCACCGCTGTAATACCAGCCATTTTCATCCAGTGCGCGCGCTGTCAATTCCGGTTCATCCAGATACCCCATAAAAACATTCGGGCCGCGCGACGCTTCTTCACCCTCTTCACCACACGTAACGATGTTGCGTGCTTTATCGACCACTTTGATTTCAACGCCCGGCGCGGCCTGTCCATCAGTGTTCACGATGCGGGATGTGGGATCATCCAGTTTCACTACGGCATGCGGTGAGCTTTCCGTTGAACCGTACACGCTGAGCAGTTTGATGCCCATCTGCATACAATCACGGGTGATCTTCTTGGGGATCGTGGTACCACCGCACAGGAAAAAACGCAGCGATGACAAATCGTAAGGTTTCTGCTGTACGCAGCACAGCAAATCGTAGACAAACGGCGTCGCGCCCAGTACACAGGTACAACGCTGCTGCTGTAACAGCTCAAGACAGTCTGCCGGATTGAAAATGTCCAGCAATACGCTACAAGCACCGATGATAAAGGGGGCGGTGACGCCGTGTAAAAAGCCGGTGGCATGACCCAACGGCGCGGGCATCAAAATGGCATCCAGCCAGGTCAGGTTCAGGCGTGCGCAGTAGGCGCGTTCGCTGGCGAGAATATTGTTGTGTGTCAGCATTACCCCTTTGGGTACCCCTTCCGTGCCGGAGGTAAAAAGCACGGCCGCTAACGCATCGCCATGCACGCGGATCGGCGTCTCCAGCGGTGCAAAATTATGCAATAGTTGACTGAGTGCCTGAGTACTGGGATTAGCGGGCGCCAGCTTATCCACGGCCACTATTTGTCGCAGGTAAGGCAACCGATCGCGCAACGAGATCGCTCTGTCGATGGGCTGGGTATTCTTGAACAAGGTAGGGGCGAACAGCACTTTTGCCTGGCATTTATTGAGGATCCATACCAGCTCGGTTTCACGGTAGGCCGGGAGTAGCGGTACGGACACCGCGCCCACCTTCAGACAGGCCAGATAGATAATCGTAAACTCGCACCATCCAGGGAGCTGAAAAGCGACGCGATCGCCGGGTTCAATCCCACAGGAGAGCAAAAAGCTTGCAACACTGCTTGCTGCGCGGTCTAGCGCGGCATAGCTGTAAGACGTCCCCTGATTGTCAATCACGGCAACCTTGTCCGGCATAGCGCTTTGTGTTTGATGCCAATAGTCAGCGAGTGAAGCGTCTCCCCAGAATCCTTGCTGACGGTATAACGCCCGACGTTCAGCGTTAAATGCTATTGAAACGGTCATGTGTTTTATCTCAGGATTTAACGACCACCCGTGTGGCCGTCTATCACTTATGCGGAGGGATCAACCAAAACGGAATTCAATACCGAACGTCCCCCGCGGGTATTCCCATTGTTCCAGGATAGTTTCACCGCACAGTACCCGGCAGGTACCGCACTCTAGACAGCCAGCAGAGTCGAAATGGATATTCCCTGCTTCATCCTGCTTGTAGAGCCCTGCCGGACAGGCCTTGAGTAATTTACGAAACTCAGCCATATCAGGGTTGTCGGCCAGAATGATATGTGGATGACCTTCATCCACATGGAACTTGTTGACGCCCAGTTTGACGTCCACATTGACGCTGTTGTCGTGACTCATAGCGCTGTCGCTCCCTTGATGCCGTCTTTCAGCAGGTTTATCAGTCCAACCTGTTTGGCACGCTTCATGATTTTTGATCGCACTGGCACGTTAGGGCCGCCATCAATAATGAACAGATCGCTCATGATATCGGCCACCATGCGTGGGTACTGGGTGAACATGCGTGGGTTTTCCATCATGGCGGGCACTTTGCGATAATGGTGCATATCGCGTAGCACGAAGCTCTTTTCCAACGTGCGTTTGTACTCCATCAGGCTGCTGGAGGAGAAGTCCTGACGCTGCTTTGCGGCAATCGCGGCGTCGGCGGCGGCCTGTGCAGAGGCAATCGCCAAGTCCATGCCGCGCACGGTGTAGCCCAGATTGAGGCACAGACCGGCAGCATCGCCGACGATCATCACGCCGTCATCCACCAGACTGGGCACCATATCCAGCCCACCTTCCGGCACCATGTGTGCCGAGTACTCCAGCAACTCTCCCCCTTGAATCAAGGGGCGGATCGTCGGGTGTTGTTTAAAATCTTCCAGCATCTGCGGCACACTTTTACTGGCGTGGGCGATATCGCCCAAACCGCAAACCAGACCCAGTGAAATTGAGTCTTTATTGGTGTAGAGAAAACCACCGCCCATCAACCCGTTGGAAGGCGAACCGGCAAACAGCCAGGCCGCACCTTCTCCCGGTGCCAGGTTAAACCTGTCTTCGATTTGCGATGCGGGTAGGGCAATCAGCTCCTTCACACCGACCGCATAGTGATGCGGTGATGGAGGCGGGACCATACCGACGGAACGGCCCAGCAGCGAGTTCACGCCATCAGCCAAGATCACCACGTTCGCTTCCAGCGCATCGTCTCCTGCCTGCACGCCAGTGACTCGGTTGCCTTCGCGCAACAAGGCATCGACGCGTACGCCAGGAATAAACTGCACACCAGCTTCTTCAGCTTTCTCCATCAGCCAAGGATCGAATCGGTTGCGCAGCACGGTGTAAGAGGCTTTGGCTGGAATATCCGGTTGTTCGCTGTGATAATCCATCGTGACGGCGCTTTCATCGGTGAGAAAGGAAATTTTTTCTCGCGTGACTTTGCGTTCAACCGGAGCCTGTTGTGCAAACCCAGGCATAATGCTTTCCAGACTGTGGGCGTAAAGGCGTCCACCGGTCATATTTTTACTGCCCGCGCTGTTACCGCGTTCGATGACTAATACATCAAGACCGGCTTGTGCCATGACATAACCGGCGACGCAGCCCGCAACTCCAGCACCGACGACGATGGCATCAAATTTTTCTTCCGACATGGTTCCTGCTCCCTATCCCACCACATTATTGTGGCGGGATACGTGCTGTTAACGAAAAAGCCAACAAATGAAGGATTACCGGGTCAACTGCTCAACCAACGCCGGGACCACTTTGTAGATATCACCGACTAAACCGTAGTCGGCGTATTTGAAGATCGGCGCATTCTTGTCTTTGTTAATGGCGACGATAGTTTTTGCCCCGTTGCCACCCACCATGTGCTGAATTTGGCCGGAGATCCCTAGTGTTAGGTAGAGATCGGATTTCAGCAGCACACCAGAGACACCGATATAGCGCTCGCGCTCCATCCAGTGTTCCCCTTCAGCAATCGGGCGTGAGCAGCCGACTTCCGCGCCCAATACCGTTGCCAGGTCTTGAACCATGCGTAAATCTTCCTGCGACACCAATCCACGGCCCACGCCGACAACACGTTTAGCCTTGCTCAAGTCGACACTACTCAAGGATTTGGCTCGGCGTTCAACACACAGAATTTCCTGACGCGGTGCAACATAGCTAGCCTGATAAACCGGGCAATCAGACGGTGCGGTGGCTGTCTCGGATTCGACGGCACCCGGTGCCAGCGTAACGATGGCAATGGGGGTATTGATCTTCTCTTTGCCAAACGCGAGGCCACCGTACATGCGATGTTCGGCATACAACGCATGCTCATTTACCGTCAGGGCAGTGACATCGTTGACGACGGCAGCATCAAGCAGCACACTCAACCGGGCCGCCAGCGCCTTACCGCGCTTAGTGGCTGCCAGTAGGATCAGCGTGGTGGGAAAGTCCGCCGTTGCCGGTTTTTCGATCAGGGATGCCAGCGTTTCGGCGTAGTTTTCGATACGCTGCTGCGCTGTTTTGCCGAGCACATAAAGCCCCTGCGCACCGAGCGGTTTAACGGCGGCAACCTGCGCGTCATCTTGCACAACCGCATAAACCTGCTGTCCCCACTGGCGTGCGCCCGTCATTAATTCGCTGTAGCGCTCAACGTTATCGCTGAACACCCATACATTGGTTAATTGACTCATGATGATATTCTCCGGGTTAGTTCAGCGCTTTTTTCAGGTGTTCGGCCAGTTCGGCGATCGCTTCCGGCGAATCGCTTTCCAGAATGATGTGTTTACGCTCCGCCTGCGGTGGTACGTGGATCTGCGTCAGCTCGGTGTGGGGGGCTGTGCGCTGCCAACTGATATCTTCCGCTTTCCATTGCGTTACCGGTTTTTTCCCGGCACCCAGAATGGCCTTCATCGACGGAATTTTTGGCGCATTAATATCTGATGTCACGCAGAGCACGGCGGGCAGCGGCAGCTCAAGAATTTCCACTTCCTCTTCCAATGTGCGCTCCACGCGCACCCGGTTATCCAGCAGTTCTACCTGGCTTACGGCATTGACGGTAGGCAGTTGCAACATTTCACCGACCAGCAGTCCAACCTGCTGCGCATAGAGATCGCCGGAGCCTTCGCCGAACAGCAGCAGATCGAAGCCAATCTTACGGGCCGCAGCCGCTAGCACTTGTGCAGTATCTTTGGGTAGCACGTTGTCTAACTGCGCATCCTGTACCAGGAACAGTTCATTGGGGCCGCGCGACAGCACATCTTTGCGCACTTTGGTGTTGTCCAGCAGGCTGCCGCCAACGCTCAGCGCCGCGACGTGCCCATCAGCGCCGGCCAACTGGGTAGCGGCCTCGATGGCATTCAAATCAAACTGGCTGATTTTTGCATCGGCACGGTCAAAATTGAGCGTGCGTTGGGCGGTAATCACAATGTCTTGCTCTTCGGGCACCAGCTTGAAGCAGGTTATTATTTTCATGGCGTCTCCTATTGGTCGCTCGCAGGCGGAGCATCGAAAAATAATATCGATGAGCCTCAGAGAGATATAAAAATTTGATGGGAGTAGTGTGCGGGGGATAAAGGTGAAAAACGACATGATAATATGTTTTAGTTACTAACAATCTTGCAAAAAAATTGTGCGCAACGGCAGATAATGTATTTAATGACTGTGACATCACCTCTAAATATCACGCTGAAATCGACTACTGAATATTCACGCTAAAAATACAGAGCGAATATAAGTTGTGATGCACATCATAAATATGAGGCTTTTTTTTAATTGGAATTATTAACATGCTCATTGAATAAAGAGAATATCAGTGAATTGTGAATATGATGTTTTGTGTATGTAGGCAATGCGTATTTTAAATGGGAAAAAACATACCGTGTGATGCATTAAGAAAATACGTTTTCCTGGCTAAAAATTGGACGGTGTAATCTTGCATGATATGCAAACAATCTTGTTTTGCGCGGTTAAAAACGTGATATACAGTACGAGTTGTTGCGTTACTTTACCCCTAATAATTGGCTCACACTTTACTGTTCTCCGTGGAGGCTGTCATGTATCAGCGCTGGTTTGACAATAATACCGATACCTTGTTTGAAAAGGGAATGACGCCCAAATTGTCCCGTTTTGTGATCAGCGATGACCCAAATTGGGAGTCTGGCCACCATGTGCATGATACAGAAACCGAGCTGATCTACGTGAAAAGTGGCGTAGCTCGGCTTATCATCGATTCGTCCAATTATGTTGCACAGAGCGGGGATATTGTGGTGGTCGAGCGTGGTCGATTGCACGCCGTCGTCTCCGATAATGCGTCCCCGGCAACCACCTACACGTGCGCCGTTTACGGATTTAAATTCTGCGACAGGGATGAGAACCAGATCATGCAGACAAATTCCTGCCCGGTGGTTTCGGTGGTGAAAGGAAAAGAGGTAATAAAAAGTATATTTCACGAACTGGGGGTAATGTTATCACAGCAAAAAAATCTTTTATCCTCACCCGTCTATGATGCTTTTGGTTATGCCCTGACAGCGTTATTTTATGAGAACTTTAAAAATGCCTACCGTTCTGAATCAGGTTATATTCGCAAGGAAGTGTTGGTGAAAGATATTTTAGTTTATCTCAATAACAACTATCGTGAAAAAATAACCCTGGAACAGCTTGCTAAAAAATTCCGTGCCAGCGTCAGCTATATTTGCCATGAATTTACCAAGGAATATCATATCTCCCCTATCAACTATGTGATTAAACGCCGGATCACCGAAGCAAAATTTTCGCTGACCAACACCGAGTTCAGTTTAAATGAGATTGCCATCCGCGTGGGGTATGACAATGTTGATCATTTTGCCAAATTATTCATGCGCCATGTTGGATGTCCTCCAAGCGAATACCGCAAGCAGTTTAAAAATAGTCTGAGTGGATTGGAGTATATAACGGAATTTGGTGAGAGCTCAGAATTGCTGCTGTGATGTTAATATCTGGTTGAGACTCCCGTGTGAACGGGGGTCTCAACCTGTCAGTTATTTACTTTGGTAATCTTTCAGAATCTGCCGTCCGGCAATATAAATCATGATCTCATCAGTACCGCCGCCAATCCTTTCGCAGCGCACGTCACGCCAAAAACGGGATACGCGAGCATCATCCGTATAACCTAGTCCGCCCATGATCTGAATGGCATCATCGATTACTTCTAGTGCCGTGCGTGCACAATAGAGTTTGCACAGTGCGGCACTGGTGCGTAATGACAGTTCCTGGTCTGCCTGCCAGGCGCATTTCAGCACCATATTACGCATGTTATCGATTTTTATGGCCATCAGCGCCAGCTTCTCCTGAATCATCTGGTTATGACCAATAGGTTTGCCAAAAGCGATACGCTGATTGGCATAACGCGCAGCATCTTCGAAGGCGCACTCAGCAAAACCGGTACTGCGCGCGGCATTGATCAGGCGTTCCATTTCGAAATTGTACATCACATTCAGGAAGCCCATGCCTTCTTCACCCACCATGTCACTCTCTTCGACTTCGACGTTATCGAGATAGACTTCACAGGTGGTCAGCATATGCCAGCCGATTTTGTGCAATGGGTTGATTTTGATGCCGGGCTTATTCGATTCCACCCACCACAGGGTGAAGGCTTTTTTCGGATCCTGCGGTTCGGGATCGCGCGCCAGCACCAGCATATAGGGGTACTCTTTCGCACCAGTGATAAAGGTTTTTTGTCCGTTGAGATACACCTTGCCGTTTTTACGCGTGTAGCTGGTAGTCGCGCTGCTGTTGTCCGAGCCTGCACCCGGTTCGGTCAGAGCTAACGAATAGGCTGGATCGCCAGTCGCCAGCGTACTCTCTGCAGTTTTGCGTAATTGCTCGGCAGAGCCAAAACGACGCATGCTGTGGATGCACTGGCCGTTAGTGATCAGGAACGCCGGTGCGCCATTTTTAGACACTTCCATCAGTGCCAGCATTTGGGTGACATAGTCTGCCGGAATACCACCAAATTCTTCCGGCACGCCCAGCAGGGAAATGCCGTTATCGGCCAGCGCTCGCATAAACTCTTTCGGATAGGTACCTGTTTGGTCGCAGGTTCTGAAGTACTCTTCCGGGAAATCACTGGTGATCAATTCCCGAATACTGGCAAGCAGCAGTTCTTGCTCTTCGGTTAAGGAAAAGTCCATTATTTTTACTCCTGTTATTGTTCAGCGTCAGGCAATACAAAGCCCATCACCCCATCGAAAAAGAGGCGTGTATCCATCAATTTTAAGTCGGGCGAAATGACCGGGGTAAAATCCATCTGTGCCAGAATGTCTTTTTCCAGATCGATGCCGGGCGCGATCTCAATCAGGTGCAAGCCATCTGCTTTTAAGGTGAAGACGGCGCGTTCGGTGATGTAACGCACGTCCAAGCCGCGTTCGAGCGCAATTTTTCCGCTGAACGTGATTTCTGGGATTTCCTGAATGAATTTTTTGACTTTCCCTTCCTGCACGATCGACAGCTTGCCGTCGCCGACATCGGTTTTTAAACTGCCCGCCGTCAGGGTGCCGCAGAAGATGATCTTCTTCGAGGTGGCGCTGATGTCGATAAACCCGCCGGTGCCCATGATCTTGCCGTTGAATTTATGTACGCCAACGTTGCCGTGTCGGTCAATTTCAGCGAAGCTCAGATAGCACACATCCAACCCACCGCCGTGGTAAAAATCGAACTGAGAGGTCATGTCCAGAATGGCGCGGGTATTGACGTTGGCGCCGAAGGCCACCCCTTGCGTGGTGATCCCGCCGATAGGGCCGGTTTCCACTGTCAGCACGAAGTCATCGGCACAGCCCTCTTCGCGAGCCACCATACCGATGCCATCGGCGATGCCGACGCCCACGTTACCGACCGCACCTTTGCGCATTTCGAACAGCGCGCGGCGTGCCACCAGCTTACGCTGGTTAAGAGGGATGGTCATTTTGGTGCTGTCATCCAGTACAAAATCGCCGGAGATAAAGCGGTTGACGGGCGCACCGCCGTACAGTTGGGTTTGCGTTGAATCCACCACCACAATATCGACCAGATAGCCAGGAATGCGCACAGACTTAGGATGCAGCGTGGCTTTTTTAACCATTTTCTGCACCTGCATCATCACGATGCCGCCGTTGTTGTGTACCGCTTGTGCAATCACCAGCGCATCGAGGTACATCACTTCATCTTCAAAAGAAGCGTACCCTTCGCTGTCGCAGGTGGTGGCGCGGATAAAGGCGACATTCGGCGCAATGGCCTTGTAGAACAGATATTCCTGATTATCGATCTCGACCAGCTTGATCAGTTCGTCTTTGGTGATTTCATTCAGCTTGCCGCCCTGTTGGCGCGGGTCGACAAAGGTACCAATACCAATATTGCTCAAAATGCCTGGCTGGTGAGCGGCAGAGGCTCGGATCGCTTGCGTCAGCACCCCTTGCGGATAGTTATAGGCGACGATCTTGTTTTGTTCAGCCAGATCGGAAATACGCGGTGACTGTCCCCAGTGACCACACAGCGCCCATTTCACCAGACCTTCCTGTGCCAGCGGACTAATGCCACGTTCGGCGCGATCGCCTAACCCAGTTGGGCTGATCAGCGACAGGTCGCGCGGTGATTGCGTGGTTTTGTAGCGGTCGGCAAGAGCGGTGATCAGCGAGGTGGCCTCCAGAATGCCGCCACCAGCCCCTAATACGCACAGGGTGGCTTCATCGGGGATATAGTTAACCGCGTCCTGTGCGGAGAGTACCGGCACTCGTCCATTGATTCTTTTCGGTTTTTCCAGTTTCATTGCAACTCCTCGTAATAAGCAAATGAACGTGCACTGCCCGTAGCAATGCAAACGGCTACAGCCACGCCATCGCTATTCAGGATTGGTGTAATACCGTCAACACGGCGCGTAAATCTTTAACGGCAATTTGCCCTGGGGCAGAGGCCTTTTTCAGTGCACCAAACGTGGCGGCTGAACCAAACAGTTCGCCGGAGAGACGGGAGATAACACCGGTTTTTGACATGGACATGGTGATGATCGGGCGGTCAGCGTGCTTCTCATGCATTTCCAACGTGGCGGCTAACAGAGTGAGCACATCGCCTTTGCTCTGCGGCATCAGGGCAATTTTCGGGATATCGGCACCCAATTCCTGCATCTTGCACAGGCGTTTGACGATTTCTTCTTTCGGTGGCGTTTTGTGGAAATCGTGGTTGGACATGATGACCTTCACGCCGTGAGCATGCGCAAACGCCACGGTATCTTTCACCAGCTCATCACCGGTAAACAGCTCCAGATCGATCATATCCACCAACCCGCTCTCCACTACCGCCTTGTTCAAGGCAATGTAGGCCTCGGCTGAGAGCGCTTTTTCTCCGCCTTCTTGCTTGCTACGAAAGGTAAACAGCAGGGGCTTGTTGGGGATGCCATCACGCAGTGTGCGCACCGCCTCCAGTACGCTGGCGATGGAGGACACATCATCGAAATGATCGGCACGCCATTCCAGAATATCGACATCGCCGTCTTGGTAATGGTGGACTTCAGACTTGATGGCAGCGATATCTTTGCCCATCAGCGAGACGATAATTTTTGGTGCGCCTTCGCCAAACACCTGATTTTTTACGGTTACGGTTTTCATGCTTTTCCCTTACGTCATCTTTTGCCACACGGTCTGGTAACGCGGCGTGAGAAATACACCGCGTACCGACGTGTTTTAGGCGTTAAAGCCCATCACTTTTTTGATGTGTTCCAGCGGGAACTCTTTACCAGTCCAGAGCTTGAATTGCTCAGCCCCCTGCCACAGCAGCATGCCGTAGCCATCAATGGTCTTGCAGCCTGCATCCATGGCCATTTGCAGCAGTTTGGTGATGTGCGGGTTGTAAACGCATTCGGTGACCAACAGTTCAGGGCGCAGCATGGCGATATCGCTCACAACGCATTGGTCTTCCAGCGGTTTCATGCCGACCTTGGTGCCATTGGTCAGAATATCAGCGTGCGCAATAGCATCGGCGAAGGCTTTCTGGTTCGTCAAATCACCGACCGTGACGGTGCAATCAGTGTTGTCATTCACGCGTTTAGCGAAAGCGAGCGCCTGTTCGTAAAATTCATCTTTACGGTTGAATAGCTTGATCTCTTTGATACCTTCAATCGCGGCCTGAGCACCAATTGCGGTTGACGCACCGCCCGAACCGACCAACACCATGGTTTTTCCTTGAATATCAAAACCGCTTTCTTTGATGGCCCGAATATGCCCGGTACCATCGGTGTTATAACCACGTAAATACCCGTTATCGTTAACAATGGTATTAATCGCACCGACCAATTTGGCGGCCGGTGTTAATTCATCCACATATTGGCAGGCTAATTGTTTATTTGGCATGGAAACGCCAGTGCCGCGCATTTTCAGCGCTTTAAGGCCTTCAATTGCTTTGCCAAACGTGGTGTTGTCTACTTCAAAGGCCATATAGGTGAAAGGCAACCCCGCTTTTTCTAACGCCTTGTTTTGCATTTCCGGCGAAAGACTGTGTCTGATGGGATAAGCCATTAATCCAATCAGTTCATATTTTGCGGTAACATCCATTCTAAACTCCTTACACAAGGTAATAATAGGTAGTGCAGTTATTCAGGCAATAGGCGGGCGCATATCGCGCAAACTGTCGATTGCCGTTCTGTTCAGGTTTTAATATCAATATTAACGTTATTATGGCGTCGCTATTGAAAGAAACGTTCGCCGAAGCGTAAATCACTTTGCGGAATTCTGAACACTTTGTAATAGCGAATAAAAACTACGATGGCAGTAATAAAGGCCAGCAGGGCAAAAGCGATATCTAGCAAAATAATGTATTGCAGACCGATCTTTGACAGGTATCCCGTAATTAACGGAATTAAAAAGTTAGCCAGCCCGCCCATCATCATATAAATACTGGTAACTTTAGCTTTGCTTTTTGGAAAGAATTCAGACATGACAGAAACGCCGAGTTGCAATATTCCGCCTGCGGCTGAAAAACCGATAACAAAGGCACCCACATTACACACTAACGGTGATGGGTAGAGATAAATAATCGTGGCGGTAATCACCGAAACCCCGGTATTAAACACGTTAGCCCACACTGGGCGCACCATGCTTTTTAACAGCAGGGCGAAAATAAATACGCACACCAGTGACCCCATGCTGTAATACGAGATGGTTTTCAGCGCATCGGCTTCTGCCATACCGGCAAAGGCCATGGCATATTTGGGCATCCAGACCACAATAACGTAGAAAGTAGAGAATGCGGCAACACCAAAAATGATGGAGGCAACCCCTTCCAACCAGGCAAGCGGCTTGCTGTTCATCTGCGGTAACTCTTTGGCGATGGAGGCATCTACCAACTGGCTGGGGAACTTGCTTCTCAGCAGCAGCAACGACACCAGTACAAACAGAACGCCAGGGATGATCATCGCATAGCCATACCAGATGTGGCTGAGCAAAAGGTAGCTGACCAGCATCGGGTATAACATCTGGCCGAAGGAGATCATGGCTTTTAATAAAATGACCGCTGAACCTGACGTTTTTGGATAACACTCCATCAGTGCCGGATAACCACCGGTATCTAGCGCAGCATTGGCAACGCCAACGCACACCGCCAGGCCGAAGGCGACAACCAGATTTGGACTGGCGGGAATACCAAAGAAGAACAAAATATATAAGCTAACGCCGAGCAGGATGACAAAGCGGCGGCCAAATTTGTCAGAGATCACCCCAAAGAAGAGAATACTGACCAATCGGCCTAAGCCAATACCCGAAATCAGATAGGCAATACCCGCATTGTCAGTACCAAATTTATCTGCAAGGGATGTCATATTTTGAGCCAGCGTAATAACGCTGACGCCATGTAAAAAATAACTGAGATAGATACCGATGACGGCTAATAAGAAGGGCGCATTGAAGGCCTTATTCTGGCTCATGCTTTTCTCCGCATTTCGTTAATGATTCTGTTTGTTGTTGATGTTTTTCATAACCAGGGATAGCGGTTTTCGTTTTTCCTGACCTTTTGTATTTAAATAATTGTCGATACTGCGCGAGATACTTTTCATTCTCGTTATTTAATATATTAAACGCGGATAATAATAAATACGTAATATGCCGTTTTAGTTGCCAACTTTATTGCTGTGCAATGTGATGACACGGATAGATTGGATGTTGATGAAATGTTTTTATTTCACAAGTTCCCTACAACAGCCTTGTTTGGAAAAGAAAGGGATACGTCACATTGTATTTACGACGAGATGCTATTTTGTGATCAGACAAACAGTATTATTTCCTCAATTTATTGAATGGCGTATATATGCCATAACACCATGTCATTCTTGTCCGCTTTATGTTTTTACTTATTAACAATTTCGTTACTCTATACCTTTTTGTTGCACTGACAGGTGTACCGCTTATATTGCACGGCACCGAAACAATGTTGCATTAGCGCTGTTTGACAGGAAGTTACAACGGTAAAAGCGAGATATGCTGGCAATAGGAATCCACCAATCTCACTGCGTGCGAATAATGCCGTGATACCTTGCCAAGAGGCCGGTCATGAATTTAAAACAGCTCCATTACTTTAAACGCTTGGCTGAAAAGCAACATTATACCGAAGCGGCATCAAGCCTATTTATTACTCAGCCGTCGCTCAGCCACGCCATTGCCGAATTAGAGAAAGAACTGGGTGTGATGTTATTTGAAAAAACAGGCAGGAATGTACGTATCACTCATGCGGGCAAGCTTTTTTTACCCTATGTGGACAATGCGCTGCAGGAGCTGGAACATGGTCGTCTGGCTCTGCGTCAGATGTGTAGCCAGCAGGATGATGTCATCAATCTGGCGTTTATCTACACCATGGGCGAAACCGTGGTACCACGCCTGGTCGATCGTTTTGTCCATCAGCCCGGTAATGACAACAAACGTTTTTGCTTTTATCAGGGCACCACGTCAGCGTTGGTGGAAGATCTGAAAGCGGACAAATACGATATGGCGATCTGTTCGCTGGTGGCGGATGAGAATGAAATAGAATTTTTGCCGCTGATAAGCCAGGAACTGGTGCTGGTAACCTCTTGCCAACACCCACTGGCACAGCAAGAGAAGGAAGATATCTCGCTGGAAGAGGCTATCGCTTACCCATTTATCTTCTTTTCACGGAAAAGTGGGCTGAGTCAGTTTATCGATAAGATGTTTATGCAGAAAAAGCTGATCCCGGAAATTGCGTGTTACGTTGAAGAAGATACCGCGATGGCAGGGTTGGTCAGCGTCAATTATGGCATTGCCGTGATGCCGCGCATCAGCACGCTCTCACGCTCGGATCTGCATGTTCTGCGTATTCGCAAGCCCGGTCCAACGCGCTATATCTATTTGGCAACGCGTAAAGACAAAATGCTGTCAGCAGCAGCACAGGGGTTTAAAAAGTTTGTCTTTAGCGCCTGCCAGACCCTGCAATTTTAGCGCTTAACACCTCTGGACCAGTGGCACAGAGGCGTGGTATCAGGATGGACGACGCAGCGCACCGTCAACGTGTCGTTCATCCTCTGTCAGAAGGTTGTCGCGTGTTTTCCGATTACGGTAGCCAATAAACAGCGCCAGCAAGAAACCGACAGCGGCAACCCCAGTATCAAACCACATAATGCTGGCAATACTGGTTTGTGAAAGCCTAGCAGTGATAAGAGGGATCGTGAAGGTAGCGATACTGCCGGCGCTATAGTAAATCGCGGTGGCTTTGCCTTTGGCATGGGGAAACCGTACCGCCATCAGCGTCAGCCCCAGTTGCAGCACGCCCCCCGCAGCGGAGAAGCCAATCACGAATGAAAACACAATAACCGTGTTTGGACTGGGATACAGGCACACACCCAGCAGTGCCACGAACGAAATAAACGTGTAGAGCATCAGCAGCGAGGTGGAACTGACGGTTTTCCTCACTAATACGGCGGAGATCACCACACAGAGCAGAGAGCCGACGGTGTAAATACTGAGCAGTTTGATGGACATGGTGTAACTCATGCCTGCCACAAACTGGCCATATTGTGCCAACCATTGGCTGATGAGGTAAAACGTTGCCATGGCGATGTAGCCATACAGCGTATAACTGGTGAGATCCACCAACGAGCAGGCGTGTTGTGTGGTGGTGCGTGCTACTGGGGCTTCTGCAGCCAAGGTTTCCCGCACCACTTTTCCCGGATGGGCCGGGAAAGGATAGCGGAACAGACAAATGCCGTTGAGCAGCATAATGCCTGCCGCGATGATAAACGACCAGCCAAACCACAGATCTGCCCAGACTAATAGACTGATGATCATGGGCAGCAAGAATTGCCCACTGGAGACAAAGGCCTTAATTAAAATGTTGGCAGTGCTGGGGGAAGAGGGGAAGGCTTCCATCAACGATGGGTAGGTGCCAGAATCGAGGAAGCTGTTTGCCATCCCTGCGAGAAAGCCAAAACAATAGGCAGCGGCAATGCTCTGCGAGCCGAGAATGCCAAAGAAAAAGCCGAGATAGCATACCATTCCCAGATACACGAACGGTTTACGACCAAAACGGTCGGATAACATCCCAGCCAACATCAGCAGACTCAGTCTGCCAATGCCCAGCGATGAAATGACGACAGACACCCCTGCGGCGTCGGTGTGCCACTGTTGCTCCAGATGCGGCATGTTCAGGCTAAGTAATATCACGCCCATGCCATGAACCAGATAATTGAGATATAACCCAAAGGCGGTTGGTATATATTTGTTTTTCATAGTTAGCCTTGTGAGAAAATGCCTGGGTGAAAAAACCTGTCATTTCCCTGCCCTGACGCATAATACCCGTTGTCTTTTAGTATCCTGTCGTGTTCAATCGACATAACCTACAGATCTACAGCCGGTTTTTAAGTTTTTTTGATGCTAGCAATCCCTTCGGGAAATGAATAATTCCTTTTTTTCTATTAATTCATAGATTGTTTCTATCGGCAAACCCGATAAATGTTATTGATGTTAATTTTTATGCTAAAAACCCTGACATCCCTTTCTATTTATTCAATGAAAAAGATACGGATGTGTAACACGTGATAAATAATGTGGTATTCACTAAATTACCTTGAAGATCGCTGTGATTACCTCCCTGGCAATAAAATCGTTAATTTGTGATTTATCTCGCAATCAAAGAGTCTGGGGTAGCAAAAACATACATCGTATTATTTCTATTACCAGGAATTATAAAGAAACGCAGAGTGCGTAAATTTGTTGTAATACCTCATCTTTCTCTTTATTCGCATCAATAACGTAATGTGCGCTTTCGTGATAAAGCGGATCGCGCTCGTTAATAATACCCGTAATCTCTTCAGTAATAGACAGACCTGTAAGTGAAGGACGCTGACTGACTGCCGGGTTTGATTTCAGTCGTGCTACTACGGTTTCGGCAGAGGTGGCAAGATAAAATACAATACCGTTATTTTTCATACAGAGACGTTTTTTTTCCGAGACCACCATCCCGCCGCCTGTCGCCACCACGGCATCACATAACATGACGTCTTCGAGAATCTGGCTTTCGATTTCACGGAAACGATCCCAGCCTTGCTCATCAACGATTTGTGCGATGGTTTTATTCGTTTTTTTTTGTACTAGATCGTCCGTATCAATAAAATGCCGAAGTAGCTGAGCGGCCAACATTTTCCCAACGGTTGTTTTACCAGATGCGCGCGGACCAACTAAAATAATCGAATGAGACATCTATTATCCCTAACATAAATGTTCTAGGTTGTGTGCGTAAAGTTCGGCAGCGACAGATTGGTATATTTTCCACTCAATATAATCACCTTCGGTATAAACGGTACGAAAGTCAGCATAATCTGGGAAAAAACGCATAGTATTATTCCCGATGCGATTATTGATTTTCTCTATGATGGCATTAATCTGTTGCTTCCGTTTTTTATTCATCATCATCAATGTATCAATAACCTCAGTAGGTATCGGATGAGAGTCGTTTTCCCATAAACGCCAGGTTTCGCTTTCAGCCCCATTTGCGATATAGGTTGCAGCTTCATCAATACTCATAAAAAATAATTGACGTAAGGCCTGTAGCTCTAAATGGTTCATCATAATACAGCTTCCCAAAAAAAATGAATATTCAAGTTAGTAAATAACATCATTTTCTATTAATCGGTTTGATTATTGTCACACTATTTTGTGCAACATTATTTATTTTGATTATGGCGTTGAAATGTAAATTATGGCTCATAATGTGTTGTAATGTCATATTTCCAATATAGCCACTAACACTTTGTTAGTCATATATTCACTCCAATCATCAGAACAACGCCTCATTTTTATCAAAAGCGTTCCAATGAGCAAAACTAAATAGCTTATGCCCGTCATACTTCAAGTTACATAAGCGTTGGCTATGTCATTCATGAGCCTCGTCTCGTTAGGACCGCTGCAAGCAACGCTCAAATCTGCTCCCAGCAGATTTATCATTCGATCCAAAAAACACTAAGTACTCCAAGTGGTTATTTTTTACTCTCAGGAGAACGCTCCCGTTGATACCCAATTACGCCACTGTAGGCAGGCAAGCGCATTATGTTCGCTCAATGCAGTGGCGGTTTCCTCGCGCCATTGCCTTAGCAACGCTTTTTTCCCCGACAGGCCGAGCGAGGCGGCTGACATTTCGCTATTAAGCGGCTGTTCAATCAATAAACGCAGCGCTGGCAATGCCTGCTGGGAATGCGAAATTAATCGGCACAGCGCGGCATAGCAAGATTCCATTGGCCGATGGGCAAACGCAAAGCCTGACAACGCTCGCCAATCGTCATCGTTTAGCAATGTATTTTCATCGGGTGCCAAAGGTAAATCGATTGGAATGAGACGGCGTAACCAAAACCAGTCCCGTTCAAACACGTTCATACTGTGTTCAACTAACTGTTGTCCGGCTTCGCTTAGCGGAAACAACGCCATTGCGCTGTAACAACCACTACTGGCTTCAAGATGGCTACCGATACGAACCAGCTTAAAATCACAGGCTTGCCAAAACGACCACAGATCAGGCTGGTAGCCAAAGCTCACGGACAAGTAATCCAACCCTTGAGACTGCGCCACACGTTTTTGTGCTTCAATCAGCATATGGCCAATACCTTGACGACGCTGTGAAGCCGATATGGCAATACGACTGATACGACGTGCCAACAACATCGGCGCATAGGTTATCCCACCGTGTGCAGCTAACGACTGGGCGACTAAATTCCCCCGCGGACGACGTTTTCCGGCCCACACGGCATGCGCCAATTCAGCAGATAATCCTCCCTCATCTACCATCCATAGCACACCATCAACCTCATGCTTTACGTTATTTTTCACGCTCGCACTGTAGACATGCATACCGGGTGCATCCAGCAAACGTCGAAGATCGAGCGGTGAGGTTCGGTAGTGTGCGCTACATAGCAGTGCGTAGCATTGCTGCATACGTTGCGGATGGCACAACCAGTCATCAGGGTGTTCTTCTCTGATATCCCAGCATGATAATTGAACGCTCTGACCACTTTTACCACTCGGTTGCACTTGCCCATCGTGCCTGTACTCATCGAATAACAGTGCCTGATCGACAATGCGCTCCAACGGATCGTGATTAGCCCAGCGTAAAGGCTCATCTAAAGTAAAGGCCTGCCACTGCGGCAACGTGGCACAAAATTTTAATAAAAAGCCACGCCCTGTGCCTTCATAGCCCATTACCGTTGTTGTCATCAAAATTCGGGGAAAATACGCAAGCAAGGCATGCAAAACAGGAGAAGGAATCGAGGCGGCTTCGTCAATTAATAACCAATCGACTGGAGGTAATGGGTTGAGGCGACAATACGCCAGCAACGCATCTGGTGCCCAAAATCGCACATCATGACGAGCATGGTATTGTAATACATCCGTTGCTGAGCGGGAGGGGGCTGTTATCCAACAAGGCCCGGAGCAACGTTGCGTCAGCATGCCAGCCACTGCCGATTTGCCACGCCCACGAGAGGCGGTAATCACATAGACGCCCTGTCTGGCGGCATACAATTGCGCCAGAATATGCTGTTGCTGAACCGTGGGCTCACCAGAGGCAGGTTTCCAGTCTACGCGGGGAGATAGCGGGTTGATGGTTAGCGGTAGCCCCTGTTGCCAAATCACCACATCTTCATCTGCAAGCAAATGACGTTGAAAGTGCTGAATAAAACGCGGTGTAGCGATAGGATTCGGCCTATCGCTCCAGCGCAGGCTGTCACTGTCCGGTAAAGCGGGCCAATCCTGCCACGGTGGAACCAACAGCAATAACCAGCTCCCCGCCAGAAGCGTACCTGACAACATCGCCAGCGCTTCAACATCCAGCCCGTGACGCGCATCAAACGCCACGTGCTTAAGTTCTTGCCCAAGCCGTGTACGAACATGACTGGCAACTAGCGCCGTTACGCCCTGCGGCGCATGTTCACTGACCCATAACCAGTCATTTCCCGTACATGCCGTCAGCAATAATGCCTGTTTTTCAGTCCAAGCAGCATCACCACTCAACACCAACAAACGCCGCACACCGTAGCGAACGTGCAGGGACTGCTGGTGTAAAAAGTCTGAAAGCCGGGTTCTCATGGGAAGAATCAGGTCTTACCAATGAGCAAAGATAGTAATCCAGCGGCAATGAGCGGCCCGACGGGTACCCCGCGAAACAGCGCCACCCCCATCACTGTACCAACCAGTAACCCGGCCACAACAGAAGGCTGGTTGCTCATTAAAGAAACACCTCGCCCTCCCAGCCAAGACACGGCCACACCGATTAAAATCGCCAAGAGTGATTTCCAGTGCAGAAACGAATGCATCACCTCACTGGCACTGATTTTTCCACTGGCAATGGGCGCCATCACACCGATCGTCAGAATGACAATACCGATGCTTAGACCATATTTTTCCACCCAGGGGAAATAGTGATTTAACGGAGTAATCCGTACTGCCAGTAAAACGAGGATCGCCAGTGTGACCGTCATGTTGTGGCTGATAATGCCCAACCCGGCCAACACCAGTAAGATTAATAATGTCGGATCAAAATAGGCCATGAAAAGTCCTTGCCCATGAAGCAAAAAATTGATTTTTAGCGTTAGCCAACGCGAGATGATAGCACTAATGAGAAAGAGAGACAGAAGCGAACGAAAAGATTAAAGAAGAAAAAGCAGGTTGCCAGAAGAAAAGCCGCTTCCAACAACCTGAACGTAAACGATTGCGTACTTAGTCGAGTTTAACACCGATACGGTGAGCGACTTCTTCATACGCTTCAATCAGACCACCAAGACTCTGGCGGAAACGATCCTTATCCATTTTATTCAGCGTAGCTTTATCCCACAGGCGGCTACCGTCCGGAGAGAATTCATCGCCCAGCACAACTTCACCTTTGAATAAGCCGAACTCCAGTTTGAAATCGACCAGAATCAAACCGGCATCACCAAACAGCTTGCTCAGCACATCGTTTGCCTTGTAGCTCAATTCCTTCATACGAGCCAGATTCGCATCGCTCACCCAGCCGAACGTCTTACAGTATGATTCGTTCACCATAGGATCATGCATCGCATCATTTTTCAGGAACAAATCAAACAGCGGCGGATTCAGTTCAATACCTTCTTCGACACCCAGACGTTTTACCAGCGATCCTGCGGCACGGTTACGTACCACACATTCTACCGGCACCATGTCCAGTTTTTTGACCAGCACTTCGGTATCAGAAAGCAGGCTTACCATTTGTGTCGGGATCCCGGCTTCTTCCAGTTTGCTCATGATGAAATGGTTAAATTTGTTATTGACCATTCCTTTACGATCAAACTGCTCAATGCGAGCACCATCCCCGGCTGACGTATCATTACGAAACTCCAGCACCAGTAGGTCAGGATCTTCGGTGGTATAGACAGTTTTTGCCTTCCCACGATACAACTCAGCGACCTTTTGCATCTTTAATTACTCCACCATTAGTTGAGGTATCAGTTGATGAATAAAATGAAGAAGGGCCGGATAATCCGACCCTTGCGAGTTACTTATTGAACGCCGCCTGAAGCACGGCCACCAGCGCATCGTTCTGCGATTGGCTTAGCGTATGCCCTTTAGAATCAATAAATTGCAAACTGCTACGGTTATCAAGATCGCCGACCTGCAATTTGTAATCACCATTCGGCAATTCAGGATCTTTCGCACCTAAATTATCCCAGGTACCACTGCTTGGGGACTTGTAGGTTACGGACACCGATCCCTGAGGGCGGCTGCGATCGTTCACCTTCATGCCAATGTTATCCAGTGCCGTAGGCAAACGATCCCATACCACAGAATAAGGGCCACGAATGACCAACAGTGGTAAGCCGGTATCATCAGAACCACTCTGTACATCCAGAGAACCACTGGTACGGTTTGCCAATGCGTTTTCACGCGCCGTGGCCTGATTATCCAACTCTTCACTGAGGGTGTTCAACATCATCCCAGCGTAACGCTGGAGTTGGACAGGGTCATCAACCGGGTTGGTCTGTTGTTGCAGCGCCAACAGACTCACCACAACAGCAATCTGATAGCCTTGTGGTTGAACGGCAATCTGGTAACGCCCCTGATACTGAACATCTTCATCCTGGCGCTGCCACGTCACCCAATCTGTCGTCAGCGTTTGAGACGCATCCTGCCGACTGGCGATCGTGAACCCCTTATCCTGAACGACACGAACAACCTGAGACCAAAGCTGACGATTTTTTGCGCTATTCTCTAACAACAGCGTTGCTGTACTGCCCGAAATCTGGGTACGGGAACCATTCAACAAAGCCAATGGCTGCAACGGAGGACGAATATCCAGCGCTTTACCTACAGCACCATTCAGCGTAGCCGGCGGTATATCATAATCACCGTTCTGTATCGGTAAAATAACACCGGTTGGCGCATTCAGCGCATGCTGCGCTGGCGTTTTCAGATAAGATTCATCACCACTTACCTGACGCTTATAGCGCTGATCGCTGGAGCATGCCGCCAGCAGCATCACTAATGAGATGCCAACGACTTTTGCCACCATCGACTTTTGTAATGAATACGTCATTAAATCTCCCTAACGGTTACAGCAAACCCGCTTGCTTCAATGCGCGAGCCATCACCGCCTGACCAGAGTCAGTTAATGGTGTCATCGGCAGACGAAGCGTATCGGTCGCCATGAGTCCCAATTCCTTACAGGCCCATTTAACCGGGATTGGATTGGGTTCAACAAATAATTTTTGATGTAACGGCATCAAGCGCTGATTTAAACGGCGCGCTTCCACAAAATTGCCCTGCGCTGCCAATTTACAAAGTTCAGCCATTTCACGGGCCGCAATGTTCGCCGTAACAGAAATCACGCCTTTACCACCAAGCTGCATGAAGTCCAGACCGCTGGCGTCATCACCGCTCAACAGAATGAAGTCATCACTCACCAGCTCTTGGATCTGACTCACCCGACTTAAGTTCCCTGTTGCCTCTTTGACAGCAATAATATTTTTTATTTCGGACAAACGGGCAACGGTTTCCGGCAGCATATCGCAACCGGTACGGGAAGGCACATTATACAGAATCTGCGGCAGGTCAGTATGTTCAGCAATCGCTTTAAAGTGCTGATACAGCCCTTCCTGAGTCGGACGATTATAGTACGGCGTGACCGTCAGGCAACCCACGACGCCCGTACCATGAAAACGTTTGGTTAGTGAAATGCCTTCTGCGGTAGCATTCGCGCCCGTGCCGGCAATCACCGGAATACGGCCATCGCTCAGTTCCAGCGTCATCATCACCACATCACCATGTTCATCATGGCTCAACGTGGCAGACTCACCTGTCGTTCCGACAGAGACAATCGCTGATGTACCGCTAGCGACATGATAATCAATCAGTTTTTTCAGACTCGCACGATCGACGGCGCCTTTAGCGTCCATCGGTGTAACCAGCGCAACAATACTTCCCGTAAACATTGGCCATCCCCTCCACAAACAAGTGCTTCATGGTACTTTTGACTTCTATGCAAAAGCAAGCACACAAGGGCCTTGTAAGCATCTGGTACACGTTTTTTTATAACGCTGTGCCCAGAATTAAAAATTCTTCTGGATTTTTAGCGCTACGAGCCACAAACAGCGTTAAAAATTGCTCCCGACTTTTTGATGATGGGCTTCCTGCCCATCACCCTTCGGGCCGTCGCAGGCGACGTTAAAAATTGCTCCCGGCAATTTTTTATGTTTACCATATTACTTTCATGAAGAAAGACAGGAAGCGCCATTTTGTCGAGCTCACAAGAACACTATCTGGTTATCACTGCCCTTGGTGTCGATCGCCCCGGGATTGTTAACGCCATTACCCGTCACGTCAGCAGTTGTGGCTGTAATATCGAAGATAGTCGTCTCGCCATGCTGGGCAAAGAATTCACCTTCATCATGCTCCTTTCCGGGAGTTGGAATGCGATTACGCTAATCGAATCCACCCTGCCGTTAAAAGGAGCAGAAATGGATTTGCTGATTGTGATGAAGCGTACCGAGTCTCAAGCCAGACCACCAATGCCCTCCACCGTGTGGGTAAAAGTCGATGTTGCTGATTCTCCCCACATCATTGAACGTTTCACCGATTTGTTCGACTCTCATCAAATGAACATTGCCGAACTGGTTTCCAAAACGCAAAGCACAGAAGGTGATAAACCACCACAATTATATATTCAAATCACCGCGCACAGTCCTGCCATGCTGGATGAGACAATTATTGAACCAGCCTTCTATCAGCTATGTACAGAACTGCACGCACAAGGCAGTATTAGCGTCGTGAACTATCCACAGCATGAAGAGAAAGACGGAGAGTAGTGATGAATACACTGAAAGCCGGAGATATTGCGCCAAAATTTAGCTTGCCCGACCAGGACGGCGAACAAGTAAATTTAACCGACTTCCAGGGACAGAAAGTGTTGGTGTATTTCTACCCTAAAGCCATGACGCCGGGATGTACCGTGCAAGCATGCGGATTGCGTGACAACATGGATGATCTGAAAAAACATGGAGTTGAAGTGTTGGGTATCAGTACGGACAAACCAGAAAAGCTCTCTCGTTTTGCCGAAAAAGAGCTATTAAACTTCACACTGTTATCTGATGAAAACCATGAAGTTTCAGAAGGATTTGGCGTATGGGGTGAAAAAACATTCATGGGGAAAACCTATGACGGTATTCACCGCATTAGCTTTTTAATTGATGAAAACGGCAAGGTGGAGAAGGTCTTTGATGATTTCAAGACCAGTAATCACCATGATATCGTTCTTGATTATCTGAAAACACACTGACATATCGCTGATCCCCTTAACCAGCCCCGATTGACGGGTGCTGGTTTCCTCTTTATCGTGCCAGCACCTTGTCTTCTCTACCTCATTTTTCCCATCATTTTCCTATCATAATATTTCTTTGTGGGCCTCGGCTGGCTAAGATGGTCAGTAGATTCTTTAATGTTGGCTGTTGATAAGGTTATTTTCGTTATGTCTAGCCGGTTACGAAAAGCGGTCATTGCCTCTCTGATAGGGGTGCTACTCACCACATCCCCATTTTCTGCACAGGCCGAAATTCAGGATAGATTACCCGATATCGGCACCACTGCTGGCGGTACGCTGAGTATTAATCAGGAACTGGCGATGGGTGATTTTTATGTCCGCCAGCTACGGGCTGGCGCACCGCTGATTAACGATCCTTTATTGTCCAATTACATTAATCAGTTGGGAAATCGCCTGGTAAAACGAGCCGATTCCGTACGAACACCGTTCCATTTTTTCCTGATTCGCAATGATGATATCAACGCCTTCGCTTTTTTTGGCGGAAACGTGGTACTGCACTCTGCCCTATTCCGCTATGCGGATAATGAAAGTGAGCTGGCTTCCGTTCTGGCGCATGAAATTTCGCACGTGACACAACGCCACTTGGCTCGAACGATGGAATCACAGCAGCGTAGCGCACCGTTAACTTGGGTCGGCGCACTCGGCTCCATCCTTCTGGCAATGGCTAATCCTCAGTTGGGAATGGCGGCATTAAGCGGCACCATCGCTGGGGCACAACAGGGAATGATCACCTTTACCCAGGCTAACGAGCAGGAAGCGGATCGGATTGGTATTCAGGTGCTACAACGCGCAGGGTTTGATCCACAAGCGATGCCTAATTTTATGCAAAAATTGGCCGATCAATCACGCTATGCGTCGAAGCCACCAGAAATGCTCCTGACCCACCCCTTACCAGAAAGCCGTTTGGCGGATGCACGCAACCGTGCGAATCAAATGCGTTCAACCCCCGTCCAATCGTCACAAGATTTCCTATTTGCTAAAGTGCGAACGTTTGGCATGTATGGCTCACCAGATAGGCCACTCAGCGATGATTTGTTGAACAATTTGGCAAAAGGGAACGTTCGCGAACAGTTAGCCGCGCAATACGGGCAGGCTATCCGTCTATACCAGGCAAAAAAATACGATGAAGCTCGCAATATCTTACAGCCGCTTTTAAGTAAGACGCCGGATAGCCCATGGTTTCTGGATTTGATGACAGATATCGATCTGGGGCAAAACAGAGCGACGCAGGCCGTCTCCCGGCTACAAAATCTGGCAGGCGTTCAAAGCAACCCGGTCCTTCAACTCAATTTAGCTAATTCATATGTTGAGGGAAAACAGCCCGCGGCTGCCAGTAGAATACTCTATCGCTATACGTTCGCACATCCAGAGGATCCCAATGGTTGGGATCTGCTGGCGCAGGCCTCTGCCGCACAAGGGTTACGCGCGGAAGAGTTATCGGCCCGGGCAGAAGGTCTGGCATTAACCGGTCAGCTTGATCAAGCTATTCGACTCCTCAGTAATGCCAGTTCATTAGTCAAACTGGGCAGCCTGGAACAGGCTCGCTACGATGCGCGTATCGATCAGTTACGCCAGCTTCAACAGCGTTTCCGTCAATACCAGAAATCCTGACGCCAGACAAATAGGGGAGAATGACTGACAATGACTCAACACGTAACGATCTACCATAACCCTCGCTGTTCAAAAAGCAGGGAAACATTAACGCTACTACAGCAGCATGACATCAAGCCTGACATCGTACTGTATTTAGATACTCCGCCCGATGCCAGTACGCTGACTCGTCTGCTAAAACAGCTTGGTATGAAGAGCGCTCGCGACCTGATGCGCAAGAAAGAAGAGATTTACCAACAGTTAAATCTGGCCAATACGTCATTAACGGAATCAGAGTTGATTCAAGCCATGGTTGATAACCCCAAGCTGATTGAACGACCCATCGTCGTGGCCGGACAGCAAGCTCGTTTGGGGCGTCCGCCAGAGCAAGTTCTGGAGATACTGTAAAACGTTTCCTCCTGTTGCGTAGCAGCAGGAGGAGGAAAACGTAATACGGATGAGTCGGTGAATAATCAGGATCTTCGCGCTATAGCCCGAGGATCTCTTTTACAAAGGGAATGGTGAGTTTGCGCTGAGCAGTAATAGAGGCATGGTCGAGCTGATCCAACGTCATAAACAGCGTACGCATTTCACGATCAAGGCGTTTAAGCAAAAAGCGACTGACATCTTCCGGCAATTCAAAACCTCGTAGCTTTGCTCGCAGTTGCAATGCTTCACCTTTCTCTTCATCGGATAGTGGCTGTAGTTTATAAATTTGCCCCCAATCCAGACGAGAAGAGAGATCAGGGAGGTGAAGGTTTAACTGACGGGGAGGACGATCGCCAGTAATCAGCAAACGGGCGCGGCCAATTTCCTGAATACGGTTATAAAGATTAAAAATGGCCATTTCCCAAGCTTCATCGCCAGCAATCGACTCAATATTATCGATACATACCAGCGCGAGTTGCTCCATGCCATCAAGCACTTCCGGCACAAAATACGCTCGCTTATCCAACGGTACATAGCCAACGGCCTGCCCATGACGGGATAAATCCGCGCAGGCGGCGTGCAACAAATGGCTACGCCCCCCGCCTTCCCGCGACCAGAAATAAATATAACTTCCATGTTCCTGATGCAGCGCGTTGATGATAGCGGCAAGAAGCGATGCGTTCTCTCCCGGATAGAAACTGGCAAACGTTTCGTCATCCGGTAAATAAAGTGGCAATGAAAGCTGTGCCGGTGTGTTCAGAATCACCTCAAGCAAGACAGGCTGGAAACCGCCCGAGTTTATCACAGAAACTCAGCCCTGTTGAAGGCATCAAACATGCGTCCCTCAACAGGATGAGACAAAACCAATCGTCAGAATAAATCGTGAGTAAAAATCCCTTTAGGACTTGATGGTTTCTTCAACATCGGACGCATCAAGAATCTCTTCTTCTTTGCGAAACAGGCTAATCACTTTGAATAACAGACTCATACCAATACCGACCACGGTAGCCAGCGCCATGCCTTTCAGTTCTGTCGCACCCAGATGAACTTTAGCACCACTGACGCCAATAATCAGGATCACGGAAGTCAAAATCAGGTTCTGCGCTTTGTTGTAATCGACTTTAGATTCAATCAACACACGAATACCGGATGCGCCAATCACGCCATACAGCAGCAATGACACGCCCCCCATAACCGGCACTGGAACAGCCTGAATCGCCGCCGCCAATTTACCCACACAGGAAAGCAGAATAGCAAGAATGGCCGCGCCGCCAATCACCCAGGTGCTGTATACCTTGGTAATTGCCAGAACGCCGATATTTTCACCGTAAGTGGTATTCGGCGTTGAACCGAAAAAGCCCGACAAAACGGTAGAAATACCGTTGGCGAACATGGAGCGATGTAACCCCGGTTCACGCATTAAATCTTTCTTGACGATATTTGCCGTTACCACCAAATGACCAACGTGTTCAGCAATCACCACCAGCGCAGCAGGCAGGATCGTCAAAATAGCAAACCACTCAAAACGCGGTGTGTAAAACGTTGGCAGCGCAAACCAGTGCGCATCACTAATCGGGGTAAAATCTACGACGCCCATCGCAAACGACAGTGCATACCCAGCCAGTACGCCAATCAAAATTGGAATAATGGCTAAAAAACCGCGAAAGAGCACCGAGCCAAGAATTGTCACAATCAATGTGGACAGTGAAATCGTGACCGCCGTCGTATCCATCGCCGTACCGTCGGCAGGGAGTAACCCAGCCATGCCAGCAGCCACCCCCGCTAGTTCAAGACCGATTACCGCGACAATGGCGCCCATCGCAGCGGGAGGGAATAAGACATCCAGCCAGCCCGTTCCTGCTTTTTTAACAATCAACGCGACCAGACAAAACAGCACACCACACATGATAAAGCCACCCAGCGCGACCTCATAGCCCAATGGCAACAGCAGTAGCACCGGTGAAATGAAGGCAAAACTGGATCCCAGATAGGCAGGAATCTTACCTTTACAGATAAACAGATAGAGCAGCGTCCCCACCCCATTGAATAGCAGAACGGTCGCCGGGTTGATCTTAAACAGGATCGGTACCAAAACGGTGGCACCAAACATCGCGAACAAATGTTGGAAGCTCAGCGGGATGGTTTGTAGCAAGGGTGGTCGTTCACTTACCCCGATGGCGCGACGAGTCATCTTTGTATCCTCTGTAACGTTGCTATTTATTGTGTGCAGATCGATATCCACACCGTTTTATTACAGCCAGAACTCACCCGCCCCACCGCAGCAGAGCAGATACGTTCAAACTGATTGGAATATTGAGGCGCGGTTCACGCCATCAAAAATCACCTGGAGCATTTTTCAATGTCACGGGCGATTTACAGTCAATGGCCGATTTCGCCTATTGCAAAAAAAAACCGACTGATTCAGTCGGCTTACCTGTTATTTAGTACCAAATATTTTATCGCCCGCATCGCCCAGGCCCGGCATGATATACCCTTGCTCATTCAGCCCCTGATCAATAGACGCGGTATAAAGCTCAACGTCTGGGTGCGCTTTTTCCAGTGCGGCAATCCCTTCTGGAGCGGCGACTAATACCAGAACTTTAATATTTTGACAGCCCGCTTTTTTCAACAGGTCGATAGTGGCAATCATTGAGCCACCCGTTGCCAACATCGGATCAACAACCAGCGCCATGCGCTCTTCGATATTAGAAACCAACTTTTGGAAATACGGTACGGGCTCCAGCGTTTCTTCATTACGGTACATACCGACAACGCTGATACGTGCGCTTGGCACATTTTCCAACACACCTTCCATCATACCCAGACCTGCACGCAGGATAGGTACGACGGTAATTTTTTTCCCTTTGATTTGATCGACTTCAACCGGACCACACCAACCGTCAATAGTGACCTTTTCAGTGACTAAATCAGCTGTCGCTTCATAGGTCAGTAAGCTACCCACTTCCGAAGCCAGCTCACGAAAACGCTTGGTGCTGATATCATTTTCACGCATCAGACCCAGTTTATGTTTGACGAGTGGATGTTTTACCTCGACGATCTTCATCGTTATTCTCCCCTAGACAGTGGACGGACAAAAACGCCAGAGACGTTTTTAAACGCCGTTTGCGGCGGCCCGCAGGGCGGTGGCGGAAAGACATCCGCCATAAAAAAATCGCGGGATTATACCGCTTTTTTTACTTAGTGCTATACGATTAAGTCTGATCCAGATCAACCGATAAAGGAAATTGTAAGTGAAAGGGAAAAATCAGCCACCGATGACACACCACTCGCAAACGTTTGCCTACGCTGTTAGAATTACCACGCTTAATGTTTCAATCATCAGTTGATTTTACGTTTTGGAACACACCTTTGTTTTCAGCGATGCATTTTTCCAGTCATGACTGGTTTTGATACATATATCGTTTTGAAGCAAATATCGTTTTGAAACAAATATGATGTTGAAGCGGACGATGTTTAAAGCAAATGTTGTTTTAATCACATGTTATTTTTAATCACATACTGTTTTTAAGTGCAAATCGTAACCTCCGTGGGGACTCCGCAGTGACCGACAAAACCTCTCTCAGTTATAAAGACGCAGGCGTGGATATTGATGCTGGCAACGCATTGGTAGACCGTATCAAAGGTGTAGTGAAACAAACCCGTCGCCCGGAAGTCATGGGGGGATTAGGTGGTTTCGGCGCCTTATGCGCCTTACCGCAAAAGTACCGTGAACCTATTCTGGTTTCAGGCACTGACGGAGTCGGCACCAAACTGCGTCTGGCGATGGATCTCAAACGCCACGATACTATCGGTATCGATTTAGTTGCGATGTGTGTCAATGATTTAGTCGTACAAGGTGCCGAGCCCCTCTTTTTCCTTGATTACTACGCGACAGGCAAATTGGATGTCGACACGGCAGCCAGCGTCATTACGGGGATCGCGGAAGGTTGTAAGCAATCGGGTTGTTCACTGGTCGGTGGTGAAACCGCTGAAATGCCGGGCATGTACCACGGCGAAGACTATGATGTGGCAGGGTTCTGTGTCGGTGTCGTTGAAAAAGCTGAAATTATTGACGGCAGCAAAGTACGAGCAGGTGATACCTTAATTGCCCTTGCCTCCAGTGGACCACACTCGAATGGCTACTCGCTGGTACGCAAAATTCTAGAGGTCAGCCAGGCCAATCCTGAACAATTTATGCTGGAAGGGAAATCACTAGCCGATCATTTGCTGGCCCCCACAAAAATCTACGTCAAGTCAATCCTGTCTCTGATTGAAAAAGTGGATGTACACGCGATTTCCCATCTGACCGGCGGCGGCTTCTGGGAAAATATCCCTCGCGTCCTGCCAGAAGGCATGCAGGCGACAATCGATGAATCCAGTTGGCAATGGCCTGCTGTTTTTGACTGGCTGCAACAGGCAGGTAATGTCAGCCGACACGAAATGTATCGTACTTTTAACTGCGGTGTTGGTATGATCATTGCGATGCCAACCGAGCAGGCAGATGAGGCCATCGTTTTATTGAACGGCAGTGGCGAAAACGCATGGAAAATCGGTGTCATTACTCAGACTGATACCGGAGACTCAGTGGTCATTAACTGATGAAAAACATCGTTGTCTTGATATCAGGTCAGGGAAGCAACTTACAGGCGTTGATCGACGCCTGTAAGCGTGGGCGAATGAAAGGAAATATCACCGCCGTATTCAGCAACAATCCAGAAGCCTACGGCTTACAAATTGCGCAGGATGCGGAAATTCCGGTACATGTTCTCGATCCAGAAACGTTTCCCGATCGTGAAGCCTATGATGCTGCCATGGCGCAGGAAATTACACAGTATGAACCTGCACTGGTCGTTTTGGCTGGCTATATGCGGATTCTGAGCCCGGATTTTGTCGCCCAGTTTGCAGGCAAAATGCTCAATATCCATCCCTCGTTACTACCGAAATACCCCGGTCTACACACGCATCGCCAAGCTCTGGAAAATGGCGATACCGTACATGGTACTTCGGTGCATTTCGTCACTGACGAACTGGATGGCGGGCCGGTCGTTTTACAGGCCAAAGTCCCAGTGTTCAGTGATGATACGGAAGAATCGCTGTCGGCACGCATCAAAACACAGGAACACACAATCTATCCTATGGTGATAAATTGGTTCCTGAATGGTCGCTTGATCATGCGTGAAAATGAAGCGTGGCTCGATAGTACTCGCATTCCTCCACAGGGTTACGCCGCAGAATAACCTTGTCAATATAGGTAATCACCCGCTTTTGCTTGGATATCGCAATCAAAAGCTGGTGATTTTACCTTTGCCCAATCCTATTCATTGAACTTCCATTTAACTTCGACATGGTAACCTTCGCCTTTTTTCTGGGAAAAGGAAATCCATGATGGTACTGGATCTATCACCGTCGTTGTTTATTGGTAAAGGGCGTCACAGGAAATGTTATCAGCACCCCAATGATTCATCATTGTGCGTCAAGGTGGTTTATAACCCGACTCGCGGTGGCAAGAAAGAACTAAAGCGCGAGCTTAACTATTACCGTCATCTGCAAAAACGCCGGATCGATTGGCGCATATTGCCTTCCTTCCACGGCCAGGTGGATACCACTCAGGGCACCGGCTATATATTTGATCTTATTCGCGACTATGATGGTTCTCCTTCAAAATCGCTTAATGACTATCTGCCGAAAGATTTTCATGACAGTGTCAACGACGCAACACTCCATGCCTTGCTGAGTGAATTGAAACAAGATCTGATCAAAAACAGGATCATCACCATGACACTCAAAGCACAGAACATTCTGTATAAAAAAGAAAGTTCAACAACAGGGCGTCTGGTGGTTGTGGATAATATCGGTAACGCCGCGTTTTTCCCCCTCGCCAACTACGTGGATACTTTAAGTATTACCAAGATCGAGCGTACATGGGCGCGTTTTATTGATAGCCTTAACTTAACGTCCCGGTAGGCCATAACGCTAAGCGCTTATTAAAACTTCCCCTCGCCTTCCTCTGGATGAGGGGAAAAGGCGGTGATATTCGGCAAAACAGCCCGGCACCATCACCAGCCTTTATGATTATCCCGCGAACTGCCTGAACAACGCTTTCCCTCGTAGCAAGCGAATACCTAACCAACCACCACACAGCGATAATAAACATGCCGCAAACAGTGGAAGTATCACCCACATGGCGATATTCGGTTCCCACGGGAAATTGAACACCTTACGCTGTAACATCCATAAAGCAGCTTCCGCACCAATGGCCGCGGCAGAACCGGCTACCAGCCCCAGAACGGCAAACTCACTCCACAACGTCGTACGTAACAAACGTAATCCGGCACCCAATGTGCGATAAACCATCAGTTCCTGCCGACGTTGACGCATCCCTACCTGGATCTGCGCCAGCAGCAACAACACACCGCAGAACAGCACCAGCATCACCATGATCTCCAGCGCCCGGCTTACCTGCTGAAGTACCTGCCCCACCTGTCGCAAAATACTGCCGATATCCAACACACTTAACGTCGGAAACTGTCGATTAAGCTGTGTCATCATCTTTTCATCACCGTCATAACGGAAACTGGTCAGCCATGACTGGGGCTGGTTATCCAATGCACCAGCCGGAAAGATGAAGAAGAAATTCGGACGTAGACTTTCCCAGTCTACCTGACGAAAACTGGTTACTCTGGCACTAAACGGCTGCGTATCCCCGGTGAAGGTTAAAGTATCCCCTATTTTAATGCCCATCTCTTTGGCTTCTTTCTCCTCCATTGAGACTTCACCTGCTTGCGGCGCGGCCCCCTCAACCAGAATATTATGCTCGGGTATCCCCGCCAACCAGGTAAGATTCAGTTCACGATTGACGGTATTACCACCGGGATCGTCTTCATGAATCACGTCGGTCGCTAACCGCTGATTGATCTCCGTCAGACGCGCACGCACGATGGGGTAAAAAAGCTCGGGCTTAACCTGATGATGTTCAAGGAAGGTTCTGACCTGTGGCACCTGCTCCGCCGTGATATTCAGCAGAAAATAATTCGGACTACCCGGCGGTAATTGTTGCTGCCAACGCGCCAGTAAATCTCCCCTCATCACCAGCAGCAGTGCCAACAACATAAACGACAGCGAGAAGGCTGCCAGTTGGCTCAATGTTGCCCACGGCTGGCGCAGTAGACGATTAATGGCCAACCGCATCGCCAGTCGCTTAACGGTCAGGCGACGTAGTAACAGTAGTCCGCCCCAGCCAATCACGCCTAATAACAACGACAGTACCGCCATTCCGCCTAGCAAAGCCCATAGCAATGTTCCACCGCCGGACAACAAGACCAGCAGCCCGACAACCATTGCTACCACAACAGGCAGGTAGTAGCGTAAAGGCCAAACGTTCGCAACCACATCCTGACGTAACACACGCAAAGGTTGTGTCGCTAACAGCAAGCGATAGGGTCTCAGTCCGACCAACAATGAAATCAGGACGAGTGAACCTAATGCCCAGACCCACGGCCAGCCACCCGATGCGGGGAGCGTCGCGGGTAACACCGGTGCCAGCATTTTCATCAACAGCGCTTCAAACCCGAGTCCGACGATGCTACCGCATAGCGCCGCTAGCCCCAGAACCGATAACCACTGACCAACGATCAGCCGTTGTAATGCCTTTTTGCCTGCGCCCAATGTTTTTAGTACCGCAACCAAATCATAACGGCTGCGGCAATAGTGCCCCATGGAGACGGCGACCGCCGCAATAGACAGTAACAGTGTCAGCAATGCAGAAAGCAGCAGGAATTGTTGAGAACGCTTCAACGATTGGCTCAACGCACCTTCGGAATCTTCCATGCCATACCAACGCTGATCGGGCTTGAGTTGTGGTTTGATAAAATCACTAAATTCGCTGATTTGTTTGTCACTGCCAGAAAACATGTAGCGCCAGGTGATACGGCCACCCGGCTGGATAGCACCGGTTTTATCGACATCGTCCAAATTCATGAGAATACGCGGTGCAGTTTCAAAGGGATTAAACCCGGCATCCGGCTCCTGAATCAGTTCGCCGCTAATACGAAGCGACGTATCCCCCACCTCCAGCATATCGCCAACGTTAAGTTCCAGCAGCGCTAACAGGCGAGGAGCCACCAACACGGTTCCGGCTTCAGCATGTAACCCAGCCGGGCGCGTCTGCAACTCGCCATATAATGGATAGCGTTGATCGGTCGCTTTCACCTGCGCTAACTGAGGTGTATCTCCCGCAAACGTCATCGTCATGAAAGAAATTTGTCGGCTCAGCGTCAACCCACGCTGTTGAGCCTCTTGCAGCCAGGCCTCCGAGACGGGACGCGATGCTCGCAGCACCCGATCGCCAGCCAGAAAATCCCGACTCTGCTGGCTCAGCCCTTTTTCCATTCGATCGCTGATATTACCTAACGCCAGTACACAGGCGACGGCAAGCGTTAATGCCAGCCAGACAATCAATAAAGAGGGAGAGCGCCATTCGCGCCAAAACCACCGCCAGATCATGCGTCCTCCCTCAACTTGCCGTCGACCAGACGTAACCGCCGTTCACAACGCGCCGCAAGCTGTTCGTCGTGCGTGACCAGAATCAGCGTCGTCGCATAATCGCGATTGAGAGAAAACAGTAGATCGACAATGCGTTCACCCGTTTTTCTGTCCAGATTCCCGGTCGGTTCATCGGCGAATAAGACTTTAGGACGACCGCTAAAAGCCCGAGCCAACGCCACGCGTTGTTGCTCACCACCGGAAAGCTGAGCAGGCAAGTGATGCAGACGCTCACCCAGTCCCAATTGCTGTAACAGCTGTTCAGCCTGACCACGACTGTTATGATCGCTCTCGCCACGTAATAACGCTGGAAGTTGAACATTTTCCAGCGCGTTGAGCGTTGGCACGAGCATGAAGGATTGAAAAACGAAACCGACATCTCTGGCACGTAGCGCAGCCCGGCCTTCTTCATCCAGCTTGCTTAACGATTCCCCCATCAGGCTGACGTCGCCTTCGCTGCCATCATCAAGCCCAGCCAGGATCCCCAACAATGTCGATTTCCCCGATCCTGATTCACCGATCAATGCAATTGTCTGCGCGGGTTTGACAATAAGCTCAACTCCGGTAAGGATGGAAAGCTGATTATCTCCTTGACCAACGTGCTTACTAAGATGATGAACTTCAAGAATGTTTTCCACATGCCCGGTTTGGGTTGTTGGGCTGGTCTTCGCAAACATGTTTTCGTCCTTTTGCTTCTGGGATTATGCAGTGTACGCACTTTCGCGGCAGACACTTTATTAATTCTGGGCGATAGCCTCAGCGCGGGCTATCAGATGCCAGCGGCAAATGCCTGGCCGGCACTACTGAATAAGCAATGGCAAACACAGCAGAAGCCCACCACCATCATTAACGCCAGTATTAGTGGCGACACGGCCGCACAAGGACTGGCACGTCTTCCGGCTTTGCTGGAACAACATCAACCGCGCTGGGTTCTCATCGAACTGGGCGGTAACGATGGGCTGCGGGGCTTTCCTCCACAAAATATCGAGCAGGACCTGACCAAAATCATTACGTTGGTCAAACAGGCCAAAGCCGAACCGCTGCTGATGCAAATTCGGTTGCCGACCAACTACGGACGCCGCTATACAGAGTCGTTCAGCAACGTTTATCCGCGACTGGCCAAGCAGTTTGCCCTTCCACTCCTGCCCTTTTTTATGGAACAGGTTTATCAAAAATCGGAGTGGATAATGGAAGATGGCATCCATCCCACCCGCGATGCCCAACCGTTCATTGCCGACTGGATGGCAAAACAGCTGGAACCCTTAGTTAACCATGAGTCTTGATAAATAGGGCTTTTGAATTAGGTAAAGTTATGCAAAAAACGGTGTTAATTACCGGCTGTTCCAGCGGGATTGGTCTGATCGCCGCGCAGGCTTTACGCTCGCGTGGCTACAGAGTATTAGCTGCCTGTCGTCGGGACGATGACGTCATGCGCATGGTGTCGCTGGGTTTAGAAGGTATCAAGCTGGATCTGGATGACCCAGTAAGCGTAGAACACGCCGCTGCGGAAGTGATTAGACTGACCAATAATCGGTTATATGGATTATTCAATAATGCCGGATATGGCTTATATGGGCCGCTAAACACGATTTCTCGCCAGCAGTTTGAACATCAATTTTCCAGTAATCTGTTCGGTACACATCAGTTAACACAACGGTTGCTGCCAGCCATGTTGCCACATGGCGAAGGACGAATTATTCAGACCAGTTCAGTCATGGGATTCGTCTCTACTCCCGGACGTGGCGCTTATGCCGCTAGTAAATTCGCACTGGAAGCCTGGTCAGATACCCTACGGATGGAACTACATGGCACGGGTCTTCACGTTAGCCTGATCGAACCTGGACCACTCAGCACACGTTTTACCGATAATGTCGATCAGACCCAAACGGACAAGCCGGTCACGAATCCCGGCGTCGCCCGGCGATTCACGCTACCGCCGGAAGCGGTTTTACCTAAACTTTATCACGCATTAGAAAGCTCAAGGCCCAAACTACGCTACCCCGTGACGCTGGTTGCCCATGCATTATCATGGTTACGCCGCTTGTTACCTGGACGCTATCTGGACAATGTATTACGCACCCGTTCTTGAAGCGACCTATTTCGCCCCAATATTTGCCCCTAAGCGAATCAAGAAATGAGAGAGAACACTCATGCTAGAACACCAAGCCACTATCATTGATGTCAACGAATCCAACCTGCATCAGGTGCTGGAGCAATCCACGGCATTACCCGTGCTATTTTATTTTTGGTCCGAGCGTAGCCAGCACTGCCTGCAACTGGACCCTGTACTGAATAAACTGGCACAGGAATATGCCGGACAATTCATTCTGGCAAAGGTCGACTGCGATGCCGAACAACGTGTCGCGGCACAATTTGGTCTGCGAGCCATTCCAACCGTTTATCTGTTCAAAGATGGTCAACCGTTGGATGGGTTTCAGGGACCTCAGCCAGAGGAAGCTGTTCGCGAGCTATTAAAACGAGCATTACCCAAAGAAGAAGAGCTAAAAGTTGCAGAAGCACAGCAGCTGATTCAGGAAGGCAACCTACCAGAAGCCATGCCGTTATTGAAAGAAGCCTGGCAATTAAGCCAACAACGCAGCGATATCGGTCTGATGTTGGCGGAAGTTCAGATTCAGCTTAACCGTAGTGAAGACGCGGAGGCGGTACTGGCGACGATCCCATTACAGGATCAGGATACCCGCTACCATGGTCTGATCGCACAGATCGAATTACTTAAACAAGCGGCAGATACGCCTGAAATTCAACAATTGCAGCAACAATTAAGTGCAGATCCTCAAAACGCGGAGTTGGCCGTACAGCTGGCGTTGCAACTGCATCAAGTCGGACGTAACGAAGAAGCGCTCGAGCTATTGATGAGCTTTCTGAGGAAAGATTTGGGCGCGGCTAACGGCAATGCGCGCAAAACCATCATGGATATTATGTCTGCTCTCGGCACCGGCGACGCTCTGGCTGCACGCTATCGCCGTCAGCTCTACTCATTATTATATTAATTCGTTTGTGAAACAGGCCAGATTATCTGGCCTGTTTCAACATGGCTTCCCAATACGGGGAAACCGCTTATGTCAGGCCGACTACAGCGTAGTCAAAACCGTAATCCAGCCATGTCCACCATAAACAGACCAGCCATTTAACCAGCGACGCAGCATGTTCATGGCAAGCATCGCCACAACCTCTTGATGCGTTCTCAGGCTATAGCGCTGAACGTTATATTGTATTGCCTGAGCAAACGTCCCTTGCGGAGTATGTAACGCAATGACCAGACGATCGTCATATCTGGCACCTACCCTCAATGCTAGCTGAGCGTTATGACGTTCTGCCAGTTGACGGGTTTCCTGCGCAAACTGCTGTAAATTTTGCGAATCATCGCCATTAACTCGTAACTCGCCACCGGCTAATGGCACACTGGCTGACTGCAACTGCCAATTCAGTAACCCAGCGGTAAAATCTTCGCTAACCGCCAACTGAAGCTCACGCTCAGCCAATCGACGTGCTAATTGAGCAGGCAGCCCTTCCGTCCCCTCAAAAATAATATTTTCACCGGCGACGATGCGAACCTGTTCCCATAATTGTTCCATTGCCGTGCGCTGTGCGGCAGGACCGGTCAACTTTAACTCAATAATCGGCATAGAAGAGCGATAGCCTAACACCACGCCTGGAGGGAGAGTTTCGCCATCCAGTTGACTTGCCAAATCACTTTCAGAACGGCCAAACGTGGTGAGCCGTAAACATAACGGTGGCTCAGCAATGGCAAAACGATCGCGCAGACGTGGCATGATCTGCTGTTCTACCATCACTTTGAACTCTGACGGCACACCCGGAGTAAAAAACATCAGGCACTGATTAAGTTGCAATGCAAAACCACACGCCGTACCAACGGGGTTATCAACCATTTCGGCACTGGCCGGGATCTGTGCCTGTTTACGATTACTGGGTGCCATTATCCGGCCACGTTCAGTGAAAAAGGCCTCCATTCGAACCAACCATTCGGCATGTTCAACCAACGCTTCCCCGGCGGCGGTCGCTGCCGCTAACGCACTGAGATCGTCACTGGTTGGCCCGAGTCCACCATTAACAATCAAAACATCCGCAATCTGGCTACGTTGTGTAATCGCGGTCACCAAAGCATCAAGATCATCACCAACCGTCATACGGCTGGTCATCGGTAATCCCTGTTGAAACAAATAATCCGCCAGCCAGGCCGCATTGGTATCAATAATCTGACCGTGCAGCACTTCATCGCCAGTACATAACATCTCGACCCTAAGCATCTTTTATATTCCTCGTGATAGCGCTTGATAACCGTCATTCTTTGGGCGAATGGAAGGCATTGCTCACTTTAGAAACTCAACTCGCGAAACACAATATTTCTTTATTGAGATGACAGATTCCACCCTTATCCCTGATAAGCAAAGGGGATTGAATGTAAAGATTATATTACACCCTTCGTAACAGCGTTTTGACAGATATCACTGGATATTTTACTCTGCTGCCAAAAATATCCTGGCTGTCGTTTTATATTCAGAGGGAAAGGTGAAAAATCGTACTCTTGGCAGTATTTTTATCGTCGCTGGCACAACAATTGGTGCAGGTATGCTGGCGATGCCTTTGGCAACATCAGGTGTAGGGTTTGGTACAACACTCATTATTTTAATCAGCCTATGGCTGCTTATGTGTTATAGCGCTTTGTTACTGGTGGAAGTCTACCAACATCAACCATCGCATACCGGATTGGGTACGCTTGCCAAAATTTATCTTGGCCGCTGGGGGCAATGGATTACGGGGTTCAGTATGCTGTTTCTGATGTATGCCTTAACAGCGGCATACATTAGCGGAGCGGGTGAATTGCTTGCCAGTAGCCTGAGCCAATGGAGTGGCTACTCGTTCCCACTATCAGCGGGGATCCTACTCTTTACGCTGGTTGCTGGCGGTATCGTTTGTATCGGTACGTCCTCGGTCGATCTCTTTAACCGTATTTTGTTCAGCGGAAAGGTTCTCATGTTGATCGTGATGTTGGCGGTGATGCTCCCCCACATCCAACGAGTCAATCTGCTGACCATGCCATTACAACAAGGTTTAACCTTATCCGCTCTGCCTGTCGTCCTCACTTCGTTTGGCTTTCACGGTAGTATTCCCAGCATCGTTCATTACATGGGGGGAGACAGTCGCAAGCTACGCCGTATCTTTATCATTGGCAGCGCCATTCCGCTTATCGCTTATCTGTTCTGGCAATTAGCAACGCTAGGTGCACTGAGCTCCGCCACATTTAATGGCATCTTGACCGATCATGCCGGACTCAACGGCCTCATGCAGGCTATCCGAACCATTGTCGCCACACCTCGCGTTGAATTAGCCGTGCATTTGTTCGCCGATCTGGCGTTAGCCACATCGTTTCTTGGCGTCGCGTTGGGGCTATTTGACTATCTCGCCGATCTCTTTAAACGCGGGAATTCGGTAAAAGCGCGGGCACAGACAGGCGCACTGACATTTACCCCGCCTTTGATATTTGCGCTGTTTTATCCACAAGGATTCGTGATGGCGCTTGGCTATGCCGCGATTGCACTTGCCGTGTTAGCGTTGTTGATCCCTGCCCTGCTCGGCTGGCAGATACGGAAGCATCATCCCGATGCCAGAAAGACACCAGGCGGCACACTGGCATTATCGCTGGTTTTTCTCTGTGGATTAAGCATCATTCTGATTCAATGTGCGATGGTCGCAGGCTGGCTACCTTCCGTTAGCTAGCTAACGGCTGATCTAGAAAGAGCGCGATATACGCGCTCTTTCTCGGCATTCAATACTTCAACCAACAATCAGAAATTCAAGCCGACGCCGACATAAGCGGAGTCCGCCAGTTTATTATCTGAACGGCCACTCTCTCCTGCCATGTTGATGTAACGATAGCCTACATCCACGTTTAATGGCCCGAAAACCTGCCAGCGAACGCCCGCTTTACCTTCAACATAGTGATCAACGTGGCTGGAAAATGCATCCGGTGAATAATAACCTTCGCCGTAAACAGCAAAGTAGCGGTTAATCGGCCATTGCAGACCACCGCCCAGCGCCAGCGCATGACCATCGGTGCCATGATCCTGATTCAGATACATCGCTTTACCGCCAAGGGTCACTTTCAATGCGCCAACAGGAAAGGTATAACCCAGTCCAAAGCCATAAACATCGTTGCTATTGTCACCGTGAGCGTAACTCACGTTACCAGCCAGCCCCGGCATACCTAGACCGAACCCCACATTGGCACTCGAATAATCGCGTCCTGCTTCCCCTGAAAGACTAATAGCCTGTACTGAGGCACTGGCAAACAGCAACCCTCCGGCACAAGCCATGATGAACTTTTTCATTACAATATCCTTAAAATAATCATTAAACACGCGAGTCACGCTCAACGCCTATCCCGCGTGATTTTACCGCAATCGTCCTTATGCTCCAGCACGATTTTGATATTCTGTTTGCGCCCATACCTTAACTTGCTGGCGAGAGATTTTGATGCCGCCATTTTTCAATTCTGCAGGTAGCACATAATAAGCAATCGGACGCTGAAACCCAGCGAGTTGCGGCAACAGCCAATCACGGATCGTATCCAGCGCCGTATTCTCCGCAACGTCCACGACGGCAACCGGACGCTGGCCAAATTCAGGATCATCGACGGGTACCACACAAGCTTGCTGAATATCTGGATGAGTTAACAGCACCGCCTCGATATTTTCCGGCTGAATGCCTTCCCCACCGCTGAAAAACTGATTATCCAAACGCCCAAGAATATGCCATTCTCCCGCGTCAAACGCGCCACGATCTCGCGTATGAAACCACCCTTCTTCATCGACCAACGGAACAAGTTGACCATCACGCCAATAGCCAGAAGCCAGCGTACGTCCACGCAACAGCACTTCCTCACCCACCAGACGAATTTCGCGTCCGCGCAGTGGTAACCCCACGCCAGCTAAGCCGTCTGCACGTTTAGCACATACCGTGGAGGCTAATTCCGTCAGACCATAACCACACCAGCAACGTACGCCGTGAGACTCGGCCTGCTGTGTCAGTGCCAACGGGATCATTGCCCCCCCTAACAACACCGATCTGAGCGAGGATGGCAGAGTATTGTTGACTAACAGTCGCCAGAGTTGGGTCGGCACCAAAGAGGCATGGGTACAGCCCTCTAAAGCCGACTCCAGCGATTGCTGCACACGGACAACGATGGTCGCCCCAGCGACCAGACACCGCCATACAATCCCCTGACCGGAGACATGAAATAACGGCAATGATAAGAGCCAACGGCCCTCGGCGGAGAAGGCCATCAAGTCCAGCACGCCTTCTGCGCTGGCCAGATGGGCAGCAAAGGTATGAGCAACGGCTTTAGGCATTCCACTGGAACCAGAAGTCAGCGTCAGTGTTGCTAATTGGTCGGGTTGCCAACTCGGCTGGGCAGGCGGACAAGCTGAAGAAGGTGTATCTGACTCACAGGATAAAACGATCAAGTCAGATGGCAACGATAGCTGATCCGAACACAGGCCATACTGCATATTAAGCGTAGGCAGCAGGTCTGCGATTAAAAATTCAGGTAACTGAGGATTAAGCGGTAATAAGCGCGCACCACATTGCAGTAGAGCAAGATAGCTGCATAGCATTGTCATGCTATTTTTACCGCGTAACACCACACCACTGCCGGGAGTCACGCCTTGCAGTGTAAAGCTGGCGGCCAGTTGATTCACTCGAATGGCAAGCTGCTGCCAGCTCCAATGCGTTTCTCCCTCGATCAATGCAGTGGAAAGCGGCGTCTGTCTGGCCCAATAATGCCAAGGCCAGTCGGTCAGGATTGCCATACTAGTTCCAATTGCTCGACCGACAACAGTGGCAACGAACTGTCAGGCCAGGGACGTATTATCTGCGACTGCATCAATTCCAGCGTATCCAGACCCGGAATGGTGTCTGGCGTCAGCCAATGTGCCAACCGTGCCAACTGTGTCAGCCCCAAGCTGGACTCAATGCTGGAACTGATCACCGCCGTCAGCCCGACTTGATGAGCCTCCTGCACGAGTTGCTGACAACGGGCAAGGCTCCCAACCAGGGTTGGTTTGATCACAATCGCGCTCACGCCCGGTTCCGCTTCCACACAAAAATCGGCTTCGCGAACACTTTCATCCCAGGCGATATGAATACCCGTTTCCTGCGCAAACTCACGAGATTCCTGACGTGTCTTGCAAGGTTCCTCGAGAAACGCGATACGGGCGCGCAATTCTGGCGCAACATAACGAGCAAATCCATCCGCCTTAGTTCGAGTCCAACTCCGGTTGGCATCCAGACGCAATTTCAGGTCGGGTAATGCTTCTAGCAGTACGTTAACGATCATGCCATCACGCACGGCTTCATACAGCCCCACCTTCACCTTTGCCACTTTTTCACCGGGCAAAGCCTGAAGCATGGCAAATAGCTCGTCAGGATCGCCATTACACAACGGTGCTTTACGGTAATCCGCCGTTGTCGGCAACTGTTGATCCAGTTCCGCTTGTGCGCAGCTCAACCCAAACGCAACGGACGGCGGCAAATCATCAGACAACGCATCGCCCGCCAACCAGCGCTTAAGCTGCTCAAGCGTGGCTGACTCGGCCTCGGCCAACGTTTCCAGGCTAAACTCCGGCAGGGGGGCGATCTCGCCCCAACCTTGTTGCTCACCCTGTTGTAAACACACGATCAATCCATCGCGGGTTTTCAGGCGCTGATGACGTAACACCACGCCCGCTTCCATCGGCACACAGTAACGATATACCTTAACCTGGCGCATTACGGATTCCGTTTAAATTTGCTGAAATCTGGTTGGCGTTTTTCATTAAAGGCATTACGCCCTTCCTGACCTTCGTCAGTCATATAAAACAGCATGGTGGCATTACCAGCCAACTCCTGCAAACCGGCTTGCCCATCACAGTCGGCATTCAACGCTGCTTTCAGGCAACGCAAAGCCATTGGGCTGTTCTGCAACATTTCACGGCACCAGCGCACGGTTTCCTTTTCTAATTCGGCCAACGGAACCACGGTATTAACCAACCCCATATCCAGTGCCTGGGCAGCATCATACTGGCGGCACAAGAACCAGATTTCACGGGCTTTTTTCTGTCCCACGATACGTGCCATGTAGGAAGCACCCCAGCCGCCGTCAAAAGACCCCACTCGCGGACCGGTCTGCCCAAAAATGGCGTTCTCAGCCGCAATGGTCAGGTCGCACATCATATGCAGAACATGCCCACCACCGATGGAATACCCTGCGACCATCGCCACCACTGGCTTAGGGCAGGTACGAATCTGACGTTGGAAATCCAATACGTTCAGGTGATGCACACCGCTGTCATCCTGATAACCGCCATAGTCGCCGCGTACTTTCTGATCACCACCGGAACAAAATGCCTTATCTCCTGCTCCCGTGAGAATAATCACGCCAATCCCATCATCGTAACGCGCATTCTCCAACGCATGGATCATCTCTTTCACCGTCTGCGGGCGGAAAGCATTACGGACTTGTGGACGATTAATGGTGATTTTGGCTATACCATCCGTCGATTTATGAAATAGGATATCGGTAAAATCGCCGCTGCAATCGTGCCATTCAACCGGGGCATAAAGCAGTTCTTCACTGGGATAAAGCATAGGTATTAATCCTTAACGGGATGCGAAATAAAAGAAAGTATCCGGGCGGCATACTCCGCCGGATTTGCCTGATGCGCGTTATGGCCAGCCTGCGTCACACGCAATAACGGCAACGCATATTGCATTGCCAACGCTTGAAACTTCGCGTCTCTCTCGCCGCACAAATAACCAAATGGGATCGTCAACTGTCGAAGTTTGTCTACCAGACACGGCTGATGCCCTAATGATGTGGCTTCCAACATAGCCGCCACTGCGGCACCTTGATTGTGACAACGCCGTGCGATTAATTTCTGGCGTTGACTGGCATCCAGATCGGCAAACACCGTTTGTTGATACCAATCATTTAATACCGCCTCAATCACTTCATGACGAAAACGCTGAGCCCAACGAGCATCATGTAATAAACGAGCTTCACGCTGGCGTACATCCTCAAGGCCTGGATTACCGCCTTCCACTAATAGCCCCTGCATACCATGATGTTGGCCAAAACAGGCATGATACATGGCTATTCGCCCTCCTAGTGAGTAGCCCAACAGCCAATAACGATCAATGCCTTGCTGCGCTAACGTCAATGTCAGTTGCTGGCTGACTTGTGCAAAACCCACCGCGTTCACATCTTGTGATGCGCCATGCCCAGGCAGATCAATCAGCAGTAGGGGAAGTTGATCGCAGTAAGGAAGAATAGGCTGCCAGTCTTCGGCACTACCCAGCAAACCATGAAGACAGATCAGCCACGGCTGATCGGACAAGGGTGTCGATGGTACTAACCGTTGGCATCTTAATTCGACCACGTCGCCGCCTGAGAAACCAATTCGTTTAGTGTTTCCGCTCCCGCTTTCGGTGGAACAATCACCTCCAGCAGCGTCACGCCTCCCTCGACCCAACTGCTGGCAACCGTATCTGCTATCTGTTCCCACCTTTCGGCCCGCACATAGTTAAGCCCGAACATCGCGGCGGCATGACCAAACTCAACATGTTGTGGCATACAGTAAAAGGTTTCCCGCTGTTCAGGCGGCGTCGGTAACAGCGAAAAAATTTGCCCGCCGTTGTTATTCACGATAATCAAAACCAGAGGAGCAGGCGATTGACGCAATAACGCCAGCGCATTCAAATCGTATAATGCCGAAAGATCACCCACGATCCCAAGCGTTGCCTTACCCGTCGCTCGCTGAACGCCAGCCAGCGTCGAGATTAATCCATCAATACCGCTAGCACCGCGGTTACCATAGACGGGATATTCCGCAGGCAATTGCGCTAATGCATCGATTAGCCGCACGATTAGGCTATTTCCGACAAACAACTGACCGTTTGGCGGGAGCAATTGTGGAATTCGCTGCGCAAGCTGAGCCTCACCAAAACGTTCGGCCAAATACGTGCTCGTCTGCCGTTGCGCATATTGGGCAATCTCACTTAAGTCATCTGCCCAACCACGTTGTGAAATAGCCGGATGTGCCACCAGCCAATCGCTGATATCAGCAATCAAACGACGGCCACGATGGTGCGCAGGATCAAGTCGTCCCGGCAAAGTGTCCACCAACCAAAATTCCTGTGGCTGACATTTTTCCTGCCACTGCAACAATCGTTTTCCGGTCAGGCTACCGCCAAACTGCACGACAATATCTGCCTGCTGCAATCGTTCGCATGCGGTAGGGTTCGCCAACCAAATATCTGCACAAGGTAAGGGTTGACCGCTCTGTGACTGCACATCGCCAATCAACGGCCAGCCTAATTGCCGGGCCCAGCGAGCGATCTCTGCGCCTTGTTCCGGGCTAACACGGCCAACAATGATCACACCTCGTTTCTGCCGCCAGTTATGCCAGTCAGATTGAACCTGTAATGTCGTTTGACGTATTTCACGCAGCCAAGGTTCTTCGCTTTGCCACCAATGCCCCAACGCCGACAGCCAATCACGAAACAGCGTCTCGTCGTTTGCACCATAAAGAGGTTCAGCAAAGGGGCAATTAATGTGCAATGCGCCATGAGTCAATTGCGCCATCGCGCTATCTAATGTGGAAACCAGCCAACGCGCGGGAATGTCCGGTGTAGGTCGGGGCAAATTCAACGCAACCGTGGGATGAGAAGCGTACAACCCGTTCTGGCGGATAGCCTGATTCGCGCCACAGTCAATCAGTTCCGGTGGCCGATCGGCTGTCAACACAACCAGTCGCTCCCCCGTCAGGCCCGCTTCGATGATGGCCGGATAAAGATTCGCAGCGGCCGTACCAGAGGTCACTACAATCGCGACCGGTTCATGGGAAGCCTTTGCCAGCCCCAACGCCAAATGCCCGAGTCCACGTTCATCAAAATGGGTATGACAAATCAACGCACGGTGTTCAGCCGCTGACAACGTCAACGGCGTAGAACGGGAACCAGGCGCGATGCAAATGTGGCGGACACCATGACGCGTCAGCGCTTCAAGCAGCAACGCGGCCCAGCGACGATTAAATACACTTGTTGCCATGATTTACTCAACAGCTTAGGTTGCGGTTTCTAACACTCATTATATTTTATTTCACGGCACCAACTTTGATATAAACCCGTGCCAGGCACAACAAAGATAAAACAAAACTATGACATATCACCGTCTAATAGAGACTTCAGGCCCGCCGCTTTGTTTTCTAATTCTTGCCATTCTTGTTCTGGATCAGATCCAGCCACAATACCAGCCCCTGCATACAGGGTCAGAATGTTGTCATTAATCTCTGCCGAACGTAGCGCAACGCAAAACTCGGCCTGTTGACGAGATAAATACCCCGCAGAACCCGCGTACCAGCGGCGTTCAAAAGGTTCATTTTCAGCAATAAATTGCCGCGCGATGTGCCGAGGTAATCCGGCAACCGCGGCTGTCGGCTGCAAGTCGTCGAGACAAGCCGTATCTGACGGCTGTTTCAACGTCGCCTGAATCGTACGGCGCAAATGCTGTACTTTACGTAACCGCACCACCTCCGGCGGCGTCACATCCAGCGATAACGCCGACTGCTGTAACCGCTGGCAGATATCGTCTACCACTAACATGTTCTCGCACTGGTTCTTGGTGTCTTTCATCAACCAGTGCGCGAATGCGGCTGCTTTTTTATCGTCCCTATCGCTGGCCGCTGTGCCAGCCAGAGCTTCTGTCTCAAGCTGGGTTCCATCGCGGCGATATAGCCGCTCAGGGCTCGAACCGAGGAAAGCCTGTCGGGCATCGTGGGCCAACATAAAATGAAAACAGTGATGATTAGCCGCACGACTGGCAGCCATAAACGTGGTGGCCTGCAATGGTTGTTTTAGCGTTAACGTGGTCGCTCTCGCCAATACCACCTTTTCCATCACGCCCGACGTAATATCGCGTAACGCCCGTTGTAACAACGCGATCCAATTTTGGCGATCCGGCTGATGTTGCACCGTGCTGACGTCTGCCTGCAACGGCGGTAGTGGACACATTGGCAGCAAGAATTTGATAAATGCCGCCGCTTCATCAGCATCCTGTTGTAACGATGTCTCACTGAATAAATTTATGCTCAGGCTAAGCGTCATATCCTGACGCAACAACTCCACGCGCGGCAGGAAAAGATAACTGGGAGAAACGCGAGATGACTCGTCATGCAACGATTGATTAAAGGCATTTAATCCCCAAATACGCACATGACGATCGCAATTGTGCTGCAAAAGAAAACGTTCCGCTTCCTGAATATGGTGAAAACCACACACCTGACCGCACACTGCCGCTTCTTCGTTCTCCTGCCGGTGTTGCCAGTAAAACTGGGGATAGGCCGGCTGAGTGGCCAACCATGATAATAACTCGGACGGTTCACTAAGCGTCAATGTCCATGTTATCTGTCTGAACCCCGTATTTTCAGGCTGCGGCTCGCGTAAATCCTGCTGCATATGGCGCAACAGGTCAGAAAGTTGTTCCACCCTAACCCCGGTAACCTAACGTAAAACCCAGGATTATACGGTAAAAGAAAGTAATTTGGGTGAGAGGTTATTCAGGATAAAAGAGAGTTATCCCGATCGCTGGGCTATCGAGTTCACAAATCAGACGGATAACGTCGCCCTTCCTTTTAACGCGGGTTATATATTCGCCATACGCCGATGACCTGTAAGCTGTACTTGTCACTGTATACTCCAAATAATTTGCATCGCAGAAAGGAGAACGGTTTAAGGTATTAAAAAAATGATTGGAAATAACAATAACAGTAATAGGTGAATCTTATCATTGATAAATTCACTCAAAAAACAAGAATGAAACGTATTGACAATTAAAGCTAAAACTGCGCAAAAGGAAAAATACCAACGACACAATAAAAACACAATCAATTGATATTTAACAATAAAAAACCAAATCACATCATTATATTTCAATTATCCTATTGGGCGTAATATTATTACCAAGCGTGATTGTTCCCTTATGAATGTAGTATTCAAATACTATCCGTATTTCGATCGCATGAAACGACAAAACAGAGTCGTATATTAAAATTACACTCATCAATCATCATTGTTGCTTTAATTGATTTTATTTCTTTTGCCGGTTTTTACCGGCTTTTTTTATGCCTTATTTCCCACTCTTCAATGCGGCGTTGTATTGCCATCTTTTAGCCCCCCCTATCTGTCATCAGATCAGACCAAAGACGTAGCAAGCGAACATTTTTCATACAACTTACGTTAACTTATCTGATAATCCAGTGGCGTACCGCCGGTAGATCATGAATCCTTCGATCCACTACGGTAATTATGGTAGAAAGGAGCCCATGTTATTTCTAGCTCCTAACGATTCGAATTGCAGGATAAACAGTTGTTATCTTGGACAACCCAAACGCTGAGCGTTGTATAACCCGCCTCACGGACGGGTCAATAACAAAGCCAATGCACATGCAATTTGAAAGACAACGGATATACACTGATAGTGTCATCAACAATATGAGTACAGCGCTGAATTCCGAATCATCCCATACCGACCAGCAACCTGGACGAAAAGCCCAAGCCGCGACACGTATCAGTTTTTTTGTCGCGGGTTTTGTGATGGCATCCTGGGCACCTCTGGTTCCCTTTGTAAAGCATCGTCTGGACATTAACGATGCAACGTTAGGTATGCTGTTACTCTCTCTGGGGATTGGATCATTACTGGCGATGCCATTTACCGGATTACTGACGAGTAAGCTCGGTTGTCGTACCGTTATCCTGATCGCCAGTGCGTTGCTGTGCGCCATTTTACCCATGCTCACTCAGGCCAATACGTTCCCGACGATGGCTGTTACTCTGCTCTTTTTTGGCGCAACCATTGGTATGATTGATGTATCAATGAATATTCAGGCTGTCATCGTCGAACGAGCCAGTGGTCGAGCGATGATGTCTGGTTTCCACGGTTTCTTTAGCGTGGGAGGGATTGTTGGTGCCGGTGGTGTAAGTGCTTTACTGTGGTTGGGGTTATCACCCTTGATGGCGATTCTCGCTATTGTCATATTACTGATCGTTTTTATGTCGATAGCTCACGCTCATCTGCTACGAACAACAAATAAAAACAAGGGCGACCCACTTTTTGTGATACCACGCGGCTGGGTGATGTTTATTGGCCTGCTATGCTTCATCATGTTTCTGGCTGAAGGAGCCATTCTCGACTGGAGCGCGCTATTTTTAACGGCCGAACGTCATCTGAGCAGCACACAAGCGGGTGTCGGCTACGCTGCATTTTCTGTTGCGATGACGCTTGGCAGGCTAAACGGCGATCGGGTGGTGAATGCGCTTGGCCGTTACGCTATCCTTGCTGGCGGCAGCCTTTGCGCCGCGTTAGGTCTGTTATTAACCATCAGTATCGACAATGTACTGACGTCAATTGCGGGGTTTGTCATGGTGGGGATTGGGGCCTCAAACGTGGTACCGATCTTGTTCAGTGCAGCGGGGAATCAGAAAATTATGCCTGCGAACCTGGCTATCGCTGCCATTACCACCGTCGGCTATGCTGGTATTCTGGTTGGTCCGACGTTATTGGGGTTCATCGCCCAACTTAGTAGTCTGTCACTCGCTTTTGGCTGTGTGGCGTTGCTGTTATTGATTGTTTGCATCAGTGCACGTGCCATTACCCGACCTCTGGAGCCTTAATCAATGCCCGCCATCATCGTGCGTTATTTTGCCCTGCTTAGCTTACTGCTGTGCCTTGTTAGCGGGACATTTGGCTACCATTATCTGAGTAACTGGCTGACAGAAAAAAAACATGCCCTGCTCGATTTGACGCATAGCGTGCAAAAACGTATTGATACGTACCGATTTTTTACTTATCAGATATATGGGGGTCTGAATAACGATCTCCCTGCTAACAGCGACAATATTAACGCAATTAATCTCATGCCGAATGTCTTTTACGTCGAAAAGAACGGGCAGAAAACAGATGCGTTGATATTCGGTCAACATGATACGTCTACGTTACATTCCGTTCGTCGGATCTCGCGCTCACTGGATATTTTGTGGGGAGCAGAAACCAATGTCTACTCTATGTACTATCTGAATGGGATCGATAACAGCCTGACGATGATCTCAACTCAAACGTTGAAAGATATTTCATCTCAGTTTCGTGGTAGTTACATCACAGCCATTGCGGAAACCCGCCGCGCAGAAATGCTACAGCAGGCCAACGCGCTAGATGAACGGGAGAGTTTCTCTCCCTTACGTAAACTACGTTTTTACAACGATTATTATTTTACACTGCGCACAACGTTCAATCAGCCTGGGCATTTGGCCACGATTATCGCTTTCGATTTACCGATTAATGATTTGATTCCAACCGTTCTACCACGTGAAAACCTCCAGCTAAGACAAGATACCCCCTCGACCAATAACAGTATTGATACGAACAACGGCGAGGATGTCTCCGATATCCAGCTCAATGGTTCAACCATTGAAATATCATCATCGCTGGTCAATGCACCTGTAAAAATCGTCTTTCAAATTCCGATAAAAGTGCTGCTTATCGATATGCTGCACAGCAATATTTGGCCATTATTATTTAACCTGGCATTACTGATCGCCTTTATTGTGGGTTTCTATCTTTTCCGGCGCAAATATTCCCATCCGGGCGAGGATCTTTCTCATAAATTGAGGAAGCAGCTGAATATTTATCATGAGACTATCGGTCGTATTCCGATGGGCGTGCTGATTTATGATTTTGGCAACAATAAAGTTATCGTCCAGAACGAATTGGCAGAACATTTATTGCCACACCTGAGTTTACAAAAAGTCGCCAATATGGCAGACGAACATCAGGGCGTGATTCAGGTTACAGTGAATAACGAAATGTTTGAAATTCGTCAGTTCCGCAGCCAATACTCCTCTGATTACTGCCTGTTTCTACTGCGAGAGCAAGATAAAGAAATTCTGGTTAACCGCAAGCTTCAACTGGCACAGCGTGAATATGAAAAAAACGTACAGGCCAGAAAGCGGCTATTCAGAAATTTACTAAGCGAATTTAAACACCCTTTGCTGGCGTTGCATAACAATTTGCAAGCGATGACGGCAACCCACAATAAAGACGAACAACAACAGCACATTGAACAGCTGACAATAGAGACAGCCTGCGCTATTGAACTATTGGATAACATTGCCTTACAAGAGAAACTTGAAGTTCAGGAGTGGGAACAGGTTAATGAAAGTTTCTCACCGCTCACCGTCATGGATAGCCTCTTGCTGGAGTGGCTCCCCCGTATTAATCAGAAAGGGTTAAATCTGTTCAGCCACTATGCGTTGGACATCAATCAAACCTATATCGGTGATAGTGAACTGTTGAAAAAAACCCTTTCACTCCTGATGAATTATTCCATTACGAATACGGAATATGGAAAAATTACCGTTTCCGTGACGCGTGATCAAACCATACCGGAAAAACTGATCATTCAAATCAGCGATACCGGGATGGGAATGTCTGGCACCGCACAAGATAATTTGAATCATCCGTTCCTGACACCGACCGCCGCCGATCGCTTTGGACAAAACTCAGGGCTCACGCTTTTCCTGTGTAATCAATTGTGCCACAAGCTCGGTGGAAAATTGGATATCAAGAGTAAACAGGGGCTTGGGACACATTATATTCTGACAATAAACATGAAGCCGGAGACGATTCAGCCTGAGGAAGAAAAACTTCTGGATGGCATCACTATTCTGCTGGATATTACGGCCGATGAGATTCAGCGTATTGTCTGCCCACTTCTCACCGGATGGGGAGCCAGCTACCTTATTCGTGATGAACGACAGATTAATCAGGACGCCGATATTTGCATCACCGACGATCCGGAAATCACCACAGAATACTCCATATTACTCAGTGGTGATGCTCTGGCATTAATTCCGCTTGGTCCCCATCGACTGCGGACAAATTATAATATCAGCCAACTTTTGCTGGAAGCTTTACTAAAGTTGATTGAACAACAACTGGACGCGACATCCGATGTCGCGGCAACAAATGATGAGCACGATAATACGTTTTACGCCAGTCAGCTCGCATCAAGTGACTATTATTCTCTATTCATTGAGACAGTACCCGATGATTTAAAGAGGCTGTATACTGAAGTGGAAGAAGGTAATTTTATATCACTTTCACAGACGGCACATCGGCTGAAAGGCGTGTTTGCGATGTTAAATCTGCATCCTGGCAAACAGTTGTGTGAGCAGCTTGAACAGCATATTACCGCGCACGATAGTGCACAGATTGAAAATGATCTTCAAGAAATTGAACGTTTTGTCAGTGCATTACTTTCTCCTACAGATTTCAAGAAGCAGGAAAATGATACGCCTGCCACTTGATAGAGGAAGAAGATACAGCAAGGTAGCCAACAATATGAGTAACCTAACCGATGAGTAACCTAAACGTAATTATTGCCGACGATCATCCTATCGTTCTTTTTGGCATCAGAAAATCGCTTGAACAAATTGAGTGGGTCAACGTCGTGGGTGAATTTGAGGATTCAACCGCGCTGATCAATAACCTGCCAAAACTGGACGCCAACGTTTTAATTACCGATTTATCGATGCCTGGCGATAAATATGGTGATGGCATTACCTTAATTAAATACATTAAGCGCCACTTTCCCCATCTTTCCATCATTGTTCTCACCATGAACAATAACCCAGCGATTTTAAGCGCGGTTCTGGATCTGGATATCGAGGGAATTGTACTGAAGCAAGGTGCGCCGACCGATTTACCTAAGGCATTGGCTGCATTACAGAAAGGCAAAAAATTTACGCCAGAAAGCGTTTCCAGAGTGTTGGAAAAAATCAACTCTAGCGGATACGGCGACAAACGCCTGTCGCCGAAAGAAAGCGAAGTTCTGCGTTTATTTGCCGAAGGCTTTCTGGTCACCGAGATTGCCAAGAAGCTGAATCGCAGTATCAAAACCATTAGCAGCCAGAAAAAATCTGCTATGACAAAGCTGGGCGTCGATAACGATATTGCCTTACTGAACTATCTTTCTTCCGTAAACGGTGGCGCAACCTCATCAGAAAAAGAGTGATTCATCCTATCACTCATACCACTCCCGTTGTGCGCTAACCACAACGGGGTGTTCTGATGCACAGGTATCTACTCTGCTACAAGCGAAGCGTCAAACCACTGATGCATTCCGGGCTCGCCGCACCACATTACTATAATAAGATAACGTTTGCTGCAACGTATCCAACGTGACTGGCTTGGACAAACAGTTATCCATCCCCGCTTGTAAACAACGCTGACGTTCTTCTGCCAGCGCGTTTGCTGTCACGCCAATAACCGGGAAATTCCGCCCCTGTTCCCGCAAGCACTGGGTTAATCGATAGCCGTCCATATTCGGCATGTTGACGTCCGTCAGGACGATATCAATCGCATTCTTATCAGGATGCTGCTGTCTATCGGCATCGTTCTTGCCTAATACACTCAGCGCATCAACCCCGTCATTTGCCGTCATAGCCATATACCCCAGCGATCCCAATTGATCCGCCAGCAACCGCCGGTTAATCGGGTGATCATCAACAACCAGGATCATAATGTCGCCATTTTCGGTGCGGTTATAATGGGTCAACGGCGTCGAAAGTGCCGTTGACCGGGCATCTTCCGTTTGCGGGCGATATATCCTTTCAAGCAATCCCGGCAACCCCTGCGGCATTGACGTACTCTGTAACCACCGTCCGGGGGTAATTTCCTGCGCAGAGCCCGTATGTGAACCGCTGATTACAATCTGCGCACGGGAATCTGGCAAATCAGAAACCTCATAATCACTGATAATCACATCGTCACGGCCTACCGTTTGATGCTGATAACGCAACACCTGCAGCCCATGTTCCTGTAAAAAAGCGACCAAATAAGACTCTAACCGGACATTACGCACCATCAGCCAGCAAACCTTCCCCTGTAAATTCACATTAATCGGTACAGGAATATTGCGTGCTTTATAAAGTGGAATTCTGATACCAAACTGGCTTCCCAACCCAGGTTCCGATTCAATCGAGATATCGCCATCCATCAGATTGACCAGCTTTTCACAAATAGCCAGCCCCAACCCTGTTCCCTGAAAATGACGCTGTACCCCACTCCCCGCCTGGAAAAAAGGGTCAAAAAGTCTTGTCGCTTCACGTGGCAAGATCCCTACCCCGGTGTCACGAACCAGAAATTCCAGATAACCATCCCGGCATCCCACCTGAAAAATAATGCATCCGGTATCGGTAAATTTGATGGCATTGCTGAGTAAGTTGGAGAGCACCTGCTGTAGACGCACTGGATCGCCAGACAAGCTGGCCGGAACATTCGGATCGATAAAACAATATAGCGTGAGGCGCTTTTTCACCACCAGCGGCAAATAGTTACTGGTGATATGGCTGATGACCTCATGCGGCGCAAATTCACAGGGTTCAATCTTCAACTGCTCAGACTCGATTTTAGAGAAATCGAGAATATCGCTGATAATCTTCAATAACAGCGAGGAAGAGTTAGTCATCGCCGCGACCAGACGGTTGGCATCCTTCGGTAAAGCTTTCGTCTGGAGTAAATCAAGGTTACCAATAATACCGTAGAGCGGCGTACGCAATTCATGACTAACGGTCGCCAGAAACATGGACTTGGATTGGCTGGCCTGCTCAGCCGCATTCGCCATTTCCTGTAGCGACTCTTCCATTTTCACTCGTGCGCTGACATCAAGCAGCACACAAATAGCCACATTCTCATTGCGATAACGGGAGTGCACAAAGCTGATTTGCAAATGATGATTTCGGCTGGTCATCACATCAACAAACTTGGATTGCTGTTCGCAAATAATACGGGTAATTCGCAACCGATCTTCATGGGTCAGCAAATTCAGATAATTATGGGCCAGTTCATTACTGAGAATATTGGTACCGTCGTTAATTCGCAGAATACAGATACCAACCGGTGCCGAAGCGACAATCTTACGGTTGAACTGTTCATTCTCTTCAAGCTGAAAAGCATTGACTTCGGCTGGTAATAACATCTTGCGCTCAAAGATCCATGCCAGAACAAACAGTAATATGGCCGATAATATATTGAGTAAGGCCATATTAACGATCAGAGTATTAATATGGGACAGCAAGACTTTCATGGGGAGCGAATAGATAATACTAAACGCCGTCGGAGGCAGATTTTTTTTCAATATGATTTCATCATAGCCATTCACATAGCCGAAATAGTTATGGTCTATCGAATGAGTATTGGATGAAGGAATATAGCGACCATTGCCTTCCGAGAATTGTAGAACGGTTTGATTATATTGGTTAATTAATTGCACGCCCGTTGGGAATTTCCCTGCCAAGACAAAATCGTCCAGACGGATGGTCTGTTCTATTCCCATGATAACTTCAAGCTTATTCTCCACATAAATTGGCGTTAACGCATATAAATAACCAATATCGGAGACCTGTGAAGGAATGATCCAGTAAAGCGTTTCATCTCGTGGCACAGCCTGAAGGGTATTTTTTTGCTCCTGAAAACGACTCTGAACATTTTTAAGCAAACCATCTCGGTCCAGTGATTGGTTACGGATACCAAAATCCACCATACATTGCTGGTTGCCACCGACAAAAAAGACGCGGTTAAGATCGTATACTGCTGAAAAATTTTCTCTCCAGCCGTTAAAGAAATCACTCAACGCCACCAGAGGATTATTGTTATCCCTCATATTAACGTCACAATTAGCATCAGGATAAATGGGGTAAATAGCCGGGCTCCCACCCTTATCCATCGGGCGGTTGGTTTTTTCTATCGGATTCAGTAAGCGATTCGTCGTCAGATATTTAAGTTCTCGCACAATATCCGACGCATGGCGAATATACCCTTGGGCTTGATCGAAACTGAGGTTATATTCCTGACGCAGTTCCGATTCTTTTTCATTCAATACTTTATTGATATAAAACACGGATATCAGTGCGCCAAGCGACCAGAGCATAATTGCCAGAACCCGAAATAAATAACGAGAAACTTTTAAGGTCGTATGAAACGAGGCGAGATATTTCAAGTGGATACCGTTGAGTAATGGGAGAACCCGTTGGCGAATACACTACCGAGAGTCGATAAAAAAAGCCAGCGCATCACGCTGGCTTTCGTCTGACTCATCCTGTTTAAGGAAAAGCCTTATTCATCATCTTCAACGATATCATCATCGCCTTCGATGTCGTCAACAGTATCGTCGTCTTCGGCGACTTCGCCTTCAACATTTGCGACACCATCCAACTCTTCATCTTCTACCGGTTCAGCAACACGTTGCAGACCGACCACGCTCTCATCTTCCGCCGTACGGATCAACGTCACGCCCTGCGTGTTACGTCCCACAATACTAACTTCAGATACGCGAGTACGAACCAGCGTTCCCGCATCGGTGATCATCATAATCTGGTCGGTTACGTCAACCTGAACTGCGCCAACAACCTTACCATTACGCTCGCTCACCTTGATGGAGATCACCCCTTTGGTGGCACGAGATTTGGTTGGATATTCGCTAACCGCGGTGCGTTTACCAAAGCCATTCTGCGTGACGGTCAGAATATCGCCCTCACCGCGCGGAATAATCAGCGAGACGACACGATCATCACCTTGCAGATTGATACCACGAACGCCAGTTGCAGTACGGCCCATCGAACGTACCGCCTCTTCGGAGAAACGAACCACTTTACCTTCCGCCGAGAACAACATGACTTCGTCTTTGCCATCGGTCAAATCGACGCCAATCAGTTCATCGCCATCATTCAGATTAACGGCAATAATCCCCGCGCTACGAGGACGACTGAACTCCGTCAGCGCCGTTTTCTTCACCGTACCGCTAGCGGTAGCCATGAAGATGTGGCGACCTTCTTCATACTCACGCACCGGCAGAATCGCGGTGATGCGTTCATCTGCTTCAAGCGGCAACAGGTTAACAATCGGACGACCTCGAGCCCCACGACTGGCTTCCGGCAGTTGGTACACTTTCATCCAGTACAGACGACCACGGCTGGAGAAGCACAGGATCGTATCATGCGTGTTAGCCACTAACAGGCGATCGATGAAATCTTCTTCTTTAATTCGCGCAGCCGATTTACCCCGACCACCACGACGCTGTGCCTCATAATCACTCAACGGCTGATATTTCACATAGCCCTGATGAGATAAGGTCACCACCACATCTTCTTCGTTGATCAAATCTTCAATGTTGATGTCGGCAGTGTTGGCCGTGATCTCGGTACGACGCTCGTCACTGTATTGCGTTTTGATCGCTTCCAGCTCTTCACGAATGACTTCCATCAGACGTTCAGGGCTGTTCAGGATATGCAGCAACTCAGCAATCTGAACCAGCAGTTCCTTGTACTCGTCCAGTAGTTTTTCATGCTCAAGACCCGTCAGTTTTTGCAAACGCAAATCCAGAATTGCCTGAGCCTGCTGTTCCGTCAGGTAATAACGGCCATCGCGGATACCGAATTCCGGCTCCAACCATTCAGGACGTGCAGCGTCATCACCCGCACGTTCCAGCATGACGGCAACCGTTCCCAACTCCCACGACGTCGCGATCAACCCGGCCTTTGCTTCTGACGGTGAAGGCGCACGCCGAATCAATTCGATAATCGGATCGATGTTCGCCAATGCGATCGCCAAACCTTCCAAAATATGAGCACGATCGCGCGCTTTACGCAGTTCAAAAATGGTACGACGCGTCACCACTTCGCGACGGTGACGGACAAAGGCAACCAGAATATCTTTCAGCGGCATGATCTTAGGCTGCCCCTGATGCAGGGCGACCATGTTGATGCCAAATGACGTCTGAAGCTGTGTCTGAGAATACAGATTATTCAGTACCACTTCGCCCACGGCATCGCGCTTCACTTCAATAACAATGCGCATCCCGTCTTTATCAGATTCGTCACGCAACGCACTGATGCCCTCAACACGCTTGTCTTTTACCAGTTCGGCGATTTTCTCAATCAGGCGGGCTTTGTTTACCTGATAAGGAATTTCATGCACGATAATGGTTTCACGCCCGGTTTTCGCATCCGCTTCGACTTCCGCACGGGCTCGAATATAAATCTTACCCCGTCCGGTGCGATACGCTTCTTCGATACCTCGCCGACCATTGATAATCGCGGCGGTAGGGAAATCGGGGCCTTTAATATGCTCCATCAAACCTTCAAGGCTGATGTTTTCATCGTCGATATACGCCAGACAGCCGTTTACCACTTCCGTCAGGTTATGCGGTGGAATGTTGGTTGCCATCCCCACGGCGATACCGGAAGAACCGTTAACCAACAGGTTAGGAATACGGGTCGGCATCACATCAGGAATCTGCTCAGTGCCATCATAGTTCGGCACAAAATCAACCGTCTCTTTTTCCAGATCGGCCAGCAGTTCATGGGCAATTTTTGCCATGCGAATTTCGGTATAACGCATGGCGGCGGCGGAGTCACCGTCAATCGAACCAAAGTTGCCCTGCCCATCAACCAGCATATAGCGCAGTGAAAAAGGCTGAGCCATACGAACAATGGTTTCATAAACAGCAGAGTCACCGTGTGGGTGATATTTACCGATTACATCGCCGACAACACGGGCCGATTTTTTATAAGGTTTGTTCCAGTCATTTCCCAAGACATTCATCGCGTAGAGTACGCGACGGTGTACCGGCTTCAGTCCATCACGAACATCTGGTAACGCACGCCCGACAATAACGGACATGGCGTAATCCAGATACGAGCTTCTCAGCTCTTCTTCGATGTTGACCGGTGTGATTTCTCTGGCAAGGTCGCTCATGGAGCTGCTATCCCTCTATTTAGGCATCTACCCGTATTTAGAAAAGTGAAAAGTTCAAAAGGTGGAAAATTATATCACAAACCGCCGTTTCGGGGGAAACTACCGCAATCAAAGACATCATGCATTTTATGTAAGCAGTGAGAGACAAAGAATACGCACCAACCACCATCGGCGCTCGTTACGACGATGATCACTACAACATGAAGAACGGTGCCTATATACTCGCGTTTAATTGAAGATAAAAAAGGTCGTGATTTTAAATGAATCCAGAAAACCAAGTGCCAAACGTCGACCATCAGGAAATTGCCAAATTCGAAGCGATCGCTTCTCGCTGGTGGGATTTGGAAGGCGAATTTAAACCATTGCACCGCATTAACCCGCTCCGTCTGGGCTATATTTCTCAGCGTTCAGAAGGGGTGTTCGGCAAAAAAGTATTGGATGTTGGTTGCGGAGGAGGAATTCTGTCTGAAAGCATGGCGCGCGAAGGGGCAGAAGTAACCGGTTTAGATATGGGCGCAGAACCGCTACAGGTTGCTCGTTTGCATGCGCTGGAAAGCGGAATGACGGTCAGTTATGTTCAGGAAACCGTCGAGTCTCACGCTCAGGCGCATGAGGGTCAGTATGACATCGTGACCTGCATGGAAATGCTGGAGCACGTGCCTGAACCCCAGTCTGTGGTGCAGGCCTGCGCCAGACTGGTTAAACCGAATGGACACGTCTTTTTCTCCACAATTAACCGCAATGCCAAAGCATGGATGATGCTCATCGTTGGTGCAGAATACCTTTTGAAAATGGTGCCCCGTGGCACACATGACATCAAGAAATTCATCCGTCCGGCAGAACTGATGCGATGGGTGGATACGACGTCGCTGCGTGAAAAGCACATTACGGGTCTGCACTACAATCCGCTGACAGACCATTTCAAACTGGGTTCCAATGTGGATGTCAATTACATGCTACATACCAGGCGCGAACCTTAAGTCAATCCAGGTTCCCTACTGACACTGCGTTTTCACCACGTGGATCTTCACCGTAAGAACGCAGTGCTAATAGTATTAACTTTTGTTGTTACAGAGCGGTTAGCAAAAGAGGCATAAATCATCAGATTATTCTGAGTTTATTTTTTCATTTTACGACTTGATCAATATAACTATTTTCGGCTCGAACAATAAAACCGCAACCAATCAATTATTTCTTTTTTTCTCTTCACAAGTTGACAACGACGGAGAGCCAGAGCAAACAGGCAGTTAGCGAATCAATAACATTCACTCCCTAAGTTATCCACAAAGCACCCCGATTTTGTTCACTTGCAATAACACCGATTTATCATTATCTTGTTGTGAAACCAAACCCCACCCCCTATATATAGTGTTTGCTTCTGGCAGAAGGCACAATTGTGCCCGAAGTGTCGCTTTCTGCATGCATGAACAATAGGGCAAAAAATTGATAGGTGTTACTTCTCATGAACCAGAGCTTGCTCGTTACCAAACGTGATGGCACAAAAGAAAAAATCAATCTGGATAAGATTCACCGTGTCATTACCTGGGCCGCAGAAGGGTTACACAATGTTTCCGTTTCTCAGGTGGAATTGCGCTCCCACATCCAATTTTATGACAGCATCAAGACCTCTGATATCCATGAAACCATTATCAAGGCTGCTGCCGACCTGATTTCTCGTGAAAGCCCGGACTATCAATATTTGGCCGCACGTCTGGCGATTTTCCACCTGCGTAAAAAAGCCTACGGCCAATTTGAACCGCCGACGCTGTTAGCTCACGTCACTAAAATGGTGGAACTGGGTAAGTACGACAAGCACTTGCTGGAAGACTATAGCCAGGAAGAATTCACCGAAATGGATACCTTCATCGATCACTGGCGTGACATGAATTTCTCCTATGCGGCGGTTAAACAGCTAGAAGGGAAATATCTGGTACAAAACCGCGTCACCGGTGATATCTACGAAAGCGCCCAGTTCCTGTACATTTTGGTCGCGGCCTGTCTGTTCTCCGGCTACCCGCGAGAAACGCGTCTGGATTACGTTAAACGTTTTTATGACGCGATCTCCACGTTCAAGATTTCCCTGCCAACACCGATCATGGCGGGCGTGCGCACGCCGACGCGTCAGTTCAGCTCCTGTGTGCTGATCGAATGCGGCGACAGTCTGGATTCCATCAACGCCACGTCCAGCGCAATTGTGAAATACGTTTCCCAACGCGCCGGCATCGGTATCAACGCAGGCCGTATTCGTGCGCTCGGTAGCCCGATTCGCGGCGGCGAAGCGTTCCACACCGGCTGTATTCCTTTCTACAAACACTTCCAGACTGCCGTGAAATCCTGCTCTCAGGGCGGCGTTCGCGGAGGTGCCGCCACGTTGTTCTATCCGTTGTGGCATCTGGAAGTAGAAAGCCTGCTGGTGCTGAAAAATAACCGTGGCGTAGAAGGTAACCGTGTTCGCCACCTCGACTACGGCGTACAGTTGAATAAACTGATGTATCAGCGTCTGGTAAAAGGTGAAGAGATCACTCTGTTCAGCCCCTCTGACGTACCGGGGCTTTATGACGCCTTCTTCGCCGATCAAGACGAGTTCGAACGTCTGTATGTGCAATATGAACAGGATGGCAGCATTCGCAAACAGCGTATCAAAGCTGTTGAACTGTTCTCGTTGATGATGCAGGAACGTGCCTCCACCGGCCGTATCTATATTCAGAACGTTGACCACTGCAATACGCACAGCCCGTTCGATCCGCAGATCGCTCCCGTTCGCCAGTCGAACTTGTGTCTGGAAATCGCACTCCCGACCAAACCTTTGGACGATGTTAACGACGAAAACGGTGAAATCGCGCTGTGTACGCTGTCTGCTTTCAACCTCGGTGCCATCAACAGCTTAGACGATCTGGAAGAGCTGGCGACGCTGGCCGTACGCGCGCTGGATGCTTTACTGGATTATCAGGATTACCCTATTCCTGCCGCACAGCGTGGTGCCATGGGACGTCGTACTCTCGGTATTGGCGTGATTAACTTCGCTTACTATTTAGCCCAAAATGGTGTGCGTTATTCCGATGGTAGTGCGAACAACCTCACCCATCGCACCTTTGAAGCGATTCAATACTATTTGCTGAAAGCATCCAATGTGCTGGCTCGTGAACAAGGCGCTTGCCCCTGGTTTAATGAAACCACCTACTCTCAGGGTGTGTTACCCATAGATACCTACAAACGCGATCTCGATGCAATTTGCAATGAACCTCTGCATTATGACTGGGAAGCACTGCGTAACGACATCAAAGAGTACGGGCTGCGTAACTCCACGCTGTCTGCACTGATGCCGTCAGAGACATCGTCTCAAATCTCCAACGCGACCAACGGTATTGAACCACCGCGCGGTCACATCAGCGTTAAAGCATCCAAAGACGGTATTCTGCGCCAGGTTGTGCCGGAATACGAAACGCTGAAAGACGCTTACGAGCTGCTGTGGGAGATGCCGAGCAACGATGGCTATCTGCAACTGGTTGGCGTTATGCAAAAATTTGTCGATCAGGCGATTTCTTCCAACACTAACTACGATCCGTCGCGTTTCCCATCAGGCAAAGTGCCGATGAAACAGTTGCTGAAAGATCTGGTCACGGCTTATAAATTCGGCGTAAAAACGCTGTATTACCAAAACACCCGTGACGGTGCAGAAGACGCGCAGGACGACCTGCTCGCTGAACCACAAGACGACGGCTGCGAAGGCGGCGCGTGTAAGATTTAAAAGCAAAGATGAGGGCTGCGATGCAGCCTTCATCCCTTTGGAGAGATTCATGGCCTATACCACTTTTTCACAAAATAAAAACGATCAATTGCTTGAGCCAATGTTCTTCGGCCAATCGGTTAACGTTGCTCGTTTCGATCAGCAAAAATATGAAATCTTTGAAAAACTGATTGAAAAACAGCTCTCCTTCTTCTGGCGTCCTGAAGAAGTTGATGTCTCTCGCGATCGCATCGACTACCAGGCGTTACCCGAGCATGAAAAACATATTTTTATCAGTAACCTGAAATACCAAACACTATTGGATTCAATTCAGGGACGTAGCCCCAACGTCGCACTGCTACCGCTGATTTCCATCCCAGAACTGGAAACCTGGGTCGAAACCTGGGCGTTTTCCGAAACGATCCACTCTCGCTCATACACTCACATTATCCGTAACATCGTTAACGATCCGTCTCTGGTGTTTGACGATATCGTGACCAATGAAGAGATTCTGAAACGCGCGAAAGATATTTCCAGTTACTACGACTCACTGATTGAAATGACCAGCTATTACCATCTGCTGGGCGAAGGCACACATCAGGTTAACGGGAAAACGATTACCGTTAACCTGTATGAACTGAAAAAGAAACTGTATCTGTGCCTGATGAGCGTCAACGCACTAGAGGCAATTCGTTTCTACGTGAGTTTTGCCTGCTCATTTGCCTTTGCCGAACGTGAGTTGATGGAAGGCAACGCCAAAATCATCAAACTGATTGCCCGTGACGAAGCATTACACCTGACCGGCACGCAGCATATGCTGAATCTGATGCGCGGCGGCCATGATGATCCCGATATGGCTCAAATTGCTGAAGAGTGCCAGCAGGAATGCTATGACCTGTTTGTTCTCGCCGCACAGCAGGAAAAAGAGTGGGCTGATTACCTATTCCGCGATGGCTCAATGATTGGTTTGAACAAAGACATTCTGTGCCAGTATGTAGAATACATTACCAATATCCGGATGCAGGCCGTTGGTCTTTCGCTGCCATTTGAAACGCGTACCAACCCCATTCCGTGGATCAACGCTTGGCTGGTATCCGATAATGTACAGGTTGCTCCGCAGGAAGTGGAAGTCAGTTCCTATCTGGTCGGTCAAATCGATTCAGAAATCAGCGATGATGACTTAAGCGATTTCCAACTATAACCCATGCGTAATCCAATCATCACACTGCGCACGTCAGGTGCGCAGTTTTCCTGTTCAGACGATGGTCATTCCCTGTTAGAGGAATTGGAATCCCACCGTGTCAGTATTGAATACCAGTGCCGCTCTGGCTACTGCGGTTCCTGTCGCTTACGGTTGGTAAAAGGTAAGGTGGCATACCACCACACGCCATTGGCCTGCATTCAACAGGATGAAATTTTGCCATGTTGTTGTATACCGCTGGACGACATCGAACTTGATATCTAGTTTTCCGAGTTTCACATCCTTGTTCTGCTATGCAATCGCGCCAACAGGTGTATTTCCTGCCTGCTTTCTTTCCCAAGTGGGTTACACTATCTGCTAAGTTGCACTATCCACTAAGTTACACTATGCGCTGAAACTGTCTTTCGCCTTATTTAAAACAACCTGGAGGTTTTAGAAATGTTAACCGTCATTCCCGTATTGATCGTTGTCGCCCTGATTATCGTCTGGTCCGGCATCAAGATCGTACCGCAAGGCTATCAATGGACTGTGGAACGTTTTGGTCGCTATACCAAAACATTGATGCCTGGTCTGAATCTTGTCATCCCGTTCATGGATCGTATCGGTCGCAAAATCAACATGATGGAACAGGTGTTAGACATCCCATCACAGGAAATCATCTCTAAAGATAACGCCAACGTCACTATTGATGCCGTTTGCTTTATTCAGGTCATCGATCCTGCACGTGCGGCGTATGAAGTCAGTAATCTGGAACAGGCTATCGTTAACCTGACCATGACCAATATTCGTACCGTTCTGGGTTCCATGGAGTTGGATGAAATGCTGTCTCAACGCGATAGCATCAACACCCGTCTGCTGCATATCGTGGACGAAGCGACTAACCCGTGGGGCATCAAAATCACGCGTATTGAAATCCGCGACGTGCGCCCACCCGCTGAGCTCATTGCGGCCATGAATGCGCAGATGAAAGCAGAACGTAACAAACGTGCGGATATTCTCGAAGCGGAAGGGGTTCGTCAGGCAGCGATCCTGAAAGCCGAAGGGGAAAAACAGTCACAGATCCTGAAAGCCGAAGGTTTACGTCAATCAGCCTTCCTTGAAGCCGAAGCGCGTGAACGTGCGGCAGAAGCAGAAGCACAGGCAACCAAAATGGTGTCTGAGGCCATCGCTGCCGGTGATATTCAGGCGGTGAACTACTTTGTCGCTCAAAAATATACCGATGCGCTACAACAAATTGGTTCTTCCAATAACAGTAAAGTCATCATGATGCCGCTGGAAGCCAGCAATCTGATGGGTGCCATCGGCGGGATCGCCGAATTAATCAAAGACAGTAAAGACAGTCGGAGCAAATAATGGGTATTGAACTGGTGATGGAAAATGCGCACTGGTTCTGGCTGTCGCTCGGCGGCCTGTTATTGGCTGCTGAGATGCTGGGTGCCAGTGGCTATCTACTCTGGAGTGGGATTTCTGCCATCTTAGTTGGGCTGCTTGTCTGGGTCATGCCGTTTTCATGGCCGTGGCAAGGCAGTGCATTTGCCGTGCTAACCATTATCACCGCGCTACTCTGGTGGTACTGGTTACGCAAGAGAACGTTAGCGCAACCGCAAAGCTCACTAAACCAGCGCGGACAACAGCTCGTTGGTTTACGTGCGACATTGAGTGAACCTATCGTCGATGGATTCGGACGAGTCCGCATTGGAGATGGAACCTGGCGCATCAAATCGGAACAGGATTTAGCTGCGGGGACGCACATTGAAGTGATTGCCGTTGAAGGCATCACGTTACATGTACGCCCGGTTACAACGGCCTGATCGAATGTTGTCCCGTCATTCAGGGGACGGGTTTCCCCCTGAATGACAACATCCCGCCAGATTGTTGATGATAGGACAATCCGCTCCACCGTCTCCCGGACACTGTTCCGCTAACATTAATAAGCGCTCGCGCATCACTTTCAACTCTTCGATGTGCGCTTCAATTTCCTGTACTTTCTGCAAAGTCCGCGATTTAACATCTGCACTACGCCGCAACGGATCGTTAAATAACATAACCAGTTCCCGGCATTCACTCAGAGTAAAGCCCACCTGGCGGGCCTGACGTAACAGCGTCAATTCCTCAACATGATGATTATCATAGCTGCGATAACCATTTTCAGAACGTAACGGCGCAGTCAGCAGTTCTTTCTCTTCATAGAAGCGAATCGTTTTACTGGTAAGCCCGGTTTTTTTTGCCACATCGCTGATATTCATGATTTCCCCCCAACATTTTCCCTGTTAAGAAAGATGACGAAAAAATCTGTTCGTGTAAAATCGCTCGGCTTCATTGGTGCTTGCGACGGAATGCGGCAAGCTGGTCATTATCAACAAAGAAAAAAACTATTATGGGATTAATCAGTACACTCGGCAAGTCGCTGGATAATGCACAACTTCTTAAAGAGCTCCACCAACACATTGAACGTTACAATGTTCCTGTTACGTCGAAAGACGATCTTTTTCAACAAATTATTGAGATCGAACGTTATCTCGGCGGCACAGATTACGCCTCAACACATGCCAAAAAAAGCAAGGTGAATATCCTGACCGGCATTTTCGCCATGCCTGTTCTTATTTTCTCTCTTTTTTTCATACCAGACCGCTATCTTAAATACTTCAATATTGAATTCGACATTGCCGGTATGGCACGAAATTTATCTATGATTATCTTCGAACAGTTATGGGCGGTTATTGCGTATGCCGGTGCATTTGTCGGTTCGGTTCTTTATTTTTATTATTTAAATCGCCGGGCGGAAACCGAAGCAAATAGGCTGATTCAATCATTCATTACCCGAACGTCAGGCCATCCCTGATGATTCAGAGTTAATCACTCAACGGTTCACCATCAACCGGGCACCTCTTCTCTCGCCCGGTTGCTTTCGAACTTCACCTGACATCCCCCTGTCCCAGCGTTTCCTTCACCATCGTTAAAATATACCCTAAATAATTCGAGTTGCGTGAAGGCGGCAAGTGAAGGAATCCCGATGAGCTTACTTGAGTAAGTGATTCGGGTGACTGAACGTAGCCAACGCACAGGCAACTTGAAGTATGACGGGTATAGCATTAAACCTCTTGACCTTTACCTTGCAGGAAGGTTTAACCTTCATCATAACGAGTCGCTATCGCGCAACGGCAAGGATTTTCGCTGTTGTGCTAACCAGAGGAAAGATGATGTCACAAACCATCGTATTGTCATTGCAGGGCCTAACCTGTGGGCACTGTGTGCAACGTGTAAAAAAGACGCTGGAAACATTGCCCAATGTCGAACAGGCCGATGTCTCACTAAATTACGCCAAGATCACCGGTAGCGCAGACGCACAGACACTAATTGCTAGCATTACGCAAGCTGGCTATGAAGCCAGCCCAGCAACCACACCGGATGTCGCCTTACAACTGTCAGGCCTGAGTTGCAACCATTGTGTCGCGTCTACGCGTAAAGCGTTGGAAGCCGTCCCTGGCGTCGTTGCCACCGAAGTATCAAAAGAACAAGCGAATGTATATGGTGAGGTTGACGCCAGCGCCTTGATAAAGGCCGTTGAAGAAGCCGGTTATCAAGCCAGCAGCATTGAGGTTTCCCACCCAAAAACTGAGCCGCTGGCACAGGTAGCGATCGAGTCGGAAGCGCTGCCAGCGGCACAGAATCCTCTTCCGGCCACTATCCCCAATGCAAGAGATAACGATGATGATAGCGTCCAGCTCCTACTGCAAGGTATGAGCTGCGCCAGTTGCGTTAATCGTGTTCAACATGCATTACAACACGTTGAAGGCGTGACGCAGGCAAGGGTCAATCTGGCGGAACGTAGTGCATTGGTCAGTGGACATGTCACACATGAAGCCTTAATTGCGGCGGTTGAACAAGCTGGTTACGGCGCGGAGATCATTCAGGATGAAGACGAGCGACGCGCTCGTCAGCAGGAAACGGCACAACAAAATATACGACGTTTTCAATGGCAGGCTGCGTTAGGTTTGCTATTGGGCGTACCGCTGATGCTATGGGGCGTGTTAGGCGGCAGCATGGCACTGACCCCTGCAAGCCGTACCCCCTGGCTGGTCGTTGGCTTATTGACGCTGGTTGTCATGATTTTCGCCGGAGGTCATTTCTACCGTAACGCTTGGCGTAGCCTGAAAAATAACAGCGCAACGATGGATACGCTGGTTGCCCTCGGTACGGGTGCCGCCTGGCTCTATTCTATTACCGTCAATGTGTGGCCAGATAGCTTCCCGATGGAAGCGCGACATCTTTACTATGAAGCCAGCGCCATGATTATCGGTCTCATCAATCTTGGACATGCACTGGAACAACGAGCGCGTCAACGTTCCTCACACGCGTTGGAACGCCTGCTGGATTTAACGCCGCCAAGCGCTCGTGTCGTTACACCAGACGGCGAGAAAATCATCCCATTATCAGACGTACAGGCTGGCATGATGCTGAGACTGACAACGGGCGATCGCATTCCTGTTGACGGCGAAATTCAACAAGGAGAGCTGTGGGTTGATGAAGCCATGCTGACGGGAGAACCGATTCCTCAACAGAAAGCACAAGGTGATGCATTACACGCAGGCACTCTGGTATCCGACGGTAGCGCCCTATTTCGGGCTGATGCGATTGGTAACCAGACTACGCTGTCGCGGATTATCCGTTTGGTCAGGCAGGCACAAAGCAGCAAACCCGCTATCGGCCAGCTAGCGGATCGCATTTCTGCCATCTTTGTACCCGTCGTCGTCGCCATTGCCATCATCAGCGGTGCAATCTGGTATTTCATTGGCCCCCAACCACAAATCGTCTACACGTTGGTAATTGCCACAACCGTGCTGATTATTGCCTGCCCTTGCGCACTTGGGCTGGCTACGCCGATGTCGATCATTTCCGGAGTCGGCCGGGCAGCAGAACTGGGCGTGCTGGTACGAGATGCCGACGCATTACAACAAGCCAGTAATCTGGATGTGCTGGTGTTTGATAAAACCGGTACGCTAACAGAAGGCCAGCCACGTGTTGTTGCTATTCATACGTTTGGTTCAATAAGTGAACAACAGGCACTGAACTGGGCTGCTTCGCTGGAACAAGGCTCCAATCATCCTCTGGCTAAAGCATTGGTTGAACGCGCTAAAACGCTATCACTGCACGATATTGAACAGTTCCGCACCTTGCGCGGGCTCGGCGTTAGCGGAAAAATTAATGGCGAATCACTGCTACTGGGAAATCCGGCCTTACTCAAACAACACCAAATCGACATCAGCGCAGGGGAAGATCTAATTAACCGGCAGGCCCAACAGGGAATGACGCCAGTGCTGCTGGCAGCAGATGATCGCCTTATCGCCGTCTTCTCTATTCAGGATCCGCTCCGGCAAGATAGCGTTACCGCGTTGCAACGTCTGCATCAACAAGGTTACCAGTTAGTGATGCTGACAGGAGATAACCCGCTGACTGCAAAAGCAATTGCTAACGATGCTGGAATCGATCAGGTTATCGCCGGTGTGTTACCTGATGGCAAAGCCGATGCGATCAAGCAACTCCAGGCTCAGGGAAAGCGAGTTGCCATGATTGGAGATGGTATTAACGACGCGCCTGCTCTGGCACAGGCTGATGTGGGCATTGCGATGGGTGGCGGCAGCGATATTGCCATCGAAACGGCAGCTATTACGTTGATGCGCCACAGTCTACACGGTGTTGCCGATGCGCTCGCACTGTCCAAAGCGACGCTAAGTAACATGAAGCAGAATCTATTGGGTGCATTTATTTACAACTCACTCGGTATTCCCATTGCAGCTGGCGTACTTTATCCGCTGACAGGCACGCTACTCAGTCCTGTCGTTGCCGGGGCTGCAATGGCACTGTCATCCATTACCGTGGTCAGCAACGCTAACCGACTGTTACGTTTCAAACCTAAATCCTGAAAACATCATCGGCAAATGTTTCCAGAGGAAGGGAAATACATCCGGTAGTCAGTGATTTTCCTCCGATGTATAAGGGCTGATTATCTTCAGCCCTTTTTTGCCACTATTAAGGCTTTTCATCCGATAACCAGTACAACTTGGTTGCTTTAGCGTTTAGCATAGCTTTAGTGTTTAGTTAGCATAGTGTTACTCACATCAGGAGACGGAATTTATGAGGCCACTACTGCGTAGCATAGCGACTTTTCTTGGTTTTATTTCGCCGCTGGCTTATGCCTATCCTGCTATCGATATTCAACTCGCAAATGAGCGTCAGTTTCATTTGGTTGGCAGTATCCATATGGGGAGCCAGGATATGTCCCCTCTCCCTCCAGAACTACTACAACAGCTACGACACGCTACGGCGCTGATTGTTGAGGCTGACATTTCCAGTGTTGGTTCTCCCTTTGGAACAATGGAAAACGAAATCCCGCTGTCACAAAGGCTGGAAACGGCAGATTATGAACAGCTACAGCAAATTTGTGCATCACTGCCGCTCAGCGAGCAAAGTATCGACCATTTACCGGCCTGGCAGGCAGCACTCCTGTTACAAGCGCATCAAGCTCAGAGGTTAGGGCTCAGGCCCGACTACGGCATTGATTACCAACTGATTATTGCGGCAAAATCTCAGGGGTTACCCATCATTGAGCTTGAAGGGCAAGAAACACAGATTGCATTATTGCAGCAATTGCCACAGGGTGGACTACGGCTATTGGAAGATACGATTAAACATTGGCATATCAACGCCCGACTGTTGCAAACCATGATTGGCTGGTGGTTAGACCGCACACCTGACGCTCTTCCTCCAGAAATGCCGGCAACCTTCAGCCATGAAATGGCTGATCTATTAATGAACCAGCGGAATCGCCGCTGGCAAAAACAACTTCAGGCGTTACCTGCTGGTCATTATGTTGTTGCCGTCGGTGCGCTGCATTTATATGGCGATGACAACTTACCCGCCTTATTACAGGCAAATTGAGCGCAACGCCGCCCGTAAGGATATTTGGATCATGACACCCGCAGTTAAGTTACTCGAAAAAAACAAAATCGCGTTTACGCTACACAGTTACCATCACGACAGTGAAGAAACCAATTTCGGTGAAGAAGCTGCAAAGAAGCTGGGATTAAATAAAGATCAAGTCTATAAAACGCTACTGGTCTCCCTGAATGGTGATGCGAAAAATCTGGCCGTCGCCGTAACGCCCGTTGCCGGACTGTTGGATTTAAAGAAAGTCGCCCGAGCGCTATCTGCAAAAAAAGCCGATATGGCTGACCCGGCGATTGCTCAACGGGTCACAGGTTACCTGGTCGGCGGCATTAGCCCGTTAGGGCAAAAAAAATTGCTGCCAACCGTCATTGATGAACCGGCTCGCCAGTTTGGTACTATTTTTATTTCTGGCGGTAAACGGGGACTGGATATTGAACTCGCCGCTGATGATTTGGCGCGTTTATTACGCGCGACCTTTGCTGATATTGCCAAGCTCGATTGATCACGCCGAATTAATACAGAATTAAAGTGAAGCAGATAGCAGAGGACTCCACGGCCAGTGTGTCCCCTGCTACCGCTTCATAACAGATTACCGATCGACTTTCGCCCCTTTATCCAACTGCATCGCCGACCCTTCTTTCACATTCAGCGTCAGACCTTTGGTTTGCAGTTCTGCATTCCTGACACGAATGCCTTTATCCGCATCAATACGCACGTTAGCAAAATGGAAACCGCTGAGCGGCGCTTCCGGCACGCCAATAATGTATGCCGCGGCCTTAGTCTTGCCAGTCGACTCCAGATTCTCGATGGTCACATTGCTGAAATGTGGCGTCTTGTACTGATCAAACGGCTGCGCAGGATCGGTATCTGGTGGGTAAATCTGCTCACCCATCGTGAAGCCGCCTTCGGCCAACATCTTGTCTACCTCAGCCTGCACGATTGGCGCAGCTTTGTAGTAAGCGGCAAAGACCAGCGGAATTTCGACATCCACCATCTTGGTATTGCGATAGGTAATATTTTTCACCTCTCCGCCTTTACCACGATTAGTTTTTATACGAATACCGTACATGGAGCCTTCGAACTGGTTATTTTCAACCAGCACATTATTCACGCCACCGGAAGTTTCGCTACCGATGGAGATACCTCGCCCTTGCTTGAGGATATTGTTGGCGATATAGATATTATCCACGACGCCGTTCGGGAAGCGGCTATCCGGCTTCTCGGCCTTTATCGCGATATGGTCGTCATTACAGTCGATATAGTTGTTGGTAATACGGATGTTCTGGCTGTCGATCGGGTCAATCGCATCCGTATTTGGCGCATGCCACGGCGACAGAATCCGTGTGCCGTTCACATCCACATCATGCGAATAACGCATCACAACGTGGAAACTCGGGGAATGGGTTAACGTAACGCCGTCCACCAGCACATTGCTTGAACTTTTGATATAAATCAGACGTGGGCGGTCGGTGCCGCCTTTCTTGCCAGTGGCACGAATATTGGCACGCCAGCGCTCCCACCAGACAGCGCCTTGCCCATCAATGGTTCCTTGACCAGTGATCGCCACATTCTGAGCATCCGCAATGCTGATAAAAGGAAGCCAGCCATTTTCCGCTTCAGCATATTTAGTTTTTTCTGTCGCCCGATACGCGGCTTCTTCGGTCGACGCAACGATGGTCGCGTCCTTTGCCAAATCTAGTCTGATGTTGCTTTTCAGGAACAGCGGATCGACCAGATAGTTTCCACGAGGAACATGTACCGTTCCACCGCCCGTCGCCGCACAATCATCAATCGCTTTCTGGAAAGCTTGCGTATTTAGTGCGATCTGTAAGCGGTGGCCCTCGGCCCCGTATTGCGTTACGTCACACACCTTATCAGGGAATTTTACTGAGCTGGCCGCTTGTGCCGCACCCGCTTGAATACCCAATGTGATGCAGGAAGCCATTAACGACAGGGCAAGACCATTACGCATACTTAACCTCACTAAAAAATGAAATATCGTTTTAATAAAATACCACTCATATTCCATTAAAAAACGAAAGGCGATCACGTTTTAGATGTATTCGTAATAATTACAATAAGGTAGGATTTTTTTCGTGCAATTGCACCATTTACAATCAGAGAAAACGATCGGTAATAGATATCAATCCAGACAATGTGCTACACAGACAGGGCAGGAGACAGGAAAAAAGCAGGTTGTATGGCAAGTGGGCTGGCCTAAACAACCAGCCCGAATAAGAAAATGGCGTTATTCCATCAGGCGAGCAAACGCGTCACGAATATTCTGCTCGGGTAAATCCACACCAATAAATACGAGTACGCTTTTTCTTGTTTCATCAGGCTGCCATTCTCTATCCCAGTCAGCGCTATACAAACGTTGAACGCCCTGAAACAACAGACGCCGGTTATCACCCTCAATAGCCAGGATGCCTTTATAACGCAGCAAATTATCAGAGAATTGCAGAAGCAGATTTTCCATTACATCGGAAACCGCCTGAAGTTCAACGGCCTTATCGAGATACACGACAATCGAGTGAACATCATTCTGCGCAGGTGCAATAAAACGGAATACCGGCGTTTTCACCGCCAACTTATCATTGAGGATAAAACCTTCAATATTGAACAGCACGCCCAGATCGATATCACCCTGTATCACGGGGTAAATCGGCGCTCGTGCATTGATACGCTGGAGACGCTGAATCAATACCTCATCTTCACCTGCAATATCGGTTTTAGTTATCAGTATACGGTCGGCATAACCGATCTGTGATTGGGCAATGGTAAACTGATCAAGCTGTTGCTGCGCGTGTACGGCATCCACCAGCGTAATAATGCCATCTAAGACAAAACGTTCACAGATCACTTCATGAGAGAAAAAAGTCTGGGCCACTGGCCCGGGATCGGCCATCCCTGTGCATTCAATGATGACGTGGTCAAAATCCAGTTTACCGCTATCGACACCATCCAGAAGATCAAGCAACGCATCGGCTAACTCGTTTGCCTGACTACAGCAGATACAACCATTGCTCAAGGTCGTGATTTGACTCGCTCGTTCACCAATTAATACATTATCAATGGGGACTTCACCAAACTCGTTTTCAATGACGGCAATCTTGTAACCATGATCGGCATTGAGGATATGACGCAACAAAGTCGTCTTACCTGCACCTAAAAAACCGGTCAGTATCGTGACATAAAGGGGTTGAGACATAACGACTCCTGCAGTGCTAACCCGCGATGGCTAGCAGCTCATGATTTTCCTGACAGCTTGTTCGGCTAACTGACGACTCGTGCGACTAGCAACAACGCATTCCGCCTTTACCATCGCCGCCATAACGTGCCTGCTGACGCTCACGGAAAAACTCTTCGTAAGTCATCATCGGTTTATCAGGATGGTTGGTCTGCATATGTTGAACATAGGTATCATAATCTGGCATGCCAACCAGCATACGCGCCGCCTGGCCTAAATATTTGCCTGCTTTTCCCAGATTGCCAAACATCATTCCCTCCAAACCAGCGACAGCGATAGCCGCCAGATAAAAAACACCCTGTATAACGTTATACATTATACAGGGTAGAGATTCCCGTCATCTTTTGCGTACCGACCGTGCTAGCCGTCTCCCAAAATCTAACGGGGATGAGTGCGCTTAGTGGCCAGAGGACACCTTCACTCCACCTTCAGGAACAGGTACATAAGGCGTTTCCTGATCGGTACGTTCAGAGACTTTACGTGCATCCAACGCCACTTTAATGCCGTAAGCAATAATGCTGTACACCACAAACAGGAACATAATACTCAGGCCAGCATTTGTGTAGTTGTTGATGACGATATGGTTCATGTTGGCAATCTGCTGTGCGCTCAAATCGGCACCGCCTTCAGCAATTTTCGCTTTAAACATGTTAGCCATGTAGAAGAAGCCTTCCAACTGCGGGTTGTCACTGAACAATTTCAGGCCCAGTGCCCATGTCGTACAAATCAACAACCAGATAGCCGGAAGCATTGTCACCCAAATATATTGAGTCCGTTTCATTTTAATCAGGATGACCGTACCCAGAACCAGAGCAACGGCGGCCAGCATCTGGTTAGAGATACCAAACAGCGGCCATAGGCTCTTCACGCCACCCAGCGGATCGACAACGCCTTGATACAACAGGTAACCCCACAGCCCGACGCAACCCGCAGTCCCGATGATACCCGCAATCAGTGAATCCGTTTTCTTCAGGAACGGAACGAAGTTACCCAATAGATCCTGCAACATAAAGCGACCAGAACGCGTACCTGCATCCAGCGCAGTTAGGATAAACAATGCTTCAAACAAAATACCGAAGTGATACCAGAAGCCCATATCGGCACCGGGGATAATCTGGTGGAATACGTAAGCAATACCAACCGCCAGTGTAGGAGCCCCACCCGCACGGTTTAATACTGAAGGTTCACCAATGTCTTTCGCCGTTTGCAGGATCTGATCCGGTGAAATGACGAAGCCCCAGGAACTGACCGTTGCCGCCGCGTGTGCAGAAACATCTTTCAATTGTTCCAGAATCATCGGCGCATCAGCAGTGCCCAGCCGATGCAGGTCCGGCATGGTAATACCCAACGCCGCTGGCGGAGTGTTCATGGCAAAATACAGACCAGGCTCAATGATCGATGCCGCAACCAGCGCCATGACCGCAACGAAAGATTCCATCAGCATGGCACCGTAACCGATAAAACGAGCGTCGTTTTCGTTAGCCAGCAATTTCGGTGTCGTACCGGAAGCAATCAGCGCGTGGAAGCCAGATACCGCCCCACAGGCAATCGTAATAAACAGGAACGGGAACAACGTACCTTTCCAGACTGGACCCGTACCATCAACAAACTGCGTCACGGCTGGCATTTTCAGATCTGGATTGAGAATAACAATACCAATCGCCAAACCGACGATGACGCCAATTTTCAGGAAAGTGGCTAAATAGTCACGCGGAGCCAGAATCAACCACACCGGCAGCAACGCAGAAACAAAGGCGTAACCGATCAGCGTATAGGTGATAGTGGTATCTTTGAAGGTCAGTGCCGGGCCCCAGTACGGATCGTGGGCAACCACGCCACCGAACCAAATCGCCAACACCAACAGCACAATACCGATTACCGAAACTTCACCGACTTTACCCGGACGGATAAAGCGCATGTAGATACCCATAAACAGGGCAATTGGCACCGTCGAGCAAACCGTAAAGACGCCCCATGGACTTTCTGCCAGCGCTTTCACCACGATCAACGCCAGTACGGCAAGAATGATGATCATAATCAGGAAGCAACCGAACAGCGCAATCGTGCCCGGTACAGGGCCCAACTCTTTCTTGACGATTTCGCCTAACGACGCGCCATTACGACGGGTTGAAATAAACAGTACCATGAAGTCCTGTACGGCACCTGCCAAAACGACCCCCGCCAGTAGCCAAAGCGTACCCGGCAGGTAGCCGACCTGCGCGGCCAGTACTGGCCCAACCAACGGCCCCGCACCCGCGATAGCAGCAAAGTGATGACCGAACAAAACGTTGCGGTTGGTAGGGACATAGTTGAGGCCATCGTTATTCACAACGGCAGGCGTTGCTCTCGTTGGATCCAGCTTCATCACTTTCTGGGCGATATACAGACTGTAGTATCGGTAAGCCACAAGATAGACGGCAACAGAAGCGACAATAATCCATAATGCACTGACGTGCTCACCGCGACGTAGTGCAACTACGCCAAGGCAGGCAGCCCCGATGATTCCAAGAATCATCCAGGGGATGTGTTTAAGAATGGAACGGCTCGTCATAAGACATCCTTCAATTGAAAATCGTCATTGTTTGATTTGATTAATTTTTACGGGTAAGGCCAGATAACCTTTCATGCAGCAACACGGATTAGCGTATTGTTCTGACTAGATAAATAGTGACGACACATTACGTCGATACGCGGGCGCGTAAGGTGGGTATTTGAGTGGGCGGCAAAATAACACACTAAGCGGTTAGAATCGGCTGGTGAATGGTTTGAGTAAAACGCGGTTGTCTCAACCTCTCAAAGGCAGTGTATACCCAAAATAATTCAAGTTTCAGGACAAAAACGGCAAAGCGTTTTTGAACAGCGCTTGCGCTGACCCCGAAGGGGTGAGGCCATAAGGCCGAATAACGCGGCAAGCGAAGGAATCCCGATGAGCTTACTTGAGTAAGTGATTCGGGTGACTGACAAATCTGCCAGAGGCAGGTTTGAACGCTGCTTGCAGCGGCCCTTTAGGGCGAGGCCCACGACGGGCCGAGTAGCGTAGCCAACGCACATGCAACTTGAAGTATGACGGGTATATATTTAGCGTGGCTTTCGATGCGAAGATTACACCAAGGAAAGTACCGCAGATCGTAGACAAGCGCTAAGAGAAAATAGGCAGATGAAAATTATTACCATTAATTGCCGGAATATCATGACGGAAACGCAATTCTGGCGTTGTTATTTACAGTTTGCCGACGTTGATGGTGCTGAGTATTTTGGTCGTAATCTAGATGCCTTTAGCGATGCTTTACAAGGTGGTCCTGGTTGGCCCGGAGAATGTGAGCTGCATTTTACAGAAACTGGACATATACGCTTATGGCAGCAGGGGCATTTTTATCAGGCACTGAAAGACATTGCACTACGGTCGTCGTCGATCCGGGTTGTGGTGGAATAATGTTATGGTGGAATAATTGATAGAGGACCACTCTGGTTATTATGGCTGTGTTACCGAATTCGATCTGTCATGGTTTTAATCAAATCAGTCTGGACGATACCCACATTTTTAGTATTACACGCACCGGTGATTGCAAATCATTAACAGTCGAACTGGATGTCGCTTATTTGCTGGCTGAGCATCCGCTATCTGATGGTGAAGTATTACTGCTGGAGCGTTGTCAATTGAGTTTCAGTCAAATAGCGGCGGAGAAGATCCGCTACTGGAATACCTCGCAGCTATGGTCAGAGTGGCAACCTGATGTCAAAAAAACGCTACAGCAAATCATGACGTCAGAATACGATTTATCATATTTTACATTAAGAGGTTTCACGGATGATGGTAACTGGTTTGAATGGTGTATCGAAACTGATCATTTTATGCTGCGGTGTGGTACTGATCACAGTGGGTTATTTAGTATTAACGGAGAAAAAAATGGCAAGCTTTAACCACGTATCCGGACAGTATCTACAGGTTGAAGAAAGTCGTATTTACTACGAAGTTGCTGGTGACCGCAGTAAACAACCGTTACTGTTATTGCATGGCGGATTAGGCAGTCTGACCGATTTTAATTCAATTATGTCGCAACTACCGCCGCAGTTTTACTTTATTGGTATTGATCTCCGCGGGCATGGCAAATCAACGCTGGGAACATTGCCACTAACTTATCAACGTTATCAGCATGATGTCGAAGCTGTATTGACTCACCTTGGAATAACGTCCTGTTCTGTATTGGGTTTCAGTGACGGTGGTATTGTTGCTTATAGGATGGCAGCAGCACAGAGCGTTAAAATAGATAAACTCATTACCGTCGGCGCACAATTTCAGTTGGATCGTAACGGGCCGGTATTTGAGATGCTGAGTGGTCTTACTGCAGACATGTGGCAACAGATGGATCCTGAGTCGGTTGACGCTTATAAGGCGGTGAATCCAGAACCGGACTTTGATACGCTGGTCAATGCTGTTGTTGGTCTGTGGACTGACACGGCGACAAGCGGTTATCCGGGGCAGCAGATCCGTCAGATTACCGCGCCGCTATTATTGATCCGTGGGGATCATGATCATCTGCTGTCACTGGAAGAAGTATCAGCATTACGTCAGCAACTGCCACAAACTCATTTCTTTAATATCCCTTTTGCCGAACATGAAGTGCATAAAGACGCGCCAGAGCTTTTCCTGAAAGTTGTGAATGACTTTTTGCTCGCAAAAGACATCGATTAAAATTCAGACAGATTTTAACGTAATATTCATTTTTAGTTTGTTATGACTATGGCTCTGGGGGCCAGCGTGACGGTGATGGAACCGTTAGATGCTATCACTGCGCAAAACCAGCGTATTTTACAAATTAACATTGTTGACGTTTTGAGGTAATGCAGTGAGTGATCATGTCAATTTCTATATGGAGCCGGTGCGTTTTTTTAATCAGCCGCAATTTTTGGCTGGTTTAACCACGGTTCTGCCGCAGTACTCCGTTATTAATAATAAAGACGAAGCTTTGCAACTGTTGTTCAGCCAGCATCTTCCTGCAGGTTATCGGATATGGGATGATTTTTTTGCTGAACAAGTTGGTGCTCTGATACTGGATGTTAATTACGAACAAGCTGACGAAAATATTCAGCAGCATATCCGGCTTGCGGCCAGCGATGACATGAAAGCGCAGATCCGTAAACGTAAGGCCTATCTTTTAAAGAAAAAGGCCGGGCTGACAGAAAACGTGGAATATGATGATTTCGTCAGTGAAACCAGCGACGAATGCCACTATATGTTGATGATGGTCAGTGTCCAACGATATCTGAAAGGACTGCAAACTGGCTCTGTACTAGAAACAGTATTCGATATTCTGAAAGCAGGTGCTTTACCCTGTGGTGTGAAAGAAAGCTCCGCAGCGCTGGTGATATTTGACCCGGCGATATTAAAAAGTAAGTGTCTGTAGTATGCAGACGGGACGATTCGCTGCACTGGAGTGTTATTGATGCCACATCAGAGCGCTGAATTTAGCGTGCATGTATCTCTGGATAAAAATGGTGCCAGGCGCACGGCATGTGCTTCAGGTTACAGACCTAACCATAAACACCCAGTAACGGGTGAATATTTTATGGGGGGGTTTTATTTTGAGGGAACACTGATGCCTGGAGAAACCCTGGTTGCAACGTTGAAAGTACTCTGTAGTGCTGAGCAGTTGGCATCATTAGTGCAGTCAAAAACATGGACAATATGGGAAGGCCCATATTATATCGGGAACGTTGAAATAATAGAGAAAGGTAGCCGTAGTGTCGTTGTCAAAAGCTGAAAAAGATCGTCGTAAGTTACTGTTAAAAGAGCAAGCTCGGAATGAGCGGATGGCAGCAGAAGCAGCGATGCCATTGTTATTAAATGATTTAAAAGCCCTGTTTGATTATCTGGATACAGAACTGACCGCAGGTTGTGATCATAGCAGTGCGCTAACGCAGCAGTTTCTTGCAGCCTGTAATATTGAAGCTGAACCTGTATTGTCATGGCTACAGCAGTATGGTGGTTATTGTGACTGTGAAATACTGGCGAATGTAGAAGATTATTGGAACTGAGCCTTTAAGATCGTTCCTGTTATAGATAACTGTTTAATGTTAATGATAGGTCTTGGCGGTGCGGGTTAATAGATGGATAACGCTCACCGTTTAAGTGAAATAAGCTCTGTACCGTTTGCGGAGAATTTCTAGAGAGAAAAAACAGCGGTTTTCGCCACTGGCGAAGAGACAAAAACCGCCACGATTATTAGTTATTTATAAGCTATCTCACCTTTCGGCGCGTAGGCTTCTGCATCCAGCGGTGAATGCTTCTCGATGTATTGTTTCAACACCTCAGCATCAACAAACCCCGTATTGACGTAACTGGGAAGGCTGTCAATTCGCGGATACCCATCGCCTCCCATCGCGTTAAAATTCAACGTTGCCATACGATAGATTTGCTCTGCTTTCAGCGGCTCGCCTTTAATTTTGACATTCTGTACGCTTTCACCATTCGCGTTCAGAGCAACATTCAAGAATTGCGCGTAAGCGCCGGAATCGACTTTCTTATTCGCCACGACGGCCAGGTATTTTTCCACCTCGCTGCCTTTCATATCCACGTAAACCAACGTGTTGGAAAAAGGCTGGACTTTCAGTACATCTTTATAGGTGATATCACCAGACTCGATCGAATCGCGCACACCACCACCGCTCATTACCGCAAAATCGGCATTCGCTCGTTCAAGCTGAGCCGAAAGCAGCACCCGTGCCAGATTAGTCTGGTGAAAACGCACCTGACTACGATCCCCTTCTAATTTCCCGTTGACATGGCCAACCTTGACATCCAACTGTGCCTGGCCTTTTTCCTGAAAAGGCGTAAGCATCTTCAGAACATCAGAGTTTTGTGCGATTTCCTGCGTGTAGTACACCCGTTCGCTTTTACCATCCGCTTTCTCAATTTTTTTCTTCAGATTGACCGGGATAAGCTGGTAATGATCCAATTTCAGTTCACCATTACGGAAAGTGAAATCCGCACGACCAACGTATTTCCCCCATTCATGCGCCTGAACAATCCAAACCCCATTTTGACGGTCAGGAGCACAAGGTGTACCCGGTACATAATTAACCTGTTTCTTATTTTCATCCGCCATACAAACCGGATCCTGAGAATGACCACCGACGATCATGTTCAGATAGCCTACGGGCAGACTACGCGCCATTTCAACATCACCCGGCGCATTCGACCCGTGATGTCCATCGTCATAATGCCCCATGTGTGTTGCTGCAATCACGACATCCGGCTTTTCTGTCTTGCGTAATTGATCGACTACCTGCCTGACTTCGGTTGCCGGCTGACGAAATTCAATATCAGTAAAATACTCGGGATTACCCAATTTAGCGGTATCATCGGTCGTCAAACCGATAACCGCAATTTTAACCCCTTGCTTATCAAATAACGCATAAGGCTTGAATAAACGCGTATTGGTACTTTTTTGATAGATATTGGCGGAAAGTAATGGGAAATCGGCCCATTCTTCTTGTTGGCGTAAGACAGAGAGCGGATTATCAAATTCATGGTTACCCAGCGCCATCGCATCATAGCCAACCATGTTCATGCCACGAAAATCAGGTTCAGCATCCTGCAAATCCGACTCAGGGACACCCGTGTTAATATCGCCCCCCGATAACAGCAGAACACTCCCTCCTTTTTTCGCCACTTCCTCACGAATGCTATCAACCAGCGTTTTCTGCGCTGCCAGTCCATACTCGCCGTAATCGTTTTGCCAAAAATGACCGTGGTGATCGTTTGTATGCAATATCGTAATGGCATACGTTTTATCTTTCTCCCAAGCCATCGCGCCGACAGGCACTAACGCCAACGATAATGCCACCGTGCAACTCAGGGTTTTCATTGAAAAACGCATGATAAATCTCCGTTTATTTTAGATACCAGCCAACAAGAAAGCATCGTTGTTCAGGCTAGCATAGCTTAATGAACAATGCTTGAAGCGGTTTTTCATCACAAAGGATACGCCGCTAAATGCCGCCGTCCTGATTCACCGAATGGATAACATGTGTCTTTGTGCTGTCATGAATTCTTTCTAATATAGATGGTTCGTAAGGATAATCAGACATTACGTCCCTTATTCCTCATCTTCTATGGTTTTTCATCGTTGAATAACAGGGGGCAATCAAATAAATGGGAAATCTTGAAGAGATATATGCCAAGACATGAGCTTTATCATAATAATTAAGCATGTTTATCAATGCTTATCAGGAGAAACTTCACTTAAATCTATGTTACACTATGAATTACTTGGTAAGCTGACGTTTTTAACAAAAAGCGCTTTTTATCCAAGCAACATTTATCAATATACAATAGAATTTGTATAAGAAATCCGCTCATTCACGTTTCACACTTGGCAAAAGGAGTCGGGATGCATGCTACAACACCTCTAATTTCTACTATCGCTGTAGGGCTGGTACTCGCCTTCCTTCTCGGTATTCTGGCGAACCGTCTGCGCATCTCTCCTCTTGTTGGCTATCTTGTTGCCGGCGTACTTGTCGGCCCTTTTACGCCAGGGTTCGTCGCTGATACATCATTGGCCCCAGAATTAGCCGAACTTGGCGTTATCCTGCTCATGTTTGGCGTCGGTTTACATTTCTCACTAAAAGACCTGATGGCGGTAAAGTCGATTGCCATTCCGGGTGCGATTGCTCAAATTGCGGTTGCAACGCTACTCGGAATGGGGCTTTCTGCGGTTCTCGGCTGGAGTCTGGCAAGTGGTCTGGTCTTTGGGCTTTGTCTTTCCACGGCGAGTACCGTCGTACTGTTACGTGCTCTGGAAGAACGGCAACTGATTGATAGCCAGCGAGGCCAAATCGCTATTGGCTGGCTAATTGTAGAAGATTTAGCCATGGTACTCACACTGGTTCTGTTGCCAGCCTTTGGCGACATGATTGGTGCCGAACATGCAGATACCGGTAAACTATTGCGCGATCTCGCCTGGACTATCGGTAAAGTGATTGCCTTCATTACGCTAATGATTGTTGTCGGACGTCGTTTGGTTCCCTGGGTTCTGGCAAAAAGCGCCAGTACAGGTTCTCGGGAGCTGTTTACGCTAGCCGTGCTCGCCATGGCGCTGGGGATCGCTTTTGGCGCGGTAAAACTGTTTGATGTTTCCTTTGCGCTGGGTGCATTCTTTGCGGGTGTCGTTCTGAATGAGTCCGAACTCAGCCAACGAGCCGCACACGATACGCTACCGTTACGTGATGCGTTCGCGGTTCTGTTCTTTGTCTCCGTTGGCATGCTGTTTGATCCGATGATCCTCGTCAACGATCCACTTTCCGTTCTGATCACGTTGGCAATCATCGTGTTCGGTAAATCAGCGGCTGCATTCCTGCTGGTTCGGCTATTCGGTCACTCGAAACGTACCGCTTTAACTATTTCTGCCAGTTTGGCTCAAATCGGTGAGTTTGCTTTTATTCTTGCCGGTCTCGGAATCGTGTTGGGTTTACTCTCCGAAGAAGGTCGCAGTCTGGTGTTGGCCGGGGCGATTCTCTCCATCATGCTTAACCCCTTGCTCTTTACGATGCTTGAGCGCTATCTGGCAAAACATGAAACCATTGAAGAGCAGATTGTGGAAGAAGCGATCGAAGAGGAAAAACAAATCCCCGTCGACTTATGTAACCATGCTCTGTTAGTCGGCTATGGTCGAGTTGGTAGCCTGATCGGTGCGAAATTACATCAGGCTGGCATTCCCGTCGTTGTGGTGGAAAATTCACGTACGCGCGTCGATGCACTACGAGAACAAGGCATTAAAGCCGTTCTTGGTAACGCGACAAAACCAGAAATCATGGATATTGCTCGCCTGGACTGTGCCCGTTGGCTATTGCTTACGATCCCTAATGGTTATGAAGCGGGAGAAATTGTGGCGACGGCACGAGAAAAACGCGCGGATTTGGAGATTATTGCACGTGCTCATTATGACGATGAGGTTAGCTATATCACGGAACATGGTGCCAATCAGGTCGTGATGGGTGAACGTGAAATTGCCAATAGCATGATCACCTTGCTGAAACTGGATGAAGAGCCTGCCATCCCTCGGGAATGTCCCATCTGATTTTCAGGTACTGCGTTTTTTTATCAGCAATAAAGCGGGAATCTTTCCCGCTTTATTGTTTATCGTGTTAATCGGCTTAAATTACGTTAATCCGCTTGGGTAACCAGTTGTTCCAGCATATCAATGTGCAATGGATCGTCATTCAGTGCAGGAATGTAGTGAAATGATGTTCCACCGGCATGCAAGAATATTTCCCGATTTTGTTCCTGTATCTCTTCCAGCGTTTCCAGACAGTCCGCAGCAAACCCCGGACACATGACCTGAAGATGTTTAACCCCTTGCGTCGGCAACGCTTGCAATGTTGCATCGGTATAGGGTGTTAACCAGGGTTCACGGCCAAAGCGCGACTGAAAGGTCATCATGACCTTTTCATTAGGTATTCCTAATGCGGCGATTAATGCCTCCGTCGTTGCCCGACAGCGCTCTGGATAATCGTCGCCTTCTTCAGCATAGCGCTGCGGAATACCATGGTAAGAGAGCACTAACCGATCGGGCTCACCATGCTCAGCGAACGCGTGTTCAACCCGATATTTTAACGCGGCAATGTAGGCCGGATGTTCGGCGTAATCTCGAACAAAACGAATCGCTGGCAATTGTCGATAACCACGCAATTGCGCAGCCAATCCATCCCAAACAGCGGCAGTCGTTGAACAGGAATATTGGGGATACATCGGTATCACCACCAGTTGTTTGACACCCTGCGATAACAGCGTATCCAATGCAGAATGCAGACTCGGCGAACCGTAACTCATGCCAAGTTCGACGGGAATATCAGCCAGACGAGCCGCCAACGCCTGCTGCTGTCGGCGACTGATGGCCAGCAACGGCGATCCCTCTTTCGTCCAGACGGATTGATAGAGTTTTGCGACACGCGGGGAACGAAAAGGCAGAATAACGACTCGCAATAACGGCCACCAGAGTAAACGAGACGTATCGACAACACGCCTGTCGCTCAAAAATTCGGCCAGATAGCGCTTCACCGCTTGCGGTGTCGGTGCGTCAGGCGTCCCTAAATTTACCATCAGAACGCCGAATTTTTCACGTCTCATACCATCCCCTCAAGACAATCAAGCCATCTTATCAGCTTGCTGTAGCGCTATTTCAGAATGGTTATTGTAGCGAAAAAAACGGAATAGTGATGGGTGGATAGACCGATGTTATCAATAGTGGAGAGTATCAATAGTGGAGAGTATCAATAACGGAGAACATGAATAGTGGGGAGCATGCAGAGATCAAAAAATGCCAGATGAATATCTGGCATCAAAGGCACGGTACGTTTTCTCTAATACCGGAAAAATTAGCCCAGAATAGTTTCCAGCTCGGCGCGAACCTCGGCCACTTTGCGCGTACCTTCTACTTTGAAATAACGCGTATTACCAGCATCCGCTTCTTTCTGGTAGTAAGCCACTAATGGCGCGGTTTGCTGATGATATTCAACCAGACGCTTACGTACGGTTTCTTCCTGATCGTCTTTACGCGTGGTCAGGTCTTCACCGGTCACATCATCTTTGCCTTCAACTTTAGGCGGATTGAATTTAACGTGATAAACACGACCAGATGCAGCATGAACGCGACGTCCCACGATACGATCAACAATGAGCTCATCAGGCACAGCAAATTCGATCACATAATCGACATTGATACCCGCTTCTTTCATGGCATCAGCCTGCGGGATAGTGCGCGGGAAGCCATCCAACAGAAAACCATTACGACAATCGTCCTGGGCGATACGTTCTTTGACCAGAGCAATGACTAACTCATCAGTAACCAATTTGCCGGCATCCATGATTTCTTTAGCCTGCTTACCCAGCTCTGAACCGGCCTTCACTGCGGCACGTAGCATGTCACCCGTGGAAATCTGCGGAATGCCGTATTTTTCCATAATGAATTGAGCCTGAGTACCTTTGCCTGCGCCCGGAGCGCCCAGCAGAATAATACGCATTGCGTAAATCCCCTTGCTATATAATATTTAAAATAAATTTGAAAAACGCTAAACCATACCATTCCAGGCGATTATCCTCAAGGAACGGGCTCGCTTCAGCATGTTATCAACGGGTGAAAAGTTGCCAAACCTCATGACCGAATGCCATGAATTGTCAGTGTAGACGAAGAAAAAACGTTCAGTGAAGTGAGTACAAGAGAAAATCAGATTGGTCATCCTGAATATGTTGAGACCCCGGATAAACCGGGGTCTCGGAGACATCAGGCGGTCAGCAATTGGTTCATACGACGAATAAACTGGTTAGGATCGTCCAGCGTACCGCGTTCTGCCAATAAGGCTTGATCAAGTAGCAATTCAACCCACTCAGCAAACACCGCGTCATCACTGACATCCGCAGCACGCTTAACCAGCGCGTGTTCAGGGTTCAGTTCAAAAATGTATTTAACCTCTGGAGCCTGCTGCCCAGCGGCGGCAAACAGCTTCGCCATCTGAGTGCTCATCTCGTTGGCGTCAGTCACCACAATCGCTGGCGTATCGGTCAAACGGTGCGTTAGACGAACGTCTTTCACTCGTTCCCCCAGCAATGTTTTGACACGCTCAACAAAAGGCTCCAACGCCTTTTCCGCTTCCTTTTGCACATCATTTTCTTCGTCAGCCAGCTTATCCAACGCTTCATCGGCTTTGCTGACAGACTGGAATGATTTGCCATCGAATTCGGTCAGGTAGCTCATCATCCACTCGTCAATCCGATCGGATAACAACAGCACCTCGATACCTTTCTTACGGAACAACTCAAGGTGCGGACTACTTTTCGCGGCAGCATAGCTATCGGCGGTGATGTAATAAATCTTATCCTGACCTTCAACCATGCGACTGACATATTCGTCCAGCGACACGGTTTGCGCCGAGCTATCGGAGTGCGTTGTTGCGAAACGCAGCAGCTTGGCAATCGCTTCGCGATTACTACTGTCTTCAGCCGGGCCTTCCTTCAACACTAAACCGAACTGTTGCCAGAAGGTTTGATATTTTTCAGCATCATCCTTCGCCAGTTTCTCCAGCATTTGCAATACGCGTTTGGTCAGGGCATTACGCAAATTCTGAGTAACACGGCTATCTTGTAAAATTTCACGGGAAACATTAAGCGGCAGATCGTTGGAATCAATCAGGCCACGAACAAAACGCAGATAGTTCGGCATAAACTGTTCGGCATCATCCATAATAAATACGCGCTGAACATAGAGTTTTAAACCGTGCTTATGATCGCGATTCCACATATCCCACGGTGCCTGGGCCGGAATATACAGCAGGCTGGTATATTCCTGTTTTCCTTCCACCCGGTTGTGGCTCCAACTTAGTGGATCGGTAAAGTCGTGAGCGATGTGTTTATAGAATTCGTTATATTCTTCATCGCTAACGTCTGACTTACTGCGCGTCCACAGGGCTTGAGCCTTATTGATTTTTTCCCAGTTGACAGTCGCTTCACCGCCTTCTTCTTCACTTTCCGTACGCGACTCAATTTCTACCGGCAACGCGATATGGTCAGAATATTTGCTGATAACGGAACGTACGCGCCAGTCATCCAGAAACTCGTCTTCACCTTCACGCAGGTGTAACGTAATTTCAGTTCCGCGCTCGTCTTTGGTGATATCAGCGATGGTATAGTCCCCTTCCCCCGCTGACTCCCAGTACACGGATTGATCCGCCGCGGCGCCCGCCGCACGGGTACGCACCGTCACCTTATCAGCAACAATAAAGGCGGAATAGAATCCCACACCAAACTGACCGATCAGTTGACTATCTTTAACCTGGTCGGAACCCATCGATTCTAAAAACGCTTTAGTCCCCGATTTGGCAATCGTGCCCAGATTATCGATTACCTCATCACGACTCATCCCAATACCGTTATCAGAAATCGTCAGCGTCCGTTTTTCTTTATCCGTCGAAACACGTACGCACAAATCACCATCGCCAGCATAGAGTTCAGGTGCTGACAGTGCGTGAAAACGTAATTTATCTGCCGCATCAGAGGCATTAGAGATCAATTCACGTAGGAAAATTTCTTTATTGGAATAGAGTGAATGGATCATTAAATGTAGCAATTGCTTTACTTCGGACTGGAATCCACGGGTTTCTTGGCCTTTCATACTCATTGTTACTTACCTCAATCCTAATATTATTCAGGCTGATGACGATGAGCATGAAATGGGGATAAACGATGATAATTTCAAGAGGTGATGAAGCACGAGCAGGCAAAAGGAAGGAGAAATAAAGGAAACAAGCCGGCTATCAATCACGGATAGCCGACCGAATCAGAACTTAAAAGGCTGACGTCCGGCAAGGGAATGGGACAGCGTTGTCCCATCGACCATTTCCAATTCACCACCGACAGGCACACCGTGTGCAATTCGACTCGCCATCACGCCATGCTGTGCGCACAATTCAGCAATGTAGTTAGCCGTCGCATCCCCCTCCACCGTCGGGTTGGTTGCCAGAATCACTTCACTGATTGATTCATTTTGCAAACGCTCTTCCAATCGCCCCAGACCAATATCATCTGGACCGATCCCATCAAGCGGGGACAAGTGCCCCATTAACACAAAATAGCGACCGGCAAACTGTCCAGTTTGCTCAATAGCGTGAATATCAGCCGGGCTTTCCACAACACAAATCTGACCGTTTTGCCGACGGCGAGGATTTGAACAAATCGTACACACATCTTGCTCGGTGAACGTGCGGCAATCGGCACAATGTCCAATTTCAGACATCGCTTGCGTTAACGCCTGCGCCAGACGCATCCCACCGCTGCGATTACGCTGTAATAGATGAAAAGCCATGCGTTGCGCCGATTTGGGCCCAACGCCCGGCAAGCAACGCAAAGCTTCCATCAACGCTTCAAGAAGCGGGCTGGTTTGCATCAGAACGGCATCTTGAAGCCCGGCGGCAATTGCATACCGCTGGAAACAGACGCCATTTTCTCTTTCTGCGTTTCTGCAATACGGCGGGCAGCATCGTTAAACGCAGCGGCGATCAGATCCTCCAGCATCTCTTTATCATCTTCCATCAGGCTGGGATCGATCTCCACACGGCGGCAATTGTGCGCACCATTGATGGTGATTTTCACCAAACCTGCGCCCGATTCGCCAGTGACTTCCAGATTCGCAATCTCTTCCTGCATCTGCTGCATTTTTTCCTGCATCTGCTGGGCTTGCTTCATCAGATTGCCAATTCCACCTTTACCAAACATAGTTTTCTCTCTATTGCATCGGGCTGCACACTCGCAGCGATTAAACAGGGCGGATACTTTCTTCGTCCAGTTCCGCATCAAAGAAACGCCGCAGCGTTTGAATCGTATTATCAGCCAGAATCGACTGGCGCGCCTGCGCCAGCTTCTCTTCATAAATCGCCTGACGCCATTCTAATGGCGTCAGCACCTCTGGATTATCATCTTCCGTGACGAATAATTCTATGGGATAACCGTGATGCGCCGTCAATGCATCGGTTAACGCTTTCTGTGCCGCAGGCGAATTCAAATGGCGCTGAGAAGAACGTAAATGCAAATGTATTTTGCCCGGCTCAGGCATTTCCCTAAATGCATTCAATGCCAGTTGTTGCACCAGTTTTGGCAACGTCAAACGATGAATTTCCGCCGCCCACTCATCTCGCGTCAGTGACTCTTCCGCCAGACGCGCAGCGAGCTCCGGCGTTTTTTCATGTTCCAACGCCGAACGTAATGCTTTGGGCGTTGTGACATCCGCTTTAACTTCTTCAACTTTATTCTGTGCCCGCCAGCGATAAGCCTCTGGCTTCCTGGGCGCCGCCGCTGAATCTTTTTCGTTTTGCCGCTGCACGCTACGCTCAGTCACCGTAGCTAAACGCTCAAGTGCCGAGGTTGCCGGCCGCGTTTTATCAGACGCTGCCGGTTCAGCCTTTTTTGGTGGTGTCGTCCCTTGTTTACGTAACAGTTGGCTACGAGCCTTAAGCAACTGGGAAGTCGCATCTGATAACCCACTATCGCCCCCCATATGAGCGGCCGTATCAGGAGGCAATGCAGATGCACCGTCGCCTTCTGCCGAAGCCGTATCGTCAGCAGATAATACAGGCATCTCCGTCGGATAAGCGGGAGGAGGCGTACTATGCTGAACCGCATGGCGCTGTGGCTCATCGCGCGAAGGTGTTGGCGTATTCGTTACGGACGGTGTCGTATTGATTGGCTGAGCTGGCGTCATTGCCACTGGTAAAACCGGGGCCTCGATGATCTGCCGCGGGTGAAACGCTAATGCACGCAGCAATGCCATCTCTACCCCCATACGGCGATCCGGCGCATAAGGCAGCTCTTTTCGACCAACCAAGAGCGTTTGATAATAAAGCTGTAAATCAGCTGGCGGTAGCGTTCGGGCCAAATCCCGTAAGCGCGCCTCAACCGAGGCATAGTCGTGACTCAATGCAGTCGGCAACAGTTGCACCATGGCAATTCGATGCAATAACGTCAGGGTTTCTACCAGCAGTGATTCCCAATCAACGCCACGCGCAGCCGCTTGATCGAGCAAAGACATCACGCCCGCCCCATCAGCATTGACCAGCGCTTCGATGATCGCCAGCGGTTGCTCATCATCCAGCGTACCCAGCATCTGGCTAACCGCGGCAGTCGTGACTTGCCCTTGCCCCATGGCAATCGCCTGATCGGTGAGACTCAGCGCATCACGCAAACTCCCGTCAGCGGCCCGCGCCAACAATTGCAGCGCTCGAGGCTCACTAACGAGTTGCTCGGCCTGTAATACCTGCTCTAAATGTGTCCGAATCTGCTCGACATCCAGCGCTTTAAGATGGAACTGCAAACAGCGAGACAAAATCGTCACGGGTAACTTTTGCGGATCGGTGGTTGCCAACAGGAATTTAACGTGAGGTGGCGGTTCTTCCAGCGTTTTCAGCAGCGCATTAAAACTGTGCCGTGACAGCATATGCACTTCATCGATCAAATAGACCTTAAAGCGACCTCGCGCCGGCGCATACTGCACATTATCCAGTAGCTCACGAGTATCCTCAACTTTGGTTCGGGAAGCGGCGTCAATCTCGATTAAATCAACAAAACGACCTTGCTCGATTTCACGGCAATTATCGCACTGACCACAAGGTGTTGCGGTTACGCCATGTTCACAATTCAGCCCCTTGGCGAGCAAACGCGCGATGGTGGTCTTCCCTACACCGCGAGTACCAGAAAACAAATAAGCATGGTGAATTCTGCCTAGAGAAAGGCCATTAGCCAACGCGGTCAGGACATGTTCCTGACCGACAACATCGGCAAAAGTTTGAGGACGCCACTTACGGGCAAGAACCTGATAGCTCATCAACACCGCAACAGTTGAGTTATTGAGGAGGTCATGCTAACACAGCCACGTCATTATCGGCGAGGCTGTTAATGATTAATGTCCGGGGAATTCGACCAGGCTATAGCAGTTAATCCCCATCGCTTCCAAACGCTGAGTACCACCCAAGTCAAATAGGTTGATGACAAAAGCCGCATCGGTAACATTGCCACCTAAACGACGAATCAGCTTAACGGTCGCTTCAATCGTCCCACCCGTTGCCAGCAAATCATCAATAACCAAAACGTTATCGGTGGCGCTAATAGCATCTTCGTGGATTTCCAAGCGATCAGAACCGTATTCCAATTCATATTTCTCACTGATCGTCGGGCGCGGCAACTTGCCCGGTTTACGAACAGGAACAAAGCCGACGCCCAACGCCAGAGCGACGGGAGCACCAAACAAGAAACCACGTGCTTCGGTTCCCACGACTTTTGTGATTCCTACATCACGGTAGCGGTTGGTCAGCATTTCAATACTGGCAGCATAGGCTGCTGGTTCTTCCAGCAGACTCGTCACATCACGAAACAGAATTCCCGGTTTGGGGTAGTCAGGAATACTTTTAATACTGTTTTTAATCAATTCTAGCGGCTGTGCTGTCATCATCTCTGTGCCTGATAAAACGTTCTAACCATACTAATGCCGACCCCATGCACCCTCCCACATCCCATCTACGAATGAAATGGTAAACTTATGGAAGCAATGAAATGGCGGCCTGAGCACGAAAGCGGTCAAATCTAGTCAAACTGGCAGATAAAAGCAACAATCCACGCTGCGTCAGCGCGTTTTTGTCACGACCATCATACCCCTACCAAATCTATCGGCTAACGCAGCAGGTTGTGTTACAAGCGAACGGTTATAAATGTCTTCCGGAAATTTTTTGTTGTTCAGGATCAATAACCGGTAGACGAAGCATGAAGGTCAGTAAAATTGCCAAAATAACCAGTAACAATATCCTGACCCAATTCATCTTAACCAGCCAAAGCGACAGAGCGAACGTTAACAAAATAGCGGTAATCGCCTTCCATTTCGCGCCCGGCGGTAAAGCCCGATATTGCTGCCAATGACGTAAATAGCTACCAAACCACGATCGATACAGCAGCCAATCATGAAAACGTGGGGATGAACGCGCAAAGCACCATGCGGCTAAGAATAAAAACGGCGTAGTCGGCAACAAAGGCAGTACAACACCAAGCGTTGCCAATACCACGGCGACCCACCCTAATATGATTAACGCCACACGATACATATTCACCTTTATGATCCAGACACCCTGATCACACTTTAGCATCAACGTTTCTGACTCGTTAGTTAAGATATTCTCATTCAAGGTAAGACAATCTCTTGTACCTAACTATCATTGAAGGCAAGCTGGGCCGTCGCATGAAATAGGAAAATAATGTGAACACTCACAAACTGCTGCTGGCTCTTGAACAACAGATAGCAACGCTTGCAAACGCAATTGAGCCTGTGGCGGATAGGCCCATTCAACAATCGCGCTTCGACCGCCATTTATTCAGTTGTTACGGTACACGCCTAAAAGATTATCTGGCCGAAATCAGTCAGAACTTATATCTCATCAGGCAGCTAGTGGCCGAACAACGTCCGGAACACGTCGCTTTCATCGCCGAAAAATTGGTTCAACAGATGACGGCCTTACAGCGTGAATTGGCAACGCAACCGTTACGGCATCAGGAACAGCCCAAAATCACATCGGCTGACGATCTCTACCACAAGCTGGCAGAACATCAGGATTATGAACGCCGACTGCTCGCGATGATTCAGGACAGGGAAAGCCTGCTCAACCTGCAAACGCAATTAACTGAACAACAGCGGTTACAAAAAGAACTGGCTGCGCTGGAAGGACGATTATCCCGCTGCCGTCAGGCGCTCTCCCGGCTAGAACGCACCATCGAGCGCAACGAGCAAGGACTGTAAATTCTGCCGTCTTTCTGCTATACCCGTCATACTTCAAGTTGCATGTGCGTTGGCTGCGTTCAGTCACCCGAATCACTTACTCAAGTAAGCTCATCGGGATTCCTTCGCTTGCCGCGTTATTCGGCCTTATGGCCTCACCCCTTCGGGGTCAGCGCAAGCGCTGTTCAAAAACGCTTTGCCGTTTTTGTCCTGAAACTTGAATTATTTTGGGTATATACCCACAAGGCACGAGTAAAATTCACTGAGGTAGCATCATTATGTCACTGGAAAACGCGCCGCCGGAAATCAAACTGGCTGTCGATCTGATTATGTTGCTGGAAGATAATCAGATCGAACCACAAATTGCGCTGGCCGCACTGGACATTGTACGAGCAGACTTCCAGAAGAAAGTGCAGCAGGAAAACACGCCAGCGGAGCTATAAGGTTCAAGAGAAAGACCGGGACGGCTCTGGCACTAGTCTAGCCACTCTATCGTCTGCCACTATCGCAGCCCCTCTCAACCATATAAATCCTTTTCTCATGCTACGCCTTTCCTTCCTCACCCAAATCCCGAGAAACCTCTTTTACCACCTGTCCATCGGCATTATGCAGATGCACTTCCAACTGATCGAAGGCAATGTTGATATCATGTTCCCGACACATTTGGTCAATGCTCCGGTTTAGCTCATCAACGGTATAGCTGCGGTCACGTAGTTCACGTACATACAAACGTAACTCATGATCCAATGCGCTGGCACCGAATCCCAAGAAAAACACCTGTGGTTCGGGATCAATCATCACCCGGGGGTTATCACGCGCCGCCTTCAATAAGATCGCTTTCACCTTATCCAGATCGGAACCGTAGGCCACACCAATTTTGATCAAGACGCGAGTAATCGTGTCCGATAACGACCAGTTAATCAGCCTTTCTGTCACAAAAGCCTTGTTTGGAATGATCACTTCTTTTCGATCGAAATCGGTAATGGTTGTTGCACGAATACGGATTTTACTGACCGACCCAGAGAAAGAGCCGATGGTAATCGTATCGCCGATACGGACGGGGCGCTCAAACAAAATAATGAGACCGGAAACAAAATTGGCGAAAATTTCCTGCAAACCGAACCCCAAACCGACAGATAACGCAGCCACTAGCCACTGTAACTTATCCCAGGAAACACCGAGCGAGCTGAGTGCTGTCACGGCCCCGACCGCACTAATCAGGTAGGTTAATATCGTCGTAATCGCATATGACGTTCCCTGACGAAGTTGTAAACGGGAAAGAACCAGCACCTCCAACAGACCAGGAAGGTTACGGGTCATGACATAAGCGACAACCGTCACCACCAGTGCCAATAGCAAGTTACCCAGCGTTACCGCCTGCAACACACTATTGCCCGCCACCGTGCTGCTATAGTGCCACAGCGTAATACTGTCGAGATAAGACATGACCGTGACCAGATCCGACCAAATCCAATAGAAAGCACCAGAGAAGATCAACAACAGCACCATCGTCGTTAAACGTAGCGACTGCTGCCCTATTTGCTCTAACGCTAGCGGCGGCTCGGGAACCGGCTCGCTCCCTTCGGCGCCCTCTTTCACCATACTTTGTCGACGCGCCACCGCACGACGGTAAGCCAGACGACGTGCTGCGACACTCAAACCACGAATTGTCGTCAGATAAATAATGCTCCAAACGATCAGTAGATACAGACTATCTACCCAGCGCCCGGCTAATCTCAGCGTGGTATAAAAATAACCGTTATACATTAATCCAATCAGTACTGGCGGCATCAGCGCAAGTGCCGTAATAACAATAAGTCGAACGGTATGCGTTTCTTTTTCACGCCAACTATCACGACACAAAGGGAAAACCAATATCCCCAGTAAAATCAGGTTACAAAACATGACGATTTGGCCAATGACGTCATCCGCCAGATACAGCGGCGCTTTCTCACCGATGACAGCCCAAAAAATCATCGGCAGCATCGCGCCACCTATGCGAACAACCTGTCGACGATAATGTGCCGCCAACGAAGCGGTAAAATTGAAATGCCGCTCGCTGATGCCTCCCGGCAACAGGCTGCGATATGCCAAACCGAATACCATCCAGAACAGCACCAGATTTTGGCTTAATGACCAAATAAACCCGCCAATCGTACTTTCTATATGTCTAACCCAGAATCCAATCGCCAGAATTAACAGCCCCACAGGAAGAATCATGATGAATTCCAGGAGAATAGCCTGTGGGGTATGAAGCTGACTGTCCCGTTTAAGCTGACCAACATCATTCGCCAGATGCATTTGATAGCTTTGAATAGCGCCACGTCGCCAGTGGAGTAAAAAGGCTAGCACTACCATGGGGATCAGAAAAATCAGTGCGTACAATGAACCTTGTAACAGGTTGTCTGGCTTAATATTGATATTAAAGTGGCGAACCTGCTGTTTCAGTGCCGAAGGCAGCTCTTTAATCCAGTTCCAGTTCATCGGTTTATTGCTGCTAACCCAGAAGATCTGCTGCGTTAACGTATGCTGTAGGGAAGCATTGACATCTACCAATTGCTGCCGATTAATTTGTAGATTAATCGCCAACATAAGCTGGTTACCGAGTTGTTTGTTCAGTTGATCCAGCAGTTCACGGCGCATATCCAAAATTTGCTCCAGCGCCTCGCTGACCTCTTGGTCAAGCGGCGTATTACTGGCCGCCATCAGTTGTTGAATATACTCATCCCCGCGGAACAGCACATCGCGCTGCTGGTTGATTTCAAACTGTTCCAGTCGTAAATCCGCAATCTGTGTGCTCATGTCGCTCATGGATTCCGCCGAAGGCAAATTGAGCTGCTGTTGGTATAAAATACGCGACAAAAGCAAACTGCCTTTCAACACCTGAACCTGTTCTTTCAGATTCCGCTCTGACTGCGTGGTACGATCGAGCCAGTTTTTTACCTGAATACTCTGCTGAACCAACGTATTACCCGCCTGTGTTGCCTCAATCAACCGCTGGCTGAGCTGTCGATTGGTATCCAGTTCCGCTTTGACCAACGGGTTTTCCTGAATACGCTGAGCATCTTCAGAGGTTTGTGCTTCCTTGGCGGTTTTTTCGGAAAGGTTCAGTCGTTTACCGTTAATTATCCCCTGTAACAATTGAACCATACGTTCTAATTGATTGATCTGGGCGGCAGTGTAGTCCCGCTGTTTTTGTAACAGATCCTGCAAGGTGGTGTTCACTTCAAGGCTTTTACGCTGTTGCTCCATCTGCAAACCAATCAGGATCTGTTCGGTTTGCCATAATACTTGCTGGCTGGGACGTAAACCGTTCTGGCTATCAACACCATTCAGCTGATTACGAATTTGCTGGCTGCGTTGGGATGCGGACAATAAAGCACTCTGTACGCGTTCAGGCTGGGTTTGTAGCGATATCAACTGGCTGTTATAAGTCGATAAATTTTCCTGTGCCGCCTGTAAATCATCCAACGTCTCATTTAGTCGAGCTTCCAGTTGCCGTAGTGACAGCGACGACAATGATTGAGGGCTAACGCCTTCTGTGCCATTCAATTCAGTCAATGCGTCCGTCGCCTGCTTTAATCGGCTCGGAGCCTGAGCAGCCTGCTGTTTAAGCTGACTGGTTTCCTGACGAACGCGTTCAATGGCATCCAGCAATTCCAGAGTTTGCGTCAAGTCCTGCTGAGCTAATTTGTCTGTCGAAGTCAGATTTTTTTGTTTATTCAGCGAATCCAGACGATTCTGAATATCACTTCTGGTTGGCAGGTCGCTACCGGAAGACGCCCCCTGAACCGCAGGCGTTAACAGGCATAATAAAAACACCAGTTTCATTATGCTGCGGGCTGCGGTATAAAAATGACGGAAAACATGCGGTAGGGAAGGATGTGAGGAAAAACGCCTGAAGCTCATGATACGTAATCGGTTTAAACGGAATGCACTAGATTACCATGATATCTACTACACACCGCATGTCTAAAAGTAACGATTCATGATTGCGATTAGTCGCTCATCGAACCCGGTGCAATGGATGATTCAAACCGGAGTATGGCGGATCGCGGTACTGAAACGGAGCATGTCAATAAAGGCATCCGTCAGGGTTGGTGCTTCCTGTTCAAGATTGAAACTGTCAGGCATAAACAGCCAATTTTCCATAATGCCTGAAAAATAGGCACGCATGGCGATGGCGGCGCGACGAGGGTGAATATCCGTTGGTAACATGCCCATACGGATGCACTGCATCAGGTTATTTTCAATATCAACGTAGCAGGAAAGATAAAGCGCTTTACGTGCGTTATAAGATTGCAGCATTTCTCCCACAAACTCGCATTTGTGAAAGATGATTTCCATCATGGAGCGCCACTGAGGATCGCTGACGGTTAAACGAAGCATATAAATCAATAATTCACGCATCACATGGAGTGGATTATCAGGAAATTTTGTCTGATACTCTAATTCAAACTGGTTGAGTTTGGACTCAGCCAGCGTCCATATTTCATAAAACAGCTCAGCTTTATTTTTAAAATGCCAGTAAATGGCACCACGGGTCACACCTGCAGCAGCGGCAATATCGGCGAGCGACGTAGCGGATACTCCATGCTCTGAGAACATTCTCAATGCAGTATCAACTATATGTCTTCGGGTTTCCTGAGCTTGTTGTTTGGTTTTTCGTGCCATATCGCTGTATTTGAAGGAAAGTGCGATTTACATACATTCGAGTATGTATGTAACATAGCACGAACATAAGACTATCGCAGCAATGGGTTTTAAGCTTGTGATCCATTGGTCAATTTCAAATCGGACACTTGAGGTTTATCTATGAACAAAAACAGAGGGCTAACGCCTCTGGCGGCAGTTCTGATGCTTTCTGGCGGCTTAATTCTCGCAGGATGTGATAATAGTGCAAATCAGCAAGCGGGTGAGCAACAGGCACCAGAAGTGGGCATTGTGACCTTAAAAACCCAATCGCTGGATGTCACGACAGATTTACCAGGTCGTACCAACGCCTATCGCATCGCAGAAGTGCGCCCTCAGGTTGGCGGAATCATTCTAAAACGCAACTTTGTTGAAGGAAGTGACATAAAAGCTGGGGCATCATTATATCAGATCGACCCTGCGACCTATGAAGCTAGCTACAATAGTGCCAAAGGCTCATTAGCACAGGCACAGGCCAGCGCTGAAATCGCTCGCTTAACGGTGAATCGTTACAAGCCGTTATTAGGAACCAATTACATCAGTAAGCAGGAATACGATCAGGCTGTCGCCACGTCCCGTCAGGCAGATGCCGCGGTTCAAGCAGCTAAAGCGGCTGTTGATACCGCTCAGATCAACCTCGCTTACACCAAAGTCAGCTCACCGATTTCCGGCCGGACAGGTAAATCAACGGTAACGGAAGGAGCGCTGGTTGCGACCGGTCAAGCGACAGCATTAACTACCGTCCAGCAACTCGATCCGATTTATGTCGATGTCACTCAATCCAGCAATGATTTTCTGCAACTGAAGAAAGAGCTGGAAAACGGTACGTTAAAACAGAGTGAAGGCAAAGCAACCGTGCGTTTGCTATTGGAAAATGGCGTCGAATATACGCATCCCGGTACATTGGAGTTTTCAGGCGTGACCGTTGATGAAACGACCGGCTCGATTACCCTACGGGCTATTTTTCCAAACCCGCAACACGATCTTTTACCTGGCATGTTTGTCCGTGCTCGCCTTGAGTCCGGTGTAAACAGCAATGCCCTGCTCGTTCCACAGCAAGGTATTACCCGTGATCCACGTGGCGAAGCCACAGCAATGGTCGTGGGGGAAGGTGATAAAGTTGAACCTCGCACGCTGAAAACCAGTAAAGCGATTGGTGACAAATGGTTGGTTACCGAAGGCTTGAAAGCAGGCGATCGCGTTATTCTCACTGGCTTGCAAAAAATCAGGCCCGGTGCGCAAGTGAAGGTCAAAGAAATCGCTCAAGGCAACGAGCAACCGCAGCAAGCGTCCGCTGAACCCGCGAAGTCTTAACAGGAGCCGGTGATTCATGGCTAAGTTTTTTATAGATAGACCCATTTTTGCGTGGGTGCTCGCCATTATGGTGATGCTGACAGGGCTATTGGCTATTGTAAAACTGCCAATAGCCCAATACCCGACAATCGCACCACCAGCGATTGAAGTGACGGCGTCTTATCCTGGTGCCGATGCATCAACGCTGCAAGATTCCGTTACCCAGGTTATCGAACAAAACATGAATGGTATCGATAACCTGATGTATATGTCATCAAGTAGTGATTCATCGGGTACCGCGCAGATTACGCTGACCTTCGATGCAGGCACTGATGCCGATATTGCGCAGGTTCAGGTACAAAACAAGCTGCAATTGGCAATGCCGTTGTTACCTCAGGAAGTTCAGCAGCAAGGCGTTAACGTCCAAAAGTCCAGTAGCAGCTTCCTGATGGTCGCCGCCTTCATCAGTGAAGATGGCAAATTATCGCAGGAAGATATTGCGGACTATGTCGCCGCTAACGTCAAGGATCCTATCAGCCGAACTTCTGGTGTAGGTGATGCACAATTATTCGGCGCCCAATACGCGATGCGTATTTGGCTTGACCCGAATAAACTGAACAACTATCAGTTAACCACGGGTGACGTCACTGCAGCTATTAAGGTACAGAATAACCAGATTGCCGCAGGGCAATTGGGTGGTTCACCGCCGGTACCGGGTCAGCAGTTGAACTCCTCTATTATTGCGCAAACCCGTCTGAACTCACCGGAGGAATTTTCTAAAATCCTTCTGAAAGTTAATCCGGATGGATCTCAGGTTCGCCTGAAAGACGTTGCACGCGTTGAACTCGGTGCCGAAAGCTATGATGTTATCGCTCGTTTCAACGGACAGCCCGCGTCTGGTATCGGTATTAAACTGGCGACGGGTGCGAACGCATTGGATACGGCAACTGCTGTTAAAAACGAACTGGCCAAATTGCAGGAATTCTTTCCTTCAGGGCTGAAAGTTGTTTATCCCTATGACACCACCCCTTTCGTTAAAATATCCATTAACGAGGTGGTAAAAACACTGGCGGAAGCCATCGTTCTGGTTTTCCTGGTGATGTATCTGTTCCTGCAGAATTTCCGTGCCACGCTGATTCCTACGATCGCGGTTCCCGTTGTCCTGTTAGGTACGTTCGCCATACTTTCAGCCTTTGGTTATTCCATTAACACCTTGACGATGTTTGCCATGGTGTTGGCCATCGGGCTTCTGGTGGATGACGCCATTGTTGTTGTCGAAAACGTGGAACGCGTCATGGCGGAAGAAGGCTTGCCGCCGAAAGAAGCAACGAAACGCTCAATGGAACAAATCCAAGGGGCGCTGGTCGGTATTGCTTTGGTTCTATCAGCCGTATTCATCCCCATGGCATTTACAGGGGGTTCCACGGGGGCAATCTACCGTCAGTTCTCCATCACGATTGTATCCGCGATGGTGTTATCTGTACTGGTTGCTCTGATTCTAACTCCAGCCCTTTGCGCCACGTTGCTGAAACCGATCGCCAAAGGCGACCATGGTCAAAAAACGGGCTTCTTCGGTTGGTTCAATCGGTTGTTCGAGAAAAGTTCTCACCATTACACGGATAGCGTAGCAAACATCCTGCGTAGCACCGGACGTTATCTGCTGGTCTATCTGTTGATTGTGGTGGGGTTGGCGTTGCTGTTTCTGCGTTTGCCTAGTTCATTCCTTCCCGAGGAAGATCAGGGGGTTCTGCTAAATATCGTTCAGTTGCCTGCTGGCGCCACGCAAGAGAATACCCAGAAAATAATGGATCGGATGACCAAATATTATCTGGAAAATGAAAAAGACAACGTTCAATCCGTCTTTACGGTTACGGGTTTCGGCTTCTCCGGTCGAGGACAGAATGCGGGCTTAGGATTTGCCAGCCTAAAAGACTGGGATGAACGTCGTGGTAGTGAAAACAAAGTCACCGCTATCGCGGGCAGAGCGAATGCTGCATTCAGCCAAATCAAAGAAGCTATCGTGATTGCAGCCAACGTTCCTGCGATCGTTGAACTGGGGACGGCAACGGGCTTTGACTTCCAGTTAATCGATCAGGCCAACCTTGGTCACCAGAAACTCACTGAAGCGCGTAATCAACTTTTGGGAATGGCGGCTCAGCGACCTGATATGCTGGTGCAAGTACGCCCCAACGGCATGGAAGATACGCCGCAGTTCAGGCTCGATATTGACCATGAAAAAGCGCAAGCGCTGGGTGTCTCACTGTCAGACATCAATACCACGCTGGCAACCGCTTTAGGTGGAAGTTACGTGAATGACTTCATTGACCGTGGACGTGTCAAGAAAGTGTACGTCCAGTCTGATGCCCCATTCCGTATGCTTCCTGATGATATCAAGAGCTGGTACATCCGTGGTAGTAGCGGACAAATGGTCCCCTTCTCGGCCTTCACACAAAGCCATTGGGAATATGGTTCACCTCGACTGGAACGCTACAACGGTCAACCTTCCATGCAAATTCAAGGGGAAGCCGCACCAGGTAAGAGTACGGGTGAAGCCATGGCACTGATGGAAGAATTCGTGACCAAATTGCCGCAGGGCATCGGCTACGAATGGACCGGGATGTCTTATCAGGAACGTTTGTCAGGTAATCAGGCACCGGCAATCTATGCTATTTCGTTGATTGTGGTGTTTCTGTGCCTCGCTGCGCTTTATGAAAGTTGGTCTATCCCGTTTTCTGTCATGCTGGTGGTGCCACTGGGTATTATTGGTGCCTTGATCGCCGCCAATATGCGTGGCCTCGAAAACGACGTCTACTTTAAGGTGGGCTTGCTGACAACCATAGGGTTATCCGCCAAGAACGCCATACTGATAGTCGAATTCGCCAAAGACCTGATGGAAAAAGAAGGCAAAGGACTGATTGAAGCAACGCTGGATGCTGTCCGTATGCGTTTGCGCCCAATACTGATGACGTCACTCGCCTTTATTCTTGGTGTATTGCCGCTGGTTATCAGTTCCGGTGCGGGTTCCGGTGCCCAGAACGCAGTTGGTACAGGCGTCATGGGCGGGATGATCACGGCGACTGTCCTTGCGATATTCTTTGTTCCAGTCTTCTTTGTGGTAGTCCGCCGCCGTTTTGGCAAGAAGCTTGATGATACAGAGCAACATCACAAGATAGAAAATACCTAAGATTCAATTCGTTTCTCAGAAAGAAGGCCGCATATTTGCGGCCTTCTTTATTTATAGCCACCGAGTTCGTTCTCTCATCAGTTTTGGCCCTATCGCTTCGCAACATTGCAAAGTGCATGTGTACTTTTACCACGCCATCATTTCTGCCATTTCGAACCAAAGTAACTATTCAAAAATCAGGGTTGATTCAGATAACAAAAAAAGGCAACATATAGATATGTTATAACATAACAAATGAGGCAGTTATGAAAGCAGGTATCCACCCTGACTATCGAACGGTGGTATTTCATGATACCAGCGCCGATGTGTATTACCGAGTCGGTTCAACAATCAAAACAGATCGCACCATTGAGCTGGAAGGGATCGACTATCCCTATATCACTATTGATGTATCTTCAGCATCCCATCCTTACTATACCGGGAAACAGAAAGAATACTCGAAAGAAGGTAGCACCGCTCGCTTCCAACAGCGCTTTGGTCACTTCTTCAAGTAAAAAGAGGAATTTATTCACATGCAGGTACTCAGTTCATTACGCTCAGCGAAAAACCGACATAAAGACTGTATCGTCGTACGCCGCCGTGGGCGCATCTATGTTATATGTAAAAGCAACCCACGATTTAAAGCAGTACAAGGCAGAAAAAAGAAAAAAAGCTAACCACTTCTCTTATAAAATCATGATGGCTCTGTTAAGTATTTTACAGAGCCTTATTATAAATAACAAAATAAAAACAATAAGATACAACCATTTTTTATGTATTCGCTTTACGCTATCCAGTCTCATGTCATAATTAATTTAATTATCTAATATACCCTAAATAATTCAAGTTTCAGGAAGGCGGCAAGCGAAGGAATCCCGATGAGCTTACTCAAGTAAGTGATTCGGGTGAGTGAGCGAAGCCAACGTACATGCAACTTGAAGTATGACGGGTATATCATCATTATTCCCTGACTATTCTTCACCGCATAAAATGTTAATCGTTTTAATCCTGAAAAATAGACTCGAAAAGCTTATCTATTACTCGCGAATCTTGCTGGCTCTTTTGCTATAGTCATAGTGGGCATGACGTAATTGTATCGACATGATATGGTTTAAGTGCCGATGTAAGTATTAAAAAATGAAAGATAACATGCTGACACAGGAGGAACTTTCATCACTGTTAACCCATTCACTACTGTCAGAATCGCGGAGATAACGATTTTGATTAAGATATCGTTAATATGGAAACATGGCTAAAATCTTCTATGCGTTTCGTCAGTCTACCTGTTTAACAGGAGTTAACCGCTGTAACACTGAATAACGGCTTAACGGAGGGATTGATATGGATGAATACACCCCGAAACATTATGATATTGCCCAACTCAGATTCTTGTGTGAAAATCTGTGTGACGAAAGCATTGCAACGTTAGGCGATAGCAGCCATGGTTGGGTCAATGACCCTACATCTGCGATCAATCTCCAACTAAATGAACTTATTGAGCATATTGCTACATTTATTCTCACATTTAAAATAAAATACCCTGACGAAAACGAGCTTTCCCAGCAGGTTGAAAAGTATTTAGATGACACCTACGTTTTGTTTAGTAACTATGGTATCAACGATACAGAGTTACGTCGTTGGCAGAAATCTAAAGCTGTATTATTCGGAATGTTCTCAGAAGTGAGCACCTGTACGCCTGCTAAAACTTAAGCAATAATTTATCTCATATTAATTAACCACCAGGTACTGTTTGCATAAAGGCTATTATGAAAAAAATCGACTATTTGATGCGTTTACGTAAATGCACAACCATTGATACGCTCGAGCGCGTTATTGAGAAAAACAAGTATGAACTCTCTAATGATGAGCTAGAGATGTTCTATTCCGCAGCGGATCACCGTCTGGCAGAACTGACGATGAACAAACTCTATGACAAAGTCCCTACTGCGGTATGGAAATACGTTCGTTAACGCTCAAACGCAAAGTATACAAACGCAGATATACATACATTGCGCCGATAGCACTTTATCGGCCATTGTTTTTTGATTTGTCTATTAACATTTAAATAAAGTAAAACTTGTAACAAAGTGTATTTTCAACGCAAGAAATAATTAGAACAGTATGCTTCTATAAAATCGATTACGCTTCAACTTTATTCATTTCACCAATTCAATTGATAGCCAGCCAATATCAAAAATTATCCCTATCATCTTGGCCGATAAGTACATGCCCGAGGAAAAGATAATAGCTGTGCAATTTTCCTTTAAATAATTCGCTCGCAGAAATTCTGTAACGCCGTGAATCTCCGGGAAATCGCATAAATAACCGGGTGACGAATCAACCTGAAACGGATTCATATGAGACTCAAAGTGGGACAGCAATAAAAACTGATATCACACAATAAACAAAGGGATTATTAGGCAAGAAACTCGAAGATAGCAAAAATTGGTGGAGGCCCTGCCAGCTACATCCCGGCACACGCGTCTCCTGCTGCGGCTGCTTCCTTCCGGACCTGACCGAGTCCACAGGTTAGCGTTGCGGGAGAACCGACAGAGCCTCCATTGACAACTCAATGGCAAGATATACAGCGACCTTGCTAAAGAGCGGGGGCATTATCGGTGATGGGATAAGCAATTGCAAGCTAACACATTCCAACCGTTGTTTTCTTACTCATGCTGCTATGCCACTATACGTTTTCTTACGGTATCTACAGGAAACGTTGATGACAGACGAAAATGACAATTTTCGCCAGCGGATCTTCCAGATTGTTGCTGCCATTCCTTATGGCAACGTCACCACCTACGGAGAAATTGCGATGCTGGCCGGTTCTCCGCGAGCATCACGACAAGTGGGAGGCGTGTTGAAACGTTTGCCAAATGGCAGCAAGCTTCCCTGGCATCGGGTAATCAATCGCAAAGGTGAAATATCGCTTACGGGTGACGATCATCAGCGTCAAAAATCTGCACTACTCGCCGAAGGCATTATTTTCGATCGCTATGGCAAAATCGATTTGCAGCGTTTCAGGTGGCAGTACGCCCCGTAATGACGAGCGCACTGCCTGCCTGTGATTACCAACCTGATTGCACTGGTGAAGATTGTATTGGTGAAGATTGTACTGGTGGGGCCATCATCGGCGATGCCGAAGTTGATGGTTGTGGCTCGACAGCCCCTTGGACAGCATTAGGTGAAGAAACTATTGAGCCAGAATGCTGAGTCGGTAGTGGGACAGATGTAACAGGAATCAGAACCAGATCGGCATTATTTACCCCATTGGAAATAACCGGTAATACATTTTCCGTTACCATGGCAATCTTATTATCTATCGCAATTGCCGCGCTCAGCAGAATACGCGCATTAGGCTGGATATCTGCCGGGTTATACGGTAAGGAAAATTGGAAAGGTGCCTGCTTACCCTCAGTACGTGCAACACGTTGTGTAATGACCCGGGAAGGCGCATCAGAGAGTGAAGCATCAGATACCGTTACAGTCAAAACAGCATTAGCGGGCAAAGCAATACGGTGGCGGATATTCACGGTACCACTCACCGCAGGCATTGCGATCGCAGGGTTTTGAGATGATGCACTGGTTACTGGCGCTCCGGTTTGAGGCGATACACCATAGTCCCCTCTATCAGCACAGGCTGATAACGCTATTGATAACGTGACTCCACCTAAGATATGCCATAATTTCATTCGGACAGTCTCCTTATTACTTTTATCAGACTGCCGGCGTCAGAAAACCGGCGTTCATTAAGTAGTATGGTTCACCTGACGCAATAATGATGGTGCAAAATTCTGATATTCTTCTGAAACAGGATTTCATCTACCAAACTGGATAACAAAATGACGAGGCCGAAACGATGAGCCAGGCACTACAGAACCTCCTCGACCTCCTGAATCTGGAGAAACTTGAAGAGGGGTTATTCCGGGGACAAAGCGATGATTTGGGGCTACGTCAGGTTTTTGGCGGCCAGGTCGTCGGGCAGGCGCTGTCTGCCGCGAAACAAACCGTGCCAACCGAACGAAGCATTCACTCATTCCATAGCTATTTTTTGCTACCAGGCGATAGCCAGAAGCCTATTATTTACGACGTGGAAAACTTACGCGATGGTAATAGTTTTAGCGCACGCCGAGTCAGTGCGATCCAGAATGGTAAACCCATTTTCTACATGACAGCATCGTTCCAAAGCCACGAGATAGGCTTTGAGCATCAAAACGTCATGCCTGTCGTTCCACCACCGGAAGAACTGAAATCAGAACAAGACATCGCACAGAGTATGGCGCATCTACTACCTCCTCAGTTCAGGGATAAATTTACCCGACAACGACCGATTGAGATGCGCCCAGTGAAATTTCACAACCCGCTTAAAGGGAAAATTGAGGAGCCGATACGCCATGTCTGGTGTCGAGCCAATGGCCCACTCCCTGATGATGAACGAACCCATCAATACCTACTCGGCTATACGTCTGACTGTAATTTCTTGTTAACGGCGCTACAACCCCATGGAGTAGGGTTTCTAGAGCCTGGAATGCAGGTTGCCACCATCGATCATTCCATGTGGTTCCATCGCCCTTTCCACCTGAATGACTGGTTGCTCTATACCGTAGAAAGCACATCGGCATCAGGAGCCAGAGGGTTCGTCCGTGGACAGTTTTATAGTCGTGAAGGCGTTTTAGTCGCATCCAGCGTACAGGAAGGTGTGATGCGTCGACATACGCTAAAAAATTAGCATCTCATCAAAGAAAAACGCACAGATTGCGATAACGAAACAGGGCACGAAATTATTCTCGTGCCCTGTTTCAGTGTTTACCCAGTAAAACGAACCATCATGGCTTACTGGTTGTAAGCATTCTCGCCATGGCTGTTAACGTCCAGCCCTTCACGCTCTTGTTCTTCCGGTACTCGCAGGCCAACAACCATATCGGCGACCTTGAAGGCGATAAAAGCAGCCGCACCCGACCAGACGAAGCAGACGATAACACTGAACAGTTGTACCCAAACCTGATGTGCCATGGTTACGCCTTCAGCATATCCAACACCGCCGAGAGATGCAGAGGTAAAGACCCCCGTCAGGATACAACCGACGATACCGCACACGCCGTGAACACCAAACACATCACATGGGTCATCAACACGTAGCCATCTCTTCAGGACGGTAACACCCCACAGGCCAGCAAAACCACCCGCTAAACCAATGACCATTGCCCCACCAACACCAACCGTACCCGCCGCAGGCGTAATCGCAACCAGACCAGCGATACAGCCTGAACACGCCCCCAGCAGGGAAGGCTTGCCACGCGCCATCCATTCACCCGCAACCCAAGCCAGGATAGCCGCCGCTGTCGCAACCACAGTGTTCAGGAAGGCCAGAGCCGCGATACCGTTAGCGGCACCAGCAGAGCCAGCGTTAAAACCAAACCAGCCGATATACAGAATAGCGGTACCGATAAAGACCATCGGCAAGTTATGCGGTTTAAATGCTTCTTTACCAAAACCGGCACGTTTCCCTAACAGGTACGCCCCAACCAAACCAGCAACAGCAGCGTTGATATGCACAACCGTACCACCGGCAAAATCCAATGCACCATCGGCAGCTAAATAACCACCACCCCATACCATATGGGTCATCGGCAAATAGGAGAACGTCAGCCACAGTGCAACGAAAATCAAGACGGCAGAGAAGCGGATACGCTCAGCGATCGCCCCAACAATCAACGCAACGGTAATGCAGGCAAAAGACGCCTGATAAGCCACGTGCACAAATTGATAGAACGTGCCTGAAATCGACTCAATGCCAATGCCTTTCAGCATAAAGCTGGCAAACCCACCAAAAAACGCGTTACCTTCGCTGAAGGCCAGACTATAGCCATATATCACCCACAGAATGCACACCATCGCAAAGGTGACCGCTACCTGAGTCATCATGGAAAGCACGTTCTTTGAGCGGATCAAACCACCATAAAACAGTGCGATACCGGGTATAGTCATAAAAAGTACCAGCGCGGTACAAATCATAATAAAAGCGTTATCCGCTTTATCGATCGTTGGAGCGGCAGCCATCGCCCAGGATGGGAGTAAAGCAGCGACACCAAGACCTAATGAGGAGACAAGTTTTTTCATTTTCATCCATCCCTATTTACGAATCTAAGTCAGGTGTTAAAGTGCGGCTTCGTCAGTTTCACCCGTACGAATACGGATAACCCTTTGTAATTCAGCGACAAAAATCTTTCCGTCACCAATTTTTCCGGTATAAGCCGCTTTGCTGATAACATCAATGACTTCGTCTAATTGATCATCAGCGATAGCGATATCAATTTTTACCTTCGGTAAAAAATTGACGCTATACTCTGCGCCACGATACAGCTCAGCATGCCCTTTCTGACGGCCAAACCCTTTCACCTCGGTGACGGTGAGTCCCTGGATGCCGACAGCAGACAATGCCTCGCGCACGTCCTCCAGCTTGAATGGTTTTATCACCACAGTAACCAGTTTCATTCATCTTCCCCCTAACCATTAAGTTCAGACTTACGCCCGCCACGCTTCGAATCACGTTTATTTCGGATGACGATCATCTCGAATTGCTCTGTACATCATGGTTAAAGCAAAGGGTGTGCCATAAATGATTTCTTTGGCCCAGATTGGTGGAATAACGTGGCTCACGTCTGTCAGGAGAGAGAAAACACAGCGTTAAAAGGAGAAAATGCAAAATAGCGACAATCAAATTGCACCCAATTAGTGCGTGACGCTAAATTTCAGTGCATGTAGACGAAAAATAGAATGGATATGCCTAGTGATGGTGCGATGTCATGCGGAGGCCATGGTTTGGCCTCACATGTTCGGGTGCATTGAAAGCTTATGAAACGGGCAACGTCTGTTCATTACTCTCAGACACCGCTAATTCTTCTCCAGCCAATTGAAGCTGATACATTTGATAATACCGCCCCTGCTGGCGAAGTAATTGCCCATGCGTCCCCTGCTCAACCGTCTGCCCGCGATGAAGCACCATAATCGTATCTGCATCAACAATGGTCGATAGACGGTGAGCAATGACAATCAGCGTCGTTTGTTCACGAATAACACTCAGTGCTTTTTGCACCGCTTGTTCAGTCCCCGAATCGATATTCGCGGTGGCTTCATCGAGGATAAGCACCTTAGGGGTTTGAACCAATACACGCGCAATGGCCAAGAGCTGCTTCTGCCCGGTAGACAGATTATTTCCCTGTTCTCCAATACGGGTATGCAATCCTTCTGGAAACGAATGCACCAAATCAGACAGTTGAACGATATCCAACACTCGCCAAACTTCGTCTTCGCTGATATCGCGTCCTAGTGTTACATTGGTATACATGGATTCAGCCAGTACAACCGGATCTTGCTGCACCATCGCCACATTATTGCACAACACCTGATGTGACAGGGTGGGTAATGGGCGTCCATCCAAACGGATTTCACCTTCATCGAGCGGATAATACCCCATCAACAAATTTGCCAATGTGCTTTTGCCACTACCGGTATGCCCCACCAGTGCAACAAAGCCTTGTTCAGGAATAACCAGAGAAATATTTTGTAAAACCCGTTTTTGATCTGCGCCATAAGAGAAAGAAACGTTGTCAATCTCAACACGTCCTCCTGACAATGCGCACCGATCATTGCCGTAGCGCTGCTTTTTGCCATCCATCAGTTCAAAAATACGCTCACCAGCGACGACAGCCTGTTGCAACATAGATTGCTGGGTCGTCAACTCGATTAATGGTTCATTCAAGCGACCAAGATAATTGATAAAGGCATACAACACCCCGGCCCCAACAGAGCCCACTGCACTGAAACCAAATTGCAATAACAAGCCGCATAGCACCATGGCAGAAAACAAGCTCAGCAACGGGCGCAATAGAAAACCATCGAGACGCAATGTTTGCATACGTGCCAGATAGTGTTCGTGACTGGCAGCCCCCAGTTTCTCACCAAAACGAGCCTGCTGACGGAATTGTTGGATGACGCCCATGCCAGTAATGACTTCATTAAAACCATCATTAATATCCGCCAGATAGCCCCGTACGCGACGCACAATTGGCGTACTGTATCGCTGATAAATCACCATCACGACGATCACTGCTGGGAAAATAGCCAAAGCAACCAACGCCATACGCCAATCGAGACTAAACATGGCGACCAACATCGCACCAATCAGGGCAGCACTGCGTAATACCGTTGAGACAACCGTAACATACAGATCTTTCACTACTTCAGTGTCATTCGTTACACGGGAAATCAATTGCCCTACGGGCTGGGTATCAAACGTACTCAGTGGCTGGCGTAAAGCGGCATCCATGACATCAGTCCGCAACTGTTGTACGACACCAACGGCAACCCGGTTGAATAATAGCGCCTGAAAATAGTGCAAGGCCGCAGCCAAAACCTGCAACCCAATATATGCCACCGCTAAACCCGTCGCGATAGCGAATGGAAACTCCCCTTTTGCCACCAGATGATCAATGAAATAACTCACCAATATCGGGCCAGATACCTCTGCCGCCGCAGCGATCCAAAGCATCACAACACCGAATCCCAGCGGCTTTCGCCACGGCGAACCATAGGCCAGCAATCGTTTTAAGGTTGGCCAAAGCTGCTTAGGCTTACTCATCCTTCACTCCCTCAGCCTGCGGTGCGTCATCCAAAGCCGCTTCCAACTGTTGATAACGGTGCATATCACGATACCAGCCAGCATAGCCAATCAGCTCGCGGTGTTCGCCACGTTGAACGATATGACCTTGTTGCAACACCAAAATTTCATTCGCGTCTACCAAGGCTGAAAGACGATGCGCACTGATAATCAAAGTACGCTGCGAACTCCATTGTTTCAGGTTTTGCAAAATCTGATGTTCTGTCCGACCATCAACAGCCGATAGCGCATCGTCTAACACTAAAATTTCCGACTCCAGCAATAAGGCTCGGGCAATAGCGATCCGCTGTTTTTGCCCTCCTGATAACATCACGCCCCGCTCTCCCACTTCCGTGTGATATCCCTGCGGGAGACGCAGGATATCTTCATGAACACTGGCAAGCCGCGCAGCCTGCTCAATTTGCTGCTGAGTGGCGTCGGGTCGTCCTAGCGCGATGTTGCTTGCTACCGTATCAGAAAACAGGAAAGGCGTTTGCCCGACGACGGCAAAACGATGGCGCAGCGCATCCAATCGAATGTCAGATAACGGTAGGCCATGGTAGTCAATGCTTCCCGACTGAACATCAAAATGCCGCAAAATCAACGCTAATAACGTACTTTTTCCCGATCCCGTAGGACCACAAAGCCCCAAAACGTTGCCGGGCTCCAACGTAAAACACACACGCTCTAATACATTGCGTGAACTTTCTGGGTAGTGAAATCCATCAATATCAACGCGTAGCGTACCCCCCCCGTCAGGTAACGCCGAGGAACCTTCCGAGACCACTAGTTCTTCAGACAAAAGCTGCCGAATACGGCTGTATGCTGCGCTACCGCGCTCAACAATATTGAACATCCACGCCAGCGCTAGCATTGGCCAAATCATCAGCCCGAGATACATCACAAAGCTGGTTAACAATCCCAATGTCAGCGAACCGTGAATGACCATCCAACTGCCGCCACCAATCGCAAGCAGATGAGACAAGCCCACAGCAATATAAATAGTAGGATCAAACCGCGCATCAACACGCGCAACATGCATATTTTTAGCGCCAGCATCTGCCGCAACCTTTGCAAAACGTTGGGATTGATAATCCTCCAGCCCGAATGATTTAATCATGCGGATGCTGGTCAGACTCTCTTGCGCCTGATCGTTAAGAGATGAAAATGCAGCCTGAGCCGATCTGAAACGCTGATGTAACTGGGTGCCATAATGATTAATCACGAGAGCCATCACCGGCATCGGTAATAACGCCAGCAGCGTCAATTGCCAGCTAATCTGGGTACACATGACAACCAAAACGGCGCATCCCATCACCATGGAATCAACGAGCGTAAGCACGCCCTCACCCGCAGCAAAAACAACGCGATCGACATCGTTAGTCGCGCGAGCCATTAGATCACCAGTACGATGGCGAAGATAAAATGCAGGATGCTGGCGGCTCAATTGACGATAAAAATCTTCCCGCAGTTCAACCGCCAATTTATAGGAAGCACCAAACAGTAATATCCGCCAAACGTAACGCAATAGGTAGACCACCACGGCGGTTAGCAGCATCACGCCAATCCACTGCATCACCTCCGCCGTAGACATACCATTTCGCGTCACGCCGTCAACAATCACCCCAACCAATGTTGGAGGCAGCAGTTGCAGGATGGCAATAACAATCAGTAATGCCACCGCACCCAAGTAACGTCGCCATTCGCGACGAAAATACCAACTTAGTTGAGCAAACAGTCTCACGCAGTTTTAATTCCAATATCCAGAAACGGCATTATAAATGCAGGAAAATGATTATACCCTAAATAATTCAAGTTTCAGGAAGGCGGCAAGCGAAGGAATCCCGATGAGCTTACTCAGGTAAGTGATTCGGGTGACTGAACGCAGCCAACGCACATGCAACTTGAAGTATGACGGGTATATACCGAAAGCTTATGAATGATATACCCAATAGATTTGAACGCCGCTTGCAGCAGCACCAGTAACCAGAAGGATGACAAGCGTAATCGATCATAATGACAAAGGCAGTGCCGTGGTGTGCTTAATACGTTCCATCGCAAAACTGGATGTCACATCAACGAGCCCAGGAATGCCGTTCACCAAGCGTTTATAAAAGTTATCATAACTTTTCATATCAGCGACTTGCACCTGCATCAGGTAATCATACTCTCCCGCCATACGATAAAACGACAGGACTTCTGGCATTTCTGACACAACGCTGGTAAACGTTTGATACCACGAACTATTATGCTGCTGTGTCTTCAACAGAACGAATGCCGTCAGTTCCAATCCAAGCAATTCATTGTCCAACAAGGCAACGCGAGCCCGTATATAACCTTCCTCTTCCAGACGTTTTAATCGCTTCCAACAGGGGGTTGACGTCAGATTTACCGATTCCGCCAGCACTTGAAGCGACAACGTACAATCGCGTTGCAGTAAATCCAATAAAGAACGGTCTATTTTATCTAACATATCGCCTCACTGTAGAAAATTTTTCTCCCATTTCACGCATTAGAAGATAAAAAGGCAACATTTTTTCCTAAAAAATTCGCTAAGCTAATCTCATCTGATCCAAAACAGGTTTACATCATGAGCAATGCCTGGGTAAAACACGCTATCAGCGCAATAGAAGCAGACTTCCAACGTTCCGCTGATACACATCTTATTCGTCTGACACTACCGAACTATCCCGGTATCTACTTCTATTTAAAAGATGAAAGTACACACCCAAGTGGCAGCTTGAAACATCGTCTCGCCCGTTCTCTTTTCCTTTATGGGCTGTGTAATGGCTGGATAAAAGAAGGGACGACGATTATTGAAGCATCTTCAGGCAGTACAGCAGTCTCCGAAGCCTACTTTGCACGTCTGCTAGGATTACCATTTATCGCCGTCATGCCATCCTGCACGGCGAAAAGAAAAATAGAACAAATTACTTTTTACGGCGGAAATTGCCATTTTGTTGAACAAGCAGGACAAATTTACTCAGCTTCCGAGCAATTGGCTAAAGAACTCGGTGGTCATTATATGGATCAGTTCACCTATGCGGAACGTGCAACTGACTGGCGCGGTAACAATAACATTGCTGATAGTATCTACCACCAGATGTCACGCGAACCTTACCCTGTACCCGACTATATCGTGATGAGCGCAGGGACGGGAGGAACATCGGCAACGCTGGGCCGTTACATCCGCTATCAAGGGTTGAATACACAGCTGGTTGTCGTTGATCCGGAAAACTCTGTTTTTTATGACTGCTATCAGCAACACGATCGTTCGATGACCAGCAAATGCAGTAGCCGAATTGAAGGGATTGGCCGCCCGAGAGCTGAACCCTCGTTTATTCCCGATGTCATTGACAGCATGATCAAAGTACCTGATAGCGCCAGCATCGCCACGCTTTACTGGCTAGAAAGTATTCTGGGTCGTAAAGTTGGCGCTTCTACCGGAACCAATGTCTGGGGAATGCTACAGCTTGCAGAACAAATGGTCGCTCAAGGCAAGCAAGGAGCGCTTGTAACCTTATTATGCGACAGCGGCGAACGCTATTTGGACACCTATTACAACAGTGCCTGGGTCGAAAAAAATATCGGTGCGATCGCGCCCTATCTCAGCATGCTAAATGAAATGCCACAACCACGCTAACGATAGCCTACATGACGAGAGAAGCCGTCACCGCTGAATGGCGACGGTTTTTAAGGTAACATACCCGCCTTTATACCCAAGATCTTTCGAGTAGTCGGATAAAAATGCCAAGGCGTTCTTGAACGTCGCCTACGCTGATGCCAAAGAACTGGAGCCCAAGAATGAATTGGGTAACGAACATAACCAATTCACAGGCAACTCGAAGGACAACGGATATGCCCCGTGGGCTTACTCTGTTTTAAGGTGAATACATATGAAGCGAGCTGTTGTCGTTTTTAGCGGTGGACAAGACTCCACAACCTGCCTGATACAGGCATTACAGCAATATGACGAAGTCCACTGCATCACTTTCGATTATGGACAACGCCATCGGGCAGAAATTGATATCGCCAAAACCCTCGCATTAACATTGGGGGTCACCGCACATAAAGTGCTAAATGTGAGTCTTCTTAATGAGCTCGCGACCAGCAGCCTGACACGAGAAAATATTCCCGTTCCTGACTACGATGCCGATGCTCATGGCATTCCCAGCACTTTCGTCCCAGGAAGAAATATTCTTTTCCTCACGCTAGCCTCTATCTATGCTTATCAGGTTGGAGCAGAAGCGGTCATTACTGGCGTGTGTGAGACAGATTTCTCCGGTTATCCTGATTGTCGGGATGAGTTCGTCAAGGCATTGAATCAAGCGGTTGTACTTGGAACAGCTCGCGATATCCGTTTTGAAACCCCCTTAATGTGGCTAAACAAGGCAGAAACCTGGGCATTAGCCGATTATTATCAACAGATGGATACCATTCGCTATCATACCTTAACGTGTTACAACGGCATTCAAGGCGATGGCTGTGGTCATTGCGCGGCTTGCCATTTACGCGCTAACGGATTAGAACAATATCAACGCGATCAAACTAACGTCATGCTCGCGCTAAAGCACAAAACGGGTTTGAAATAATAGAACTGAATCCAATTCAGGCAAGGGCCGAACTTATGGTCACCTTGCCTGAACAATCTGAAATTCCCTGATGTTAACAACAAATCGACTCAAAATAGGGGTAACACGGTTTACATTCACATACTGTGACTAAATAACCTGAGTTGCAGGACAAAACGTTACCTAGTTAGACAACGCACAGACAACTTGAAGTATGACGGGTATATATTTATTCCCCACGGCGGATAATATCCAAATGGGCCAATAGATCGCCCTCCAATGGCAGCGCCTTTTTCGTTAACAGATCGATGCAAACAAACGTGAGTAAAGCGTCCACAATCTCTTCACTATCAGACTGACGAGTCATTCGCTGGCGGATAACACCACTTTTAGCATTCAATTGCAGAAGCTCACTATCAATACATAACTTATCGCCTAATACGGCGGGTCTACGATAGTTAATGTTGATGTTTACAACGATGAAGGCAATGTTATTACGATTCATCCAGTCAAATGTCGGCAACGTTTCCAACCATTGCCAGCGAGCTTCTTCTAAGAACTCAAGGTAGCGCGCATTGTTAACATGCTGATAAACATCAATATGATATCCGCGAACGGTAATGAACGTCTGCATCAAACCAAGACTCCTATAGCAATCGCCGATGAAACTGGTATGACCTGATAATTAGCCTAGCAGAAGCTCGCAACCGAGTGGTATTTCACCTCCCGGTTGCGAACGACATCACAGTTTTAAACGAGAAAGATTACGTTCTACCAACGCAGCCCCTATCCCTGGCACCTCTGTTAATTGATCTATCTGAGTGAAGGGACCGTTTTGCTCACGATAATTGACGATGGCTTCCGCTTTTTTAAGGCCAACCCCATTCATCACATCTGCCAGTTCCTCTGCGGTTCCCGTATTGATGCTTACTTCATCTTCATCAAGGCTCGGTAGTTGTGCTTTCTCCGCTTTTTGCGTAGGAGCAGGCTTAGCCACCGTGGTCGCATTATCTGTTTTCTGAGTGGCCTGAACGAGAAACGGCAAACCCGACAAACTCATTCCAACCACCAGACAAAGCGCTTTAACTCCTGATTTTCTCATGCTGTTTCCTCCTTGTGTTTGACAGCATGGCTACCTTGCCGTAGGTCTGTGCTTACCGCAAATGGTCATATTTAAATGTGGAAAAGGCCGCGTAAGCGGCCTTCTCTTGTTGCAACAGTTTGCAAATTTATGCGGGACTTATTGCTGTTCCTGAGCCGCATTCCCCATTTTGATTTTAGCTTCGCTACGCAAACTAATTAGCAATGCGTCAAACAGTGACGCCAGTGAACCTTGCTGTATCTGGCTAGCAAACTGCTCTTTTTGCTGCTCGTTAAGCGTATGTGGCGTCACGCTATCTAATGCAACCAGCACCACGTTACCCGCCTGATCCTGAGAGATACCGTAAGAGGATTTATCTTTCTCCGGATGGGGCAATGCGAAGATAGACTCTGTCATCACATCACCTTGGGAAATTGAAGACAGTGTTTTTGCTTCACCAAAACTTAAGCCTGCTGCCTTAAGTGCATCATCCTTGCCTTGCTTCAGTTCGACCAGTAATTTCTCAGAATCAACACGAGCCTGCTGTTCCGCCTTCTGCCGTTTAACGATCTGAACCACCTGATCACGTACCTGCTCTAATGGGCGCGTAGCTTCTGCCTTCTGTTCTGTAATACGAACGACAAATGCGCGATCGCCATCCACATTAATCACATCTGAATTGCTGCCAGGCGCACCATTATCACCCAGTAATGCGCCATCAAAGATGGCCTGAGTAACACGCTGAAAATTCAGCACGGCGGGGACTTGTTCACGTGTAAACCAATCTGTTTGCACGGCTTTTACGCCCGCAACTTCTTCTGCTGATGCCAAAGACTCATTATCATTGCTTGCTGCTTCGCTAACCTTTCGTTGCAGCGCGTAATACTCATCCAGGGCTTTTTCTTGCTTAACTTTAGCGGCGATCTCAGCACGAACCTCACTCAACGGTTTAACCTGCTGTGGCTGAATGTCATCCAGACGAACGATCAGATAACCAACAGAGGATTTTATTGCTGAAGACAGTTGACCTTTCTCCGTGAGTTTTGCCTGCTTGAGCTCATCAATCGTGGAATTTTCATCCATCCAGCCCAAGTCTCCACCGTTACGACGAGAAATGACATCCGTTGATTTTTCTTTTGCTACAGCGGCAAAATCAGCACCGTTTTTCAGCTCATCCAAAACAGCTTGCGCATCTGCTTCTGTCTTTACCTGAATGACGCTAAATTTCCTACGTTCCGGCTGAGAATAATTGATTTTATTCTCTTCGTAGAAATTGGCGATATCCTCGTCATTAACCGTCGTTTTATCCATGATGCTTGCCGCATCCAAAGCAATGTAACTCACTTTGAACGCTTCAGGTTCGATGAAACGGCCCTTATTCTGATCGTAGTAACTTTGGATCTCTTCATCGGAGATATTCTGCGTTTTCGCTTTTGCTTCAACGTCAAACGTAATCAACCTCACGACACGATCCTGAGCAGCCTGCTTCGCCAAATTGTCAATTTCCAGGGGAAGCGTAAACGAAGTATTACCGAAACCGCGAATCAGTTGCTGGGATGTTAATTGCTTACGCAGTAATTGGGCATACATATCCGGCGTGAGCCCAAGGCGACGAACCTGCTCCTGATATTTATCATTATCGAAGCGGCTGTTGGTTTGAAATGCAGGAACAGCGAAAATTGCTTGTCTAACCTGCTCATCACTGATGCTCAACCCAAGTTTGTCAGCGTATTGATCCAGTAATGCTTCATCAATCAATTGAGCAAGAGCCTGCTTACGCAGGTTTTGCATATAGCCGTCATTGCTCGCGAGAACAGAGAAATTCTCGCCCAATGCCTCTTGCTGGCGGTTACGCTCGTTTTGTACCGCTTGCTCCAACTGGGCTCGGGTAATTTCCTGACCATTTACCTTTGCCGCATAGTCCCCTGAGCTACCAATAAGATAATCACCAACACCCGTTAAAATGAATGATGCAATGATCAAGGCAAGAATAATTTTTAGCACGACGTTATTAGCGGCCGCGCGTAAATTGTCCATCATAATGTGACAACACTCCGCTGTAGAATGGATAACACGCCCAAGCAGGCCAAAGCCACATTCCCACTATAGCTTACAGACAAGACCTGAGGCGCATTTAAACTTTTGTCCGACAATCGTAACCTGCATTGCCAGTAAAAAAACATCAGGAATGTTTTTTAACGTTGCATCGCAACGACTCGCAGGGTGTCAGGCAGGATATCACCCAACATAAAAAATCGACGAAAGCGATTTTAAGCATCATTTTCGAGGGCCTGGATAGATAACGGACAAAATAGCCCATCATAAAATAAAAGGCACATCATAAAATGATGCGCCTCGTATCTTACCCTACCAATATCTCTGCGTCAGGTAATGTTTGGCAACACACCGTGTTACACTCAAAACCTGTGACATGATAATCAGTTAACGGCGTCTTTCAGCGATTTGCCCGCACGGAAACCAGGCACTTTCGCCGCAGGGATACTGATTTCTTTACCAGTCTGAGGATTACGGCCGGTACGAGCAGCGCGCTCACGCACTGAGAAAGTACCAAAACCAACCAAAGCGACATCATCCCCTTCTTTCAGAGATTCGGTAACGGAACCAATAATTGCATCTAACACACGTCCTGCTGCCGCTTTAGAAATATCAGCATCTGCAGCAATTTTGTCGATCAATTGTGACTTGTTCACTCTCTCATCCCCTCTGGAATCCTATTGTCGTGATTGTTTCCCAAAACACAACACGTAGTTTTATATCAATCCTGCCGGACCTTAGCAAGTTACAACTAACGCCAACAGTGCTCTAACTTAGCGGTACAAAAAAAAGCTGGCAAGCACGATTTAACTTACCAGCCCTGCTTTTATCAATGGTTTTTGCTATAGGTCACTATTTTGCCTTGGCCGCTTTTGTCTTAGGGGCCGAGGTGTTCACAACCTGCATACCATAAGGTGCATTTTGCAACGCCAGCGTTAAAACTTCTTCAATGCGCTTCACTGGATGAATATCCAGATCGGCAATCACATTTTGTGGGATCTCTTCGAGATCGCGCTTGTTGTCATCAGGAATCAATACCGTCTTGATCCCACCACGATGAGCAGCCAGCAACTTCTCTTTCAGACCGCCAATTGGCAGTACCAAACCACGTAACGTGATTTCACCCGTCATTGCCACATCAGCCCGTACCGGATTCCCCGTCAAACAGGACACCAGCGCGGTACACATGGCAATACCCGCACTCGGTCCGTCTTTAGGCGTCGCACCTTCAGGCACATGAACATGGATATCGCGTTTTTCATAGAAATCCGAATTAATACCCAATTTCTCTGCTCTGGCACGAACGACGGTAAGAGCGGCCTGAATAGACTCCTGCATCACTTCACCTAACGAGCCGGTGTAAGTCAATTTACCTTTGCCCGGAACACAAGCGGTTTCGATTGTCAGTAAATCACCCCCCACTTCCGTCCAGGCAAGTCCAGTCACCTGACCAACGCGATTTTCATCGTCCGCACGGCCATAATCAAAACGCTGCACCCCGAGAAAATCTTTAAGATTATCGCCCGTTATCCGAATATGTTTAACGGATTTATCCATCAATAGCGTTTTCACTGCCTTACGGCACAGCTTGGATATTTCACGCTCAAGGCTACGCACGCCAGCTTCGCGGGTGTAGTAACGAATAATGCCGACAATCGCACTATCTTCTACCGACAATTCGCCTTCTTTCAACGCGTTACGCTCAATTTGTTTTGCCAAAAGGTGCTGTTTGGCAATGTTGAGTTTTTCATCCTCGGTATAACCAGAAAGGCGAATCACTTCCATTCTATCGAGCAATGGCGCGGGAATGTTCATCGAGTTCGATGTCGCAACAAACATCACATCGGACAGATCGTAATCCACTTCCAGGTAGTGATCGTTAAAAGCAACATTCTGTTCTGGATCAAGCACTTCTAACAAAGCTGAGGCCGGATCGCCACGCATATCAGAAGACATTTTGTCGATCTCATCCAACAGAAACAGCGGGTTTTTCACGCCCACTTTTGCCATTTTCTGAATCAACTTACCCGGCATTGAACCGATATAGGTACGGCGATGCCCACGGATTTCAGCTTCATCACGCACCCCACCCAACGCCATACGCACATACTGGCGTCCTGTCGCTTTAGCGATCGATTGCCCCAAAGAGGTCTTACCCACCCCAGGAGGCCCTACCAGGCAAAGAATCGGCCCTTTGATCTTGCTGACACGACTTTGTACAGCGAGATATTCCAGAATGCGTTCTTTCACACGCTCAAGACCATAGTGATCGGTATCCAGCATTTCCTCAGCCTTCAGCAAATCTTTCTTCACTTTGCTGCGGGCGTTCCAGGGAACCTGAATCATCCAGTCAATATAGCTACGGACAACGGTCGCTTCAGCCGACATGGGAGACATCATTTTCAGCTTCTGCAACTCTGCTTCTGCTTTTTCGCGCGCGTCCTTCGGCATCTTCGCAGCTTCTATCTTACGTTTCAGCGCTTCATGCTCGTCAGGCGCATCGTCCATCTCGCCAAGCTCTTTCTGAATCGCTTTCATTTGCTCATTCAGATAGTACTCACGCTGACTTTTTTCCATTTGCTTCTTGACGCGACTACGGATTCGTTTTTCGACCTGCAACAGGTCAATTTCAGATTCCATCATCGCCATCAGATACTCGAGACGCTCGGTAATATCAGACATTTCGAGTACAGACTGCTTATCGGCAAGTTTCAGCGGCATATGTGCGGCAATGGTATCAGCCAAACGTGCTGCGTCATCAATGCTGTTCAGTGAGGTCAGAACTTCTGGCGGGATCTTTTTATTCAGTTTGATGTATCCCTCAAACTGATTGATGGCGGTACGCATTAATACCTCTTGCTCACGCTCATCAATCGCCGGTGAGTCCAGATATTCCGCCTGCGCAGCAAAATGCTCACCACTGTCAGACAGTGTCGTAATACGCGCACGTTGCAGCCCTTCGACCAGCACTTTGACTGTGCCATCAGGCAGTTTCAGCATTTGAAGAATTGAGGCTACCGTCCCTACCGAGAAAAGATCGTTAATACTTGGCTCATCCGTTGAGGCCTCTTTCTGTGCCACCAGCATGATCTTTTTATCATGATCCATTGCGGCTTCAAGACACCGAATTGACTTCTCCCGACCAACAAACAACGGAATGACCATGTGCGGATAAACCACCACATCGCGCAGCGGCAATACGGGGATTTCTATGCGTTCGGAACGCTCAGGGTTCATAGAGCTCTCTCTTAGTTTCGTTTCCGCCAGGTTAAGGGAATCTCGTGAAACACGAACTTCACGGGTTTCACCAAATAGGTATTCGAGTATATGGGGATAAATATCTTACATTCAACGACCAGAATGCGTGTAAAAGCGAATGGGGGATAAAATCCCCCATTTTCATCTTTCAAGACTGTTTTTTTGGCTAATTATTCACCAGATGCCTGTTGAGCTTCAGGCTTGCCGTAGATCAGCAGAGGTTCAGATTGACCGGCAATCACCGATTCATCAATGACCACCTTATCGACACTCTCCAGCGATGGCAGATCGTACATTGTATCCAGTAACGCCGCTTCAACAATGGAGCGCAAACCACGAGCACCGGTTTTACGAACCATCGCTTTTTTGGCGATTGCCGTTAACGCTTCATCACGGAATTCCAACTCCACGCCTTCCAGATTAAACAGCGCCTGATATTGCTTGGTCAGCGCGTTTTTCGGTTCCCGCAGAATTTGAATCAACGCTTCTTCACTCAGTTCTCTAAGCGTCGCAACGACTGGAAGACGACCGATAAACTCAGGGATCAAACCAAATTTAATCAAATCGCCCGGTTCGACTTGCCCCAGCAATTCGCCTTCGGTGGCTTTTTCCTCAGAACCTTTTACCGTCGCGCCAAAGCCAATACCGCGCCCCGTATCGGTACGCTGTTCAATCACTTTGTCCAAACCGGCAAACGCCCCGCCACAGATAAACAGGATCTTAGAGGTATCTACCTGCAAAAACTCCTGTTGGGGATGCTTACGTCCACCTTGCGGCGGCACAGCGGCGATAGTCCCTTCGATCAGTTTCAGCAAGGCTTGCTGAACCCCTTCACCAGAGACGTCACGTGTGATTGATGGGTTGTCTGATTTACGAGAAATCTTATCAATTTCATCGATATAGACAATACCACGTTGTGCTTTCTGCACATCGTAATCACATTTCTGCAACAGTTTCTGAATGATATTTTCGACGTCTTCCCCAACATAACCAGCTTCAGTTAATGTCGTGGCATCAGCCATCGTAAATGGCACATCCAGAAAACGCGCCAGCGTCTCAGCCAGCAGGGTTTTACCACTACCGGTCGGGCCAATCAGCAGAATATTACTTTTACCTAATTCAATACCATTACTGCTGTCGCCATTGCGTAACCGCTTGTAATGATTATATACCGCAACGGACAATACTTTTTTGGCCTGCTCCTGACCGATAACATAATCATCAAGATGTCGGCGAATTTCGTGCGGTGTCGGCAACGCACTGCGTTCACGATGCGGTGCCACCTCTTTAATTTCTTCGCGAATGATGTCGTTGCATAAGTCCACACATTCATCGCAGATATACACTGACGGCCCGGCAATCAGCTTTCGCACTTCATGCTGGCTTTTGCCGCAGAAAGAGCAGTACAGCAACTTTCCTGAACCGTCTTTGCGCTTATCTGTCATCAGTCAAACCTCTTCTTAGTCTTTTGCCCGCAGGCCAACCACAGCGATACCGCTACAGCGAACGCCGATATTTATAGCCAATACGCGCAAAAAGCACCGCATCACAGACCATCGGTCGCACACTGATCTTTAGCCACTATAGACTGTTAACATTAGCAGAGTATTATTCACGGTGCGTGAATACTGAGTCTACCAGACCATAGTCTACTGCCTCATTGGCAGAGAGGAAACGGTCACGCTCAGTGTCTCTCTCTATAACATCAATAGGTTGCCCAGTATGTTTTGCCAGTAATTCATTCATTCTGGCTTTTACTTTAAGTATTTCTTTGGCATGGATTTCAATATCCGTTGCCTGCCCTTGGAACCCGCCCAGAGGCTGATGAATCATCACCCGGGAATTAGGCAAACAGATACGTTTACCTTTTGCACCCGCAGCTAACAGGAACGACCCCATAGAACAGGCCTGACCCATACAGATAGTGCTAACGTCAGGTTTAATGAACTGCATCGTGTCATAAATAGACATACCAGCAGTAATGACGCCACCTGGAGAGTTAATGTACAGAAATATATCTTTTTCCGGATTCTCAGCTTCCAGAAACAACATCTGGGCCACAATCAGGTTCGCCATGTGATCTTCGACCTGACCCGTCAGGAAGATGATCCGTTCTTTTAGCAGACGAGAATAAATATCGTAAGAACGCTCCCCACGAGAGGTTTGTTCAACCACCATCGGCACTAAAGCCATATGAGGTGCCTGTCTTTCTTGTTCGCCACTGTATGACATTCACGTCTCCTAGATAAAATGCGTCCGGCGCCATTCCCACCCGATTCTACTTGAGATAAGGGGCGATGACTATGCTCACGCACTGGCACCGCTCATCAACATAACCATTGGATTATGTGAAACTCCCTCACGCGCCGCCGTTATTGCAACTATTTGGGGCTCACCTATCAATTTTCAAGCTTACACTATCAATTGTTTTATATTAAAGGGTTATCCGCAATAACTCTCCGATACTCAGGCAGCGCTATTCTCTAATCATAGTGCAAAGCACGTCATTTACAGACGAAAAACATCATGAGCCGTCGCCATTATGGTATAGAGAAGTCGACTATCTACATGGTTGTAACAAGACATGGTTGTAACAAGCGCAAGATTGCGCAATCAAGAAAGGGAAACCACTGATAACACCTGTTAATTCCATTTTGGCATGCTGAGATGAATAGAACCAATCGGCTAAAAAAGAAAAAAGGCTCATGAAATCATGAACCTTTTTTATATCATGCCGAGTTGGGCAAATCTTAAACGGTTGGCATTACGCTTTCGTTTTCTTGCCTTGACTCAGATGAAACGACATTCGCTACTTACAGGCTTTCTGTAAAAGTACGAGTAATCACGTCACGCTGTTGCTCTGGCGTCAAAGAATTAAAACGCACAGCATAGCCAGAAACACGGATGGTCAGTTGCGGATACTTTTCAGGATGCTTAACCGCATCTTCCAACGTTTCACGGCGCAGAACATTCACGTTTAGATGCTGACCACCTTCCACACGCACTTCAGGTTTGATTTCCAGTGGGATTTCACGATATTCGATCTGGCCCAGATCGCTGAGCGTAACAACTTCATCTTCGCTATAGCCGGATTTTGCACAAACACAGCGCGCCTGAGATTTTTCTTCATCCAACAGCCAGAAAGAATTGATCAATGCGCTATTATTCGCTTTGGTGATTTGAATACCAGTAACCATTATTGCCTCCGTAAAACGGCGTGTTATTGTCTTAATTGAAAATCGGTATCAGTAACAAACTGCTATTAATAGTAACGATTGTATAAAATCAACTGAATCTGACTCCTGTATACCAGTACAATGCACGACAATCCTTGATTTAAATCAATTTATAAAACCCACAAACACAGTCAACGCCAGCAATTAATTGTTTTACATCAATTTAGCCACCATGACTTACTGCAAATATTTTTGTAAATTTTCAATTTTTTTTCAAAAAATCTCCCTGGCAAACTGTTTTCTTACCTCAGGGTTTTACCTCAACACAATTGATCGGTAAGCTACCAGCATGAACATTTCTTCTGAAAACAAAGAGTGCATCATGGCAATGTCTCCTACCTGGCACGATGTGCTGGCACAAGAAAAACAACAACCTTATTTTGTCAACACGCTTGAGTTCATTGGCAAAGAGCGCGCAGCCGGAAAAACGATTTATCCGCCACAAAAAGACGTATTTAATGCATTCCGTTTCACAGAATTGCATCAGGTCAAAGTCGTCATTCTGGGGCAAGATCCCTACCATGGCCCCAATCAAGCTCATGGCTTGTCATTTTCTGTTCGGCCAGGGATTCCCGCACCACCATCACTTGTAAACATCTATAAAGAACTGGCGACGGACATCCCCGGATTTGAAATCCCACATCATGGCTTTCTGCAAAGCTGGGCAGAACAAGGCGTCTTGTTGCTCAATACCGTATTAACCGTCGAAGCCGGTCAAGCGCATTCGCATGCTAATTTGGGTTGGGAGACATTCACTGACCGCGTGATTGCCGCATTGAATGAAAATCGAGAAGGAATTGTTTTTTTGTTATGGGGCTCTCACGCACAGAAAAAAGGTAACATCATCGATCGCCAGCGCCACCATATTTTAAAATCACCGCATCCTTCGCCACTATCAGCACATCGTGGCTTTTTAGGGTGTAAGCATTTCTCGCAAGCCAATCAACTTCTGGAGAAACAGGGACTAGCGCCTATCGATTGGACACCGCACTTGCCAGAAAACAAATGATAATAGGCTGCCTTCATTTCCGGGGCAGTCAAACTACAGCCTCGTTATGAAAACATCATGATTAATGAAGAACTAGAAAGAATTACGAACAATCAAGGGGGGAATAAAAACGTAAGGAAGGCTTTTGATTTGGTGGAGCTAAGCGGGATCGAACCGCTGACCTCTTGCATGCCATGCAAGCGCTCTCCCAGCTGAGCTATAGCCCCACAGATGTGGAATGTTCGTTATGCTGGAAATCTGTCATATAACCAAACCATAAGAGTTTGGTGGAGCTAAGCGGGATCGAACCGCTGACCTCTTGCATGCCATGCAAGCGCTCTCCCAGCTGAGCTATAGCCCCTTTCACAGCGGCAAAATTCAATACAACACTGTGCGAACGGGTCGCATAATATGAAACCCATTGAACAGTGTCAACGGCTAAATCTTTTTAGGCTTTCAACCGCTGAAAAAGCCGCCACCCATCCGCTATAGCAGATAAAATACTACAGGTCTTTTGCAAAATTTTACTGAAATATCCATCGTCTAAATCAAAGGTGATAAAAATGCTGATAATGAGAACGTGATTGATTATCATCTTTGGCATATCAAACCAACACATCCAAAAAGCCAACACATGCGATATTTTCCTATGATTGCTCTTACATTGATGGTTTCCAGTATCTTGCCCGTTCAGGCACAACCGAGTATCCCGGTCATCAGCGAACAGGCACAACGCAATTTCGACATTCAGCACTTTGACATACAAAGTGACAAGCAATATGGCTATCGCCTTTTCGTCGCCCTACCTCGTCAGACCGCCTCCGATAAAGGATATCCCATCCTTTATATGCTCGACGGCAATGCACAGTTCCCCTTTGCCGTAAACAGCTACAAAGAAGAAAATGGCCCTGCACCACTTATTGTCGCCATTGGCTATCAGATAACCCAAGCTTATGACGTTCCGGCCAGGACACGAGACTATACGCCACCAACACCGATCCGCGATCCTGATTTTGCCGCAGGCGGGCAAGCAGAAGATTTTTATCAATTTTTGCAAAACCAAGTGAAACCCTGGATCGAAGTGCGTTATCAGGTTGATACCCAGAGACAAACGCTTGCGGGACATTCTTTCGGCGGATTATTTACGCTTTATACGCTATTTAACCACAGTGAATCTTTTCAGCGCTATGTCGCTGCCAGTCCATCCATCTGGTGGGGAAACGGCGTAGTGATACCGGCAAAAACGCCATTTCTATCAACACCGCCACAGTCTATTACATTGAGTGTAGGCGAGTATGAAAATAAGCCAGACAACGCCGGTGCAACACAACGTGCCGATAACGCCAAACGGGCACAACGAAAGGCGCAAAGAAAAATGGTAACGAAAGCGAGAGAGCTGGCAGCGCAATTAAAGGAACAGGGAACCAATACTGAGTTCATTCAGTTTCCAGGTAAGAATCATGGCAGCGTTATCCCTGATGCCATAGAAAAAGCGGTAGTGATCGCAGGGCAATAATAATGCCGTCACAAACACTGCACCATAAAATAAACCCCGGTAAGCACCGGGGTCAGTTTATCAGCTACCAGAAACAAACAAATATTACTGCTGGCTTTCACGTTCAGTAATAAAGGCCAGAGCTTTATCAATCCTGGCCAGAGAACGCTGTTGTCCCACCGCTTGTACTGTGACATCGACACCTGGAGACTGACCTGCACCGGTGACAGCAACGCGTAGTGGCATACCGACTTTTCCCATCCCCTGCCCCAGTTCATCAGCCGTTCCCTGAATGGCATGATGAATATTTTCTGCCGTCCAGTCAGTTATGGCAGCTAATTTAGCACGCACCAGTTCAAGCGGCTGACGAGCAACCGGACGCAAGTGTTTCTTCGCGGCATCGGCATCAAACTGTTCAAAATCTTCGTAAAAGTAACGACAGGACGCAGCCATTTCCTTCAACGTCTTGCAACGTTCCCCTAGCAGCGTCACCAACTCACTTAATTGTGGCCCGGTACGGGTATCAATTCCGGCTTGCTCAATATGCCACGATAAGTGCGTCGCCACATATTCTGGCGGCAGATGATTAATATAATGATGGTTCAACCATTGCAATTTTTCAGTATTGAACGCACTGGCAGATTTGCTGACAGCATCAAGGGAGAAGAGTGTTTTCATCTCATCGATAGAGAAAATTTCCTGATCGCCAGACGACCACCCCAACCGTACCAGATAGTTAAGTAACGCCTCTGGCAGATAACCGTCATCACGATACTGCATGACACCAACGGCACCATGACGTTTAGACAGTTTCTTACCATCATCCCCAAGAATCATGGAAACATGCGCATATTCGGGTACAGGCGCCCCAAGCGCTTTCAATATATTGATTTGGCGAGGCGTATTATTGATATGGTCTTCACCGCGAATCACATGCGTGATTTCCATATCCCAGTCATCGATCACAACACAGAAGTTATAGGTCGGGGAACCATCGGTACGACGAATAATTAAGTCATCGAGTTCCTGATTACTGAACTCGATCGGCCCACGGATACGATCGTTAAAAATAACGGAACCACTTTGCGGATTACGGAAACGAACCACGTGAGGTTCATCATCAGCATGGTGTTCGTGAGAATCACAGCAATGGCCGTCATAACGTGGTTTTTCACCATTCGCCATCTGCTTTTCACGCAATGCTTCCAGTCGCTCTTTCGAACAGTAGCATTTATAGGCCGTATCATTTTCCAACATTTGATCGATAACCGCGTTATAGCGATCGAAACGTTTGGTCTGATAGTACGGGCCTTCATCCCAATCCAGATTCAGCCAGTTCATACCATCCATAATGGCATCAATCGCTTCCTGTGTTGAACGCTCCAGATCCGTATCTTCAATACGCAGAACAAATTCACCATCCTGATGGCGGGCAAAGAGCCAGGAATAGAGTGCAGTACGGGCACCACCGACATGCAGGTAGCCGGTTGGACTGGGTGCGAAACGGGTTTTGATTTTCATTTGGGATTAAAGCCTTATTACGCAACTTATGTCGGCACATGCCAGCATGAAGTTCAAATAACAAAAGTGGGCAACATTCTATCATTCTGCCTCGATTCCTCAACGCCGTAACACACCGTGCTGACGTTTATTACATTCAGAATCGCGCTATTCCGCATAGAATTGAGTAAACAAGCGGCATCCTCGGCCAGAAATAAATCGCCCTGACTAATTTTACAACGAACACGCGTTTTAGGTTTAAAAAGCGTTGACTCACTTTCAACTATCCCTATAATGCGACTCCACACAGCGAGGGTGATTAGCTCAGCTGGGAGAGCACCTCCCTTACAAGGAGGGGGTCGGCGGTT